>NZ_JBVIPD010000003.1:197946-317768 GCF_055578235.1 Streptomyces sp. NPDC033136
CGAACTCGGTCGGTGTGAACGGCAGGTACGGCCGCTCCACGGTGATCATTCCGCCTTCCCCCCCCCCCCCCCCCCCCACCCTCTCCCCCCCCCCCCCCCCCCCCCCCCCCCCCCCCCCCCGGCAGGCCGTACGACCGGTGCGTCAGTCCTTGATCTTGCGCTCGTTGCCGAACGCCGGGTTGAGCAGGCCGATCACGTTGAGCGAGTTGCCGCAGATGTTGGCGTTGATGTCGACCGGGATCTGGATGACGTTGCCGGAGAGAAGGCCAGGGCTGTCGGTGGCGATACCGACGGGGCCCGAGTCGGCGCTCGCCGTGCCGGCGAAGGCCAGCACGGCGGCGCAGGCCAGACCGGCCGCGGCGGTCACACGTGTGCGCATGGAAAAGCTCCTGCCAGTCGCAGGGGCACGTGAGTCCACCTCACCGGAGTAGGACGTCGCGACATCCATGGGCGTCCGAACGGGGTGGCCGGGCCGGGACCGTGCTCTCCGGATGCACGCCGCGCTCCCGCGGGCAATGGTGATAGCGGACCCGTTTTTCAGCACCGGGGCCGCACCAGCGATCCGGACCCTAGGAGCAGAGAACATGTCGACGTCACAGCCCGCCGCGTCCCGGCCGCCCGAGGACCGCACCACCCCGGACCGCCTGCTCCACGCCCGTACCGGCACCGACGTGTCACCGGAGGACCTCGTCCTTGCCTCGGGCAAGGACCTCACCCCGCACAACATCGAATGGGCCAAGCGCAAGCTGGCGGCGGAGGGGCCGGCCGCCCTCGAGAAGCTGCTGCCGTAGCCCGCAGGCCACCGGCACCGGCGAGGCCACCGGCCCGGCGCGGACGCGCTCGGGTGCGGTGGCCTCGCCGGTGCCCGGCGTACACCTCACGCCCAGGGGCGGTTCACCCCCTGCCGTCGTCCTCCGGCAGTGTGCTGTCGTCCTCCACCACATGCACGGCGGCCTCCTCCGCGCCGGCCGCCCCGCCGTCGATGCCGAGGTCCGTCGCGACGGACTCCTTCGTGGTGTCGGGGTGGGCGCCCTCGTCCGGGGCGACCAGGCGGCCGGCGCGGACCGTGCCCGCCTCGGGGTCCACCGGTTCGCCGTCGCTGTCGGGGCTGTCGCCCACGCCGTCCCCGACCTGCTCGGCGGTCACGTCCGGGACCTCCTGGGAGAGCCGCTGGTCGAGCGTCTCGCCCTCGTGCTGCTCGGCGGCGGTGGTGCCGCGCTTGGTGACACCGAGCGGCTTCTCCGGCGGGGAGTAGCCCTCGTCGAGGGTGTCGTCGTAGGTCCGCTCGTCGACGGCGTCCTGCAGGTCCAGCGGCGCGGCGTCCTCCTGCTCCTCGTTGGTCCCGGTGGGCTGGTACGCGTCGTCCGCCATCGGTCCGGGGCGCATCGGTTCCGTGCCCATCACTCCTGCCTCCCTGTCGCGCTGCGTCGACTCGTTCGTCTCTGCTGTCCGTTCCGCGTTTCCCGTTACGCGGGCTCTAACCTCGGCGGACGCGCGCCGGTCGGGTGAGCGTCCGAAAGCCTCGGGCGCCGGCGGGAGTCACACCCGCGGCGGCCCGGCCGCTACCCACCGGTCAATCTCGAAACATCAAAGACCGGCTTCTGAGGAGGACCGGCGGTGGCGCGAGGCCGTCTCGGACGCGGTCTCCTTGCCGGTGCGCGGTGCCGGTGCGGTCGTCGGCGGGGCGCACGATCTCCCGGTCCCGCTGGGCGATCAGGTCACCCAGCGTGGCCCGCCGGTCCCCCGCGGTCAGCACGCCGTCGCGGTAGGTGAGGGCCAGTACGGTCGTGCGTGCGGGGCGCCTCGGCGCGGACGCCGTCAGGGAGGGCGCTGCGGTGCTCAGCGGCCCGGGGCGGTGGGACGCCGGGAACTCCACCGGCTCCTTCCTGAACCGTGCGGACGCAGGACGCGAGTCGACGCGTCAGCGGCCGCCGTCGCGCTGCGCCGGCGGTGCGACGCGGACGTCCAGGTCCGAGACGCGGTGGACGGGCCAGGTGCGGGCGTAGCGGGGCGGGGTGCCGCCGGCCGGTGAGAGGTGGGCGACCGGGAGGCGCTCCGCGGTGCGCAGGATGCCGGCCACGGTGGTGTTCTCGTTGTTGCCGGAGGTCGCACCCGAGGAGCAGCCGGTGTAGTAGCCGATCGGGATGGCCTCGTGGCCGGTGAGCAGGCAGGGCGGTCGCACGCCGAGGCGGTGCAGTGCTCCGGCCGTGCGGTCCCAGTCGCGGCGGCTCTCGGTGTTGCGGGAGACGGCGCCTTCCAGGACGGCGAGCTGCACCGCCAGGTGCCCGGCCAGACCGAGCGCGACCAGTGCGGCGACCACCGGCCGCCATGCCCCGCCCGGCGTCCTGACCAGGTGCCACAGGGCGTCGGCGACCGGGAACGCGAGCAGGGCGTAGGCCGGCTGGAGGAAGCGGGGCGCGGCGTAACCGATCATGAACAGGTAGGGCAGGGCGGCCGTGGCGGCGCAGGCCAGCGGCACCAGGGTCCGCTCCAGACGCCGGGCCCGGGCCGCGACGAGCACCGCGACACCGGCCAGCACCGGCAGGACGAACCACCAGACGGCGACCACGGGGTGGGGCATCGACCCGGTGCACGGCCGGCACAGGGCACGTCCGCCCAGGCTGCGCATGTGGTCGTCGACGGCGATCTGCCAGCCCAGGCCGCCCTGGATCCGCGAGGCCTCCGACAGCCGCTCCACCAGGCCGCCGTGGCCGGTGTAGGCCTCGATCACCCACGGGACCGCGCCCGCGGCGAGGCCCGCCATCAGCGCGAGGAGCAGACGCCCGTGGCGGCGCGCCAGGGCGAGGACGAGCAGGGACACGGCCACCCAGACCGCGTCGGTGGGCCGCATCCACGCCATGAGCGCGGCGCCCGCCGCGACACCCCACAGTGCCGCCCGGGCGGAACGTTCCGCCCGGGCCCGCAGGAAGCAGCCCACGCTGATCAGGGCGCCGATCGCGACCCAGTAGTTGGGCATGGCCTGCGGACCGTAGAAGAGGGTCACCCACAGGGAGGCGAAGAGGGCGCCGCCGACGACCAGGACACGGGTCGGGAAGAGGCCTCGCCAGGCGCGCAGGGCCAGGTAGAGGGCGAGGCCGGACAGCAGGGCGAGGTAGACGCGCAGCAGCGGGACCGACGACGACCAGGACGCGACGGGCGCGACCAGCAGCGAGACGCCGCGGGAGCGGGGGGCGCTGAAGAACGCCGCCGGAGTGTGGGAGGTGACCTGGCTGACGTAGACGATCTCGTCCCAGCCGAGGCCCAGCACGGGCCGGACGAGGGCGAGCTGGGCGAGCGTGAACACCGCGGCCAGCGCGGCGAGCGGCCGGTCGACGCGCCGCTTGCGGGGCGTGCCGGACCTCTGGCTCTGCTCACGTCGTCGTATCCGGACGAGGAGGGCGTTCGCGCCGTCGGCCATCGTCCACCCCTTTCCCCGTGCGCCGCAGAGCCGCTGCGACCTCCCACCCGCAGGGCTGGGAAGCCGATGATCGGAAACACGGCCAAGCTATCCCGCGAGATGGAGGGATACAGGGTGGAATGCAGCCAAATGCCTGACTTGGTCGCCGGGGGGTAGCGGGCCGTCGGGGCGCGGTGCGGTGCGGGGCGGGGCCGGGCGATGTTTCAGCGGCGGGATGGCCCGGTCGACTGGGGCGTCCCCGCTCACCGTGATCTCGATGCCGTGGTGACGGATGGTCGGACACCAGCCGGGTGGAGCGCACCCGCACGGTCGAGCCCGCCGGGGATGTCCACTCGCAGACCCGCTTCAGCACACCGCGCCGCAGGTCCAGGGTCCGCTCATGGGGTGACGAGCCGCCCGTGGGGTTCGCCCTCGTCGACCCCGGGTTCGATGGCGTACGCCCGCTGCACGATCACTCCGTACCGTCCAGTTCGGCCAGGTCCTTCACCACGATGTCGGCGCCGTGCGCGTACAGGGCGTCGGCCTGCCCGACGCGGTCGACACCGACGACGTACCCGAAGCGGCCCGCGCGGCCCGCGTCCATGCCGACCAGGGCGTCCTCGAAGACGGCGGCCGCGGACGGCGGGACACCGAGGTCCTCGGCGGCGGCCAGGAACGTGTCGGGGTGCGGTTTGCCGGGCAGCTTGCGCTCGGCCGCGACCAGGCCGTCGATGTGTACGTCGAACAAGTGCTCGGCGCCGATCGAGCGCAGCACGTCACGGCAGTTGGCGCTGGAGGAGACGACCGCGGTGCTCAGTCCCCGGGCCCGGACCGCCTCCAGGTACCGCAGGGTGCCCTCGTAGGCCTCCACACCGTCGGTGCGGATCTTCTCGAGGACCAGGTCGTTCTTGCGGTGGCCCAGTCCGTGCACCGTCCGGGCGCCGGGCGGGTCGTCCGGGTCGCCGTCGGGCAGGTCGATGCCGCGGGAGGCGAGGAAGGTGCGCACGCCGTCGGCGCGTGGCCGGCCGTCGACGTACTCGTCGTAGTCGGTCGCCGCGTCGAACGGCCGGAAGTCCTCACCGTCCCGCTCGCGCAGGAAGGCGTCGAACATCTCCTTCCAGGCGGCCGCGTGCACGAGGGCCGTCCTGGTGACGACGCCGTCGAGATCGAAGAGGCAGGCCTGGATGTCTTCGGGGAGACCGAGCTGCGTCATACAGGACCGGTTCCCCGCCCGGAGATGTTCCAGTGAGTGGCGCACGCCGCAGGTACGCCAGACGCACGCACGGCGGCGCGAGGGGTGCGGGGCTCTCGCGCCGGGCCCGGACGCCGGTGACACACTCTTCTCCGTGCCGCTCACCTACGACGACCTCGTCCACCGCGCCGCCGCCCTGCCCCGGGGCGGCCGACGCGCGCTCCTCGGCATCGCCGGCGGCCCCGGCGCGGGCAAGTCGACGCTCGCCGGGCGGCTGGTCCGGGACCTGAACGGATCGGGCGCCCCCTGGGTCGCCCATGTCCCCATGGACGGCTTCCACCTGGCCGACACCGAACTGGAGCGCCTCGGCCTGCGCGACCTCAAGGGCGCGCCCGGCACCTTCGACGCGGCCGGTTACGCGGCCCTGCTGGCGCGCCTGCGCGAGGAGACACACGCCGACGACACCGTCTACGCCCCCGGCTTCGAACGCGTCCTGGAGCAGCCGCTCGCGGGCGCGATCCCGGTCCCTCCTACGGCCCGTCTGGTCATCACCGAGGGCAACTACCTCCTGCTGAACACCGGAGCCTGGGCCCGCGTCCGTCCGCTCCTCGACGAGGTGTGGTTCTGCGAACTCCCCGAGCCTGAGCGGATCCGCCGACTGGTCGCCCGGCACGGGCGGTTCGGCAAGACGCAGAAGGAGGCCCGGGCATGGGTGTCCCGCTCGGACCAGCCCAACGCGGAACTGGTCGCGACGACCCGGGGACGGGCCGACCTGGTGGTACCGGAGTCGGCACTGCCGCGCGGAGAGGAGTGAACCATGCGCGCGACCAGGCGTGCCCCGTCCGAGGGCTCGGCGTGGGTGATCAGGCCCTGCCGGCAGGCGGTGGACTGCCCGCGCTCGGGCCGTACCCGCCGCAGCGCCGTGGGTGAACCGCTGTCAGGCGTCCGTTCCGCGGGACAGGGTCAGCTCCGGTTCGGCGTTCGCGTCGCCTGCCGCGTCGCCGATCACCGCCGTGAACGCCTCCGTGCGAACCCTGAGGGCCGCGCCCTCGCGCGCGAGCGCCGGTGTGAACGCGTCGCCTCCCGGGCCGTAGCGGACCGCGAAGACGTGCAGGTCCTCGGGGGCGCCGGGGGCCGGGTCGGCCTCCAGGGCGGAGGAGGCGACCAGGTGGCGCCAGCCCTCGTCGGGGTTGCCGTAGCCGCGAGGGTCGAGGGCCAGGGCGAAGGCGGCCTGTTCCTGGGTGACGGACGCGCGGGTGTCGAAGTGGTGCGGGTCGTCCGGGGCCGGGTGGGTCACCCGTAGGCCCCCTGCCGCCACGGCCCGGGGGTCGGCGGTCCTGCGGACGCGGTCGCCGTCGTCGGTGGCGTAGGGCAGGCCGGCGAGGAGGTACGGCGTGCCGGGGAGTCGTTCCACCGCGACCGTCGTCCACAGGGTGGTGCCGTCCGTCACGTACAGGGACTGGACGTGACGCAGGACGTGGTCACGGCCCACGACCGGCTTGGTGACCAGCTTCGCCGTGAGGCCGTCGGCGCTGACGTCCCGGACGCGGACCTCCCCCATCGGGCGGCACAGCAGGAAGCCGTCGGTCACCGGACCGAAGCCGTGCTGGCGGCGCACGGCGGCCGGGAGGTAGTACGTGCCGGCCGCCTCGACCAGCGACGGGGTCATGCGGTCGTCGAAGGCCACCGACACCGTGCCCGCGCGGAGCTGGTGGCGGGCCGGAGCCGGCGAGGGAGTGCGGTGCCAGCGCGTGGTGTCCCGGATCTGCCAGACCAGCATCCACGCGAAGTGGCCGTCGACGCCGCCGTCCGCCTTGCACGCGTGCCGGGCCCAGCGGCTGTCGCCCCGGTAGCGGCCCAGGTCGGAGCCGATGCGCGCGCTGAAGTAGCGCAGTCCCAGCACCGATTCGAAGGCGGAGTGCTGCTCGCTGTAGCGGGGGCCGCCGTTGTCGAACCCGCCGTTGGTCAGGCGGGCGTCGATGTAGCGGGCGAGCGCGTCGCCGTCCTCGGCGAAGACCTCCTCGCCGCTGATCCGGTGGGCCTGGGCGAGGAAGGACAGGGAGATCGGCCCGTAGTTGTTGTCGTAGGCGCCGCCGTGCTCGGGGGGCAGGAGCGCGCCGCGGTCGGCGACCCGGTGGGCGCGGATCTCGTCCTCGTACAGCCGCAGCGCCTCCCGCAGCACCGCCTCGCCCTCGGCGGGTGCGAGGTGGCGGGCCAGCATCAGGCCGCCGACGACGCAGCCGATCGCCTGGTTGCCGGCCTCCTGCGGGTTGAAGAAGGTCACCTCGGTCAGCCAGCGCCAGTAGCCGTGTGCCACCTTCAGGAGGTCCGAGCGCTGTACGTCGTCGACGAGGCCGTCGGCCGCGTCCAGGACATTGACCGCCTGGAGCAGGGCCCAGACCGTGCTCGGCCAGTCGCCGACGGGGTGGGCGCCGGCCGCCAGGGTGTACCGGGCGTACGGCAGTCCGGAGTCACGCACCCGCAGGTTGGGGTAGCCGGGGTTGTCCTCGGTGTAGACCCGCTGGTCCAGGTGGAAGGCGAGGCTGCGGCGGACCGCCTCCACCAGCCGCTGGTCCTTGCTCCGCTGCCAGGCCAGGGCCAGCAGTGAGGTGATGCCGAGGGACGTGTCGCCGATGTCGTCGACGCAGTCGGGGTGCTCGAGGTTTCCCTGCGGCGTCATGCGGGCCAGGGCCTGCTCGGTGACGTCGGCGAGGACGGCGTCGTACGCCTCCGGGGTGTCCGCGAGGTCGTGCAACGGGCCGCGCTGATGAGGGAGGTGCACGGGTGGATCAGCCCTTCATGCCGGTGGTGACCATGCCGTGGGTTGTCGGGATCACTCGGGGGGTGCGGGCCCGGCCACCGACGGCGCCGGCCACCGCGCGGACGAACTCGTGGTCGAGCGAGGCGGGCACGGTCAGTCCTTCAGTCCGGCGTTGATGTCGGCGTTCATGACGTAGCGCTGGAACACCAGGAAGACGACGATCAGAGGGATCATGGAGATGACCGATCCGCCGAGCACCACCGACCAGTTGATGTTCTGCGCCCCGACGAGGCTCTGGATGCCGATCTGCACGGTGAACTTGTTGGGGTCGTTGAGCATCAGCAGCGGCCAGATGTAGTCGTTCCACCGCCACTGGAACGACAGGATGGCGAGCGTCAGCATGATGGGCCGGGAGATCGGCACCATGATCCGCAGGAAGATCGACAGCTCACGCGCCCCGTCGATGCGGGCGGCCTCGATGAGCTCGTCCGGGACCGTCAGGAAGAACTGGCGGAACATGAAGCATCCGGTCGCGGTGAGCAAGGCCGGGAAGATGATGCCCGCGAGCGAGTTGTAGAGGCCCAGGTCGCGGACCACCAGGAACTGCGGGGCGAGCATGACCTCGGACGGCAGCATCGTCGTGGCCAGGATGCAGATGAAGAACGCCTTGAGCCACTTGTTGTCGTACTTGGCCAGCGCGTACCCCGTGCAGCAGCTGACGCCCACCGTGAGGATCGTCGCGATCACACACACGATGGCCGTGTTGATGAAGTACTGGGAGAAGTTGGCGCCGTCCCACGCTGCCCTGTAGCCCGACAGGCTGGGGTCGTCCGGAAACAGTGTCAGCGAGGAGAACAAGTCTCCCGCAGGTTTGAAGGAGCTGAGGACGAACCACAGCACCGGAAACCCGTAGACGGCCGCCAGGACCCACAGCAGTGTCGTCGCGGGCACCGCGCGCCGCATCCCACCGCCGACCGCGCCGCGAGGCCGCTTCCTGGGAACAGCCCGTCCGGGCTCGGAGTCGACCGGGCGTGGCATGTCTGTGGTTGTCATCGGTTCTCCACCCGCCGGTTGACGATCAGCTGGATGATCGCGACGGCCATCAGGATGAGCATGAGCACGAACGACGCGGCGCTCGCGTAGCCGATCTGGCCCGACTTGAAGCCGGTCTGATAGATGTACTGAACAAGCAAATTGTTCGACGTTCCGGGGCCGCCGTTGTTGAGGGAGGCGAACAGCGGGTATTCCTTCATCGCGTGGATCGTGTTGAGCAGGATGACGATGAAGGAAGTGGGCGCGATGCTCGGCAGTGTGATGCTGACGAACTGGCGCCACGGACCGGCGCCGTCGAGCGAGGCCGCCTCGTAGTACGACGCCGGTACGTTCTTGATCGCCGCGATGAACAGCAGCATCGAGAAGCCCGTCCAGGCCCAGGATGCCGCCGCCACCACCACCATCAGCGACAGGTCCGCGTTCGACTGCCACGGAACGGCACTTCCGCCGAGCGTCTCGATGACGTGGTTGACCAGTCCGAAGTTCTCACCGAACAGCCACCGCCACAGGACACCCACGACGATGGGCGACAGAAGCCACGGAATGAAGAAGAAGACGCGGGCGACCGACACGCCCTTGGCGTGCTTGCTCACCAGCACATTGGCGATGAGCAGCGAGAACGCGAAGTTCAGCGGAACGAAGAGCACGGTGTACAGCAGCGTCCGGGTCAGCGCGTCGAAGAAGGTGGAGTCCCCGAACAGGTTGCTGTAGTTGTCCAGTCCGACGAACTGGAACGCCCCCACGCCCGTGTAGTTCGTGAAGGAGTAGACGAGCCCGATCACCGCCGGCCAGACGAAGAACAGCGCGAAGAGCACGACATTGGCCGCGATGAGGACGAGCGGCGCAAGGGTGTACTTGCTGTGTCTCCTGAGCGGGCTCGCGGACACGTCCGGGGCGCGTTTGGTCATCTTCCTGACTCCGTGCTGGTGGAATGGGGCCTGTGGGCTCAGGCCATGAGCCCGGCATCACGTGGGGGGGCCGAGGCCGGGCGGCGGTGTCTCGACCCCGCCGCCCGGACCTGTGGGCCCGCGCTCAGCCGCCGACCTGCTGGTTGTAGCCGTCCACGATGTTCTGCAGGGCCTTGTCGGCCGACTGCTGACCGTTGATCGCCTTGCCCAGTTCCGTCTTGGTCGGGTCCTCGGTGAGGCTCTTGCCCTTCAGCACCCAGTTCGTCTGCGCGGTGTTGAAGTAGCCGGAGATCGGGGCGTACAGCGGGATCGACTCGTTGTACAGCTTGAACGCCGCCTGCGCCGCCTCGGACTTGAAGGGGTACTTCGGATTCAGACCGCTCTCGACGGGCAGGAACCCGGACGCCTCGCACAGCGCCTGGTAGTGGGCCGGCTCGTACAGCCAGGACAGGAACTTCGTCGCGGCGGCGGCCGCGTCGGCGTTGTTGTTGAAGCCGACCGTCATGCCGCCGCTGTTGACGTCGCTGGCCTGCACCGGCTCGGCGGGAGTCGGGACGCTCGCCCAGTCGAACTTCGTGATGCTCTCCGCGAAGGCGGGCACCTGCCACACGCCGGACCAGTAGGCGACCACGTCACCGCTCTGGAACATGGCCGACGGGTCGGCGCCGCTGGTCCACACCGACTTCGGCATGGTCTTGTCGTCGTTCATCTCGACGAAGCGCTTCACGGCCTTCTTGGTCGCGGCGTCCACCGAGAACTTGCCGGAGGAGTCCGCGTGGACGTACTTCCCGCCGAGCTCGTACACCATGGCGCGGAGCCGGGAGGGCGACTGGTCGAAGGTCAGGGAGTACTTGGCGCCGGTCTTCTCCCGGACCTTGTCCGCCGCCTTGATGAAGTCGGTCCAGGTCCAGGTCTTCTGGGGCGAGGTCGGGAAGGAGACGCCGGCCTTCTCGAACAGCGTCTTGTTGATGAACAGGCCGGACGCGGTGACGTCCGAGGGGATGGACAGCACCTTCCCGGACGAGTCCTTGGCGATGAAGTTCTTGTTGATCTTGTTGCTCTTCTTGTTGGCGATGGAGCCGAGGTCGATCAGCTTGTTCGCCCAGATCGGGTCCAGCTTCGGCACCGCCGCCACGTCGGGCAGGGAGTTCGCCTGCGCGGCGTTGCGCAGCTTCGCGTCGTAGCCGTCGTAGGGGATGTTGACGAGCTTGACCTTGACGCCGGTTTCCTTCTTGTACTGCGCCACCATCTTCTTCCAGCCCGCGTCCTGCCCCGGGACCGTGGAGATCCAGAACGTCAGCGACTTGGCGTTCCCGCCCGAGTCGGACTCCGACCCACAGGCGGAGAGAAGGAGGGCACCCGCCGTCGCCACAGCAGCGAGGGGAACAACGCGGCGTATGCCGCTGCGGCCGAGTCGGCGCGAGCGCCGCACACCCAGACTGGTCATCTTCAATCCCTTTTCGTCGTAGCGGAAGAAGCACGGCGCCAGCCGAGGCGGCACGGGTGCATTTTGCAGGAGATTTCGCTTTCCGGAGGCACGGCCTCGCCCGGCCGCGTCTGCCCTGACGGGTGGGGTCCCCGGCCATGACGGCCGGCGTCGCACAAGCACGCCCTCGTGCGGCTGCCGTACTTCACGTACGGGCGGGAGGCTCACCCGGAGCCGGCGTCCCGGCCGGCTCAGAAAGCGCTTGTCCGGACATTGGCAGACCGATGGCGCAGCCGTCAATGCTTCGCCCGCACAGCTCCGGTCACGGTTTGAATTCCATGGGCCACGGCCAGCCTGCTGGCGCCCGCCACGGTGCCGGTGTCCCCGACCACGCTGCTGACCACCTCGGTGGGCCAGCTCAGCCGCCCGAGCTCGGCCCGGACACCCGGCAGGAGCTGCGGATCCGCGCCGGTGCCGCCGCCCAGCACGATCAGTCCGGGGTCGAGGACGGCGGCGACGGCGGCGGCGAGCCGGCCCACGTCGGCGGCGTGCGCGTCGACCACGGCACGAGCCGTGGCGTGCCCCTGCCCGGCGAGGGCTAGGAGCCGCTCCGCGGTGCGCGGGCGGGGTCCGTCGGCGTCCCGCCAGGCCTCGGCCGCCCGGCGCAGCAGGGTGCGCGCGCCCATGCGCTGCTCCAGACCCTCGTGGCACGGGGCGCGGTCGTCGTCCCAGGGGTAGGGCAGCCGGGCCACCTCACCGGCGGCGCCGTTCGCGCCGCGCAGTACCCGGCCGCCGATGACGACGGCGAGACCGATGCCGACGCCGATGCGCAGGTACCCGAAGGTGTCGCGGCCCACGGCAGCACCCTCGTGCAGTTCGGCGAGGGCGGCGCAGTTGACGTTGTTCTCCAGGTGGACGGGCACACCCTCGGGCAGCGCGACGGCCATGGCGTCGAAGGCGGGTCCGGCCTTGGCGGTCGCGGGGCGTTCCCCGGCGCCCTCGCGGTCGCGCGTGGTGACGTCGCCGACGGCGACGACGACGGCCCGCAGCGGAGCCCCGGCCGGCAGCGCGTCGAGGACCTTGCGGACGGTGCCGGCCGCCTCGGGGCGGGTGCCGGTGCCCTCGGCGAGCGGCGTGCCGTCCAGGGCGCAGCCGCGCACCCTCGTCCTGGCCGGCCCCAGGTCGACCGCGAGCACGGCACCGGCGGCCGGTCCGAGACGGTAGATCGCTGCGCTGCGGCCGGTGCCGCCGAAGGCGCGCCCGGAGTGGGCGGCGAGCTCGACGGCCTCGAGTTCGGCCACGGCGGTGGAGACGGTCGGCTTGGAAAGGCCCGCACCGGCCGCCAGCTGGGGGCGGGTGGCCGTGCCCGTCCCGGCCAGTACCTCGAACACCACACGGGCACTCTCACTCAGCTGCATGGTCTCCCCAGGTCGTGCTGCGGCCGTGCAGGCCGGTCGCAAGAGTGGCGCGGCATCGGGAATTCCGTGCCTCTTGACGCACCCTACTTCGTTAGTTAACTTCCTAACGAACTCCACGGTACTCGCCTGCCGTGGCCCGCAGAAGCCCGTCCCGGGGCTTCCTTACCTCTTCAACTGCCGTGGTCCGACGTGCGGTTCGCCTGCCGTCGTCGTGACCGCGCTCCGACGAAAGAGGACCCGTGCAGGACTCCACGCCTTACGTGGTCGGTATCGACGTGGGCGGCACCAAGACGCAGCTGCGCGCTCTCGCGCGCGGCGGGACCGTCGTCGACCGGGTCCGCGGCAGCGCGGGGCGGCCGCACGATGCCGGGGCCGCCGCCGGCCGGCTGGTCGCCCTGCTCCATGACGCCCCGCCGCCCGGTGCCCGCCCGTCCGCCGTCGCCGTGGGCGGGCACGCCTGTGAGACACCCCGCCAGGCGCGGGGGTCCGGGCCGCGCTTCAGGAGCGGCTGGGGGTACCCGCGCTGGTCGTGGGCGATGCCGAACTGCTCGTGCCCGCCGCGGGGCTGGACAGGGGCGTCGGCCTGGTCGCCGGTACGGGTTCGGTCGCCGTGGGGTCCTCGCCCGACGGCGGCCCGGTACAGGTCGGCGGCTGGGGCGCGGTGCTCGGCGACCAGCCCGGTCGCCAGCGCGGCCGGCCTCGTCCGCGAGGCCGCGCGGGCCGTCTGGGCGGCGCACGACCGCGGCGAGGAGCCCGACGCGCTGGCGACCGGGCTGGTCGCCGCGTTCGGCGTGGCCGAGGTGCCCGCGCTCGGCGCGGCGCTGGAGGCCGGCACGGACGTCTCCGCCGACCGGGGCCGTCACGCACCGGTGGTGTTCGAAGCCGCCGAGGCCGGCTCATCGCTCGCCCGGGCCGTGATCGCCGACGGCGGCCGGGCGCTGGCCGCGCTCGTCGTACGGCTCGCCGCGCGCGGGGTCACGGTGGACGACGTGGTGGTGGGGGGCGGCACGGCGCTCGCCCGGCCCGCGTTGTACGAGGCGTTCACCTCGGCTCTCGCCGAAGCCCTGCCCGGAGCCCGGCGGCAGCCCCTGCGCGTGCCCCCGGTCGAGGGCGCGGTGGCGCCGGCCCGTTCGCTTCTGTGAGCCGGGCGGCCGCCGTTCACCGTCCGGACACCGGCCCGTGGCCGTCCCCTCCCCGAAGGGCCACAGCACGGCCGTAGATCTTCCCTCGTACGCAACAGGTGCCACACAAGTGCTCAGAGACACCAGAAGTCGCACACGTCACAGTACGTCCCGGCCGCACGGCCGGAGCTCCCGTCGCAGAACTAATCGGCAGAACTCCAGAGAGGCGCACCCATGCCGTCATCAGCCGAGCACCGCACCGCCGCCGCCACCGTCGACAGGCGGGGCTTCCTCAGAACCTCCCTCGGGGCCTCGGCGGGCCTGCTCGCCGCACCGACCTTCGCCGCGTGGCTGGGTGCCGCCGACGCGAAGGCGGCCACGGGCTTCGCCCCGTTCGTCGACGACTACAAGTCGAACGTCCTCGCGAACCTGACCCCCGAGACCAACGCGGTCGTCCGGGTCCTGGGCGGCATGGCCGAGGTGTGGAAGACCGGCGACGCCTGGGACACCGGCCGGGTCCTGGACCGCGAGGTGCTGCGCGCCAACATGCGCTACTGCGCCCGGGTCACGCGGTCCCGCACCGAGGCCCAGGCGAAGGAGGCGTTCCTCTACGACCGTCAGCACCAGAGCTACGCCATGATCGCCGGTCTCGGCCCGCTCGCCGGTCTGTACAAGGCGGGCGCCAGGGCGGTCACGTCGATCACCGCCGCCCCGGACGGCACGCCCCCCGCCAAGATCAGCGACACCCTGCCCGCCGACGCCCCGGCCGGCTCCGCGATCGGCGCCGGCTCCCACGACTCGGAACTCGGCAAGGTGGCCAGGCTGGTCGACACCGTGCGCGGTCCGTTCGCCTCGAGCAACCCGGGCAAGTTCACCTTCCAGTACCCGCGTCCGTGGCGGATGAACGAGGACAGCGAGGTCGTCGACACCGGGAGGAAGGACGCCCTCGGCTACCCGGTGTACGACTCGGACGTGGTCGTCGCCACGCAGCTGCTGCGCCAGCGCTCGGAGCACCCGGAGGAGGACGGCGGGTACCCCAGCGGCCACACCAACGCCTTCCACCTGGCCGGTCTGGCCTTCGCGTACGCCGTGCCCGAGCGGTTCCAGGAGATCGTGACGCGCGCGTTCGAGCTCAGCCACACCCGGATCATGGCGGGCATGCACTCCACGGTCGACGTCATCGGCGGCCGCGTCATGGCCACCGCCCTGACCGCCGCTGCCCTGGCGGACCCGGCGAACGCGGAGCTGAAGGCGGCGGCCCGCGCGCAGGCCCTCGCCTACTTCACGCAGCGGACCGGCACGACGGCGGACACGCTGTACGCCTACGCCCACCCGGGTGACGGGGACGCGTACGGCGACCGTGCGGCCAACGCCCGTGCGGTCGGGCACCGGTTGACGTACGTCCTGCCGCGCCGCGGCCCCAAGGACCCGCTCACCGTGCCGAAGGGTGCGGAGGTGCTGCTGGAGACGCGGCTGCCGTACCTGACCGCGGCCCAGCGCCGCGAGGTGCTGCGGACGACGGGGCTGCCCTCCGGGTACGTCCTGCTGGACGGATTCGAGCAGTGGGGCCGGCTGAACCTCTTCGCCGCGGCGGACGGGTACGGAGCCTTCGACTGCGACGTCACCGTCACGCTGGACGCGGCGGCCGGCGGCTTCCACGCGGCCGACAGCTGGCGCAACGACATCGAGGGCGACGGCGGGCTGACCAAGCGCGGTACGGGCACCCTCACCCTCACGGGCCGCAACCGCTACCGCGGCGGGACCGTCGTCGAGGCCGGCACGCTGGTCGCCGCGTCGCCGGGCGCCCTGGGCCAGGGCGACGTCCGGGTCACGGGCGGCACGCTCCGCGCGGACCAGGTGCTGCGGGTACGCGGCTCGTACGTCCAGGAGGGCCGCTCGACGCTGGAGCTGCCGCTGCGCGGGGACCACGGCCCGGCTCTCACGGTGCGCCGGCGGGTCCTGCTGGGCCGGGGCGCCGTGCTGTCGCTGCGGCTCGACGACGAGCGGCCGCCGGCCGCGGGCACGACCGTCCCGGTCCTGTCGGCTCCGCTGCTGCGCGGCCGGTTCGACCGGGTCGAGCTGGACTCGCAGACGCTGCGGGCCGTGCCCGTCCACACGGCTGACGGACTGTCGGTGCGACTCGTGCGGCGGTGACGCCGTGTACGGCGGGGGCTGATACAGAGTGGGCCCATGAGGGACCTCTGGATCGCTCCCGCCGTGCCCCGGCCGGTGTCGCTCTCGCCCCCGGCCCCGGCGGGCTCCGCCCGGCGGCCCGGCGGACGGTGGGCGGTGCCGCTGCTCGTGGCGGTGCTGCTCGCGCAGATGGCGTTCGCGATGGTCACCACCGCCGTGCGGCAGACCCCCACGATCGACGAACCGGTGTACGTGGGCGCCGCCTCGGAGTACGTGCACGAGCACCGGCTGCGGCACAATCCCGAGCATCCGCCGCTGGGCAAGCTGGTGATCGGCGTGGGGGTGGCCCTCGCCCGTCCGCACGTCGACCCGGATTTCGCCGGGGACCAGGGCCTGTCGGGGCGGCATCTCCTCTACGAGTCGGGCAACGACCCGTGGCGGCTGATGCTCTGGGCCCGCCTCCCGGTGATCGCGCTGACCCTGTCGTTCGGGCTTGTCGTCTTCGCCTTCGCCCGTGAACTGGCCGGGCCGGTCGCCGGTTTGGCCGCGCTCGCGTTGTACTGCTTCTCCCCCGACGTCATCGCCCACGGCTCGCTCGCCACGCTCGACGTACCGGCCGCCGGGTTCGTGCTGACGTCGGCGTGGCTGGTGTGGCGGGCCCGCCGAAAGCCCCTGCCGTACGTACCCCTCGCGGGGGTGGCGCTGGGGGCGGCTCTGGCCACGAGGATGAGCACACTGCCCGCCGTGCCGGTGCTCGTGGTGCTGGCCGCGGTGTCGGTGTGGCAGGCGCCCGCGGGAGGCCGGCGCCTCGTGCGTGCGGTCTCGGCCGCGGGCGTGGTGGCGCTGGCAGCGATCGCGGTCGTGTGGGCCACGTACCTGCTGGTCGACTGGCGGCTGCGCTGGACTCCGGAGCAGCACGTGCCCGTGGTGCACGGGCTGCGGGGGCTGCTGGTCCGTCTCCTGCCCTTCCCGGAGGCCTACCGGGACGGGATGCGGGTGCAGTTCGGGCTGGAGAACCGGCCCTGGCAGGGCTTTCTGTTCGGGCGGCTCTACGACGGCTCGCTCTGGTACTACCTGCCGGCCGCGCTGCTGGTGAAGACGCCGCTGGGGACGGCGGCGCTGTGGGCCGGGGGTGTCCTGGCCGTCGTGGCGGTACGGCGGCTGCGGCCTGCCGCCCCTCACCTCCTGGCCGCTCCCCTGGTGCTGCTGGCGGCGGCCATGCAGGGGGCGCGGGACTTCGGGACCCGGTACGCCGTGTTCCTGCCGTTGTTCCTCGCGGTGGCGGCGGGGTGCGTGCTGGAGGTGCGACGGCGGTGGGTGTCCGTCGGGGCGGCCGTGCTGGTGGCGTTCGCCGCGGTCAGTTCGGTGCGGACGTTTCCCTGCTATCTGCCGTACTCCAACGAGGCGTTCGGAGGGCCCGGCCGGACGCGGGAGTGGCTGCACGACTCCAACGTGGACTGGGGCCAGGACCTGGGGCGGCTCGCTGACCGGCTGCGGGAGCGGTACCCGGGCGAGCGGGTGTGGCTCGTGTACAAGGGCAGCGGGGTGCCCGGGTTCTACGGCATCGAGAGCGCGGATCCCCGGCGGGTGCCGGTGGGTGAGGTGCGCGGGCTCCTGGCGGTTTCGGACTCCGCGGCGGCGAAGGCCACGGGGCGGCTGGCCGAACTGATCGGCAGCAGCCGCCCCGTTGACCATGTCGGGCACTCGATCACGGTCTATCGCCGCTGAGTGCCCCCTCTGTCGCCGGCCGCGCGTGCGCTGTGGCTGTTCGCGCGGCTCCCCGCGCCCGCGCTCCTGTGGGGACGCCTTCAGTGGGTCGCGTAGAAGAAGCCGTCCGCGCTCACGTGGGGCATCACGCGGCTGGCCACCCGGTAGCGGCCGTTGGGGACGTGGGGGCACCTCGCCACGTGGACCGCCAGGGGTCCCGCCCACTCGTAGCCCCGGCGTTCCGCGTGGCGGGCCAGACTGTCGGTGAGGGCCTGGCCCACGTCGGTGCCGGTGCGGGTCAGTTGGTCGTGTACGTCCTCGGGCAGTTCCACGTCGTAGGCGTTGGGAACCATGACGCGGCCCTCACGGCACACCACGGCGTGGTCGTCGCACTCGCGCCGCAAGGCGTCGACGACCTCGACCCGCCCCTTGTCACGGACCCGCGCCCACAGCGCGTCCCATCGGTTCTCCAGGGTCTCTTCCAGCGCACTCAGTGCGCCCATGCGATCTCACCTGCCGGAAGCGTCATCGGTTCGTTTGCGGTGGCCGGGGCCCCTACCGGTCCTCGTAGTCGCCGGGGCGCACCTCGGCCTCCTCCAGGGCCTCGCGCAGCGTGCGGCCCGTACCGCCCGGCGGCCGGTCGCGGCTCTCCTCCTGCTGTTCCAGGACCTCGTCCGTGGTCTGCGTCTTGGGCCGGTTCTCCTCGGGGACGGTCATCGCCGTGGCTCCTCTCGGTAGGGTCTGCGACGGCGGGTTCCCGCCGGGCCTACGGGTATGCCCGGGCCGGGCACCTCATGCTGCGCGAAGAATCCCTGGTCACCACGGTGGGTGAGCTATGTTGAACGTCCCTGGGAGACGAAGGAGGCGCACCGGTGCCATCGCCGCAGCAGGCACGCGCACAGGCATCCGCGATCAGCTCGGGGAAGGCCGCCCCGGAGACGGAGGTCTCCCCGTCCTCCCAGCTGCGTACTCTCTTCGACCGGCCCCGGCTGTCCCCGGGGCAGCGGCGCATCGCCCAGTACCTCATCGAGCACATCACCGAGGCGGCGTTCCTGTCGATCACGGATCTCGCGGACCGGGTCGGGGTGAGCCAGCCCTCGGTGACGCGGTTCGCCTCGGCGGTCGGCTTCAGCGGATATCCGGCGCTGCGCGAGAAGCTCCAGTCGATCGCGCTCGGCACCCTCGCGGGCGGCCCGGCGGAGGAGAACCGGGGCAACGAACTGCAGGCGGCGGTCGACACCGAGATCGAGAACCTGGAGAACCTGCGGCGGGACCTCACCGATCCCGACCTGGTGATCGACATCGGCCGCAAGCTGTCGTCGTCGGCACCCCTGACGGTCCTCGGGCTGCGCATCTCCGTCTCGCTGGCCGAGTACTTCGCCTACGCCGCCCGCCGGATCCACCCGGACGTCCGGCTCGTCACGCGGGGCGGCAGTGTCGCCTACGACGCGCTGCTGCAGTCGCGTGAGGCGGGTGGTACCTGGGTGCTGGCGTTCTCCATGCCCCGGCACGCCCAGGAGACCCTGACGGCTGTCCGGGTGGCGCGGGGCGCCGGGCTCAAGGTCGCGCTGATCACCGACCTGGCGCTCGGGCCGCTGGCGGACGAGGCCGACGTCGCCTTCGCCACCGGCACCGGATCGCGCCTGGTCTTCGACTCCTACGCCGCCCCGGGCGTGATGTGCTCGGCGCTGCTGCAGGCCATGACGGACGCGGATCCGGAACGGACGCAGGCCCGGCTCGAGGAGTACGAGCAGGTCGCCGACCAGCACCAGTTCTTCCTCAGGGACTGACTCACGAGAAGACCCAGGAGACTGACCCAGGGGCCGGCTCAGGGGCCGGCTCAGTGACCGGGCGGCACGCATCCGCGCACACACGGGGACCATCCACAACAAAGCACGCATGAATGTTTTCATGCTCCTTGCAAACCGGATGGCATATATAAATACTGCTCACGGAACGCGACCCGGCTGTTCCGGATCCGTTCCGCACCCGTGGAAGCCGGGGCCTACCCACTCCGGCCTCCAGGGTGTCCGTGGCGGCCCCGGCCATCCCCTAGGCCGGGGCCGCCCCGACCCGTCGTCCACCCTCACGACGCCGCACACCCGGAAGCGATGATCATGCCCCTGACGTCCACGCGCATCAGCCCGGACTGGCCCTGCCAGGTCAAGACCCCCGGGAGCTACGACTGGGAGCGCTCCGCGGCCAAGTGGCTGCGCGAGCTGGTGCCGGCGCGCTACGCCGGATACCCCGTGTTCGTCCGCCAGCCCGTCCTCCTCGCCCGGCACGCCCACATCCAGGTCCAGAACGAGATCCGGATCGCCCGCACCGCCCTGCAGACCGCCCGCGCCGACCTGCCCGGACTCGGCCTGCACGAGGGCGTCATCGAGCACACGATCAAGCTGTACGCGGCCGAGGTCATGCAGCTGCAGCACATCGCGCGCAGCGTCCGGGCGGTCACGCAGGCCCTGGTGGAGGCGAACCGCCAGGCGTGAACCGGGGGGCATGAGCCGCGCCACGCGTGGCACACGTGGAGGAATGAGCACCACGGAAGTCCGGCGCGCCGAGCCGGTGACCACGATCCTGACCTGGCAGGTGCGCCCCGGCCGGGAGCGGCAGTTCGAGGAGTGGACGCGCGGCATCAGCCGCTGCGCCAGACAGTTCCCGGGCAACGAGGGCGTCTCCTGGCTGACACCGCAGGACGGACACCGCTACCACGCGGTGCTGCGCTGGTCCGACCGGCACCGGCTCGCCGCCTGGCTGGAGTCCGAGGAACGCGCGCACTGGCACCGGCGGATCGAGGACATCGCCACCGAGGTCAGCAGCGAACGGCAGTCGACGACCGGCATGGAGACCTGGTTCAGCCTGCCGGGCACCACGGCGCAGGCCCCGCCCCGGTGGAAGATGGTCCTCACGACCTTCCTCGGCGCCTACCCCTTCACCCTGCTCATCCAGTGGCTGGTGACCCCGCACACCACCGGCTGGCCGCTGCCGCTGCGGGCCGCCGTGTTCCCGCTGATCATGCTGCCGGTGCTGACGTACCTGGTGATGCCGAGGCTCAGCCGGCTGCTGAGGCAGTGGCTGTATCCGCGCGACGGCCGCTGAGGCCGTCCCCCGCGAGGCGGAGGTGACCGAGGGGGCGCCCGGGACCGGCGAACGGTCCGTGCGCACAAGGCGGTCTTCGAATCCGGCCAGGTGTGCCATGCTCAACGCGTGACGAGCGAGCCCGTGACACCGGCGCAGCCCGGTGCCGCACCGGACCTGGTCGAACTGGCCAAGATCGTCGCCCGGCAGCGCGCCGAGCTGGACCGGCTGCGCGACCAGGCGGCCACCTCGGCTGTCGTGGAACGGGCCAAGGGCGCGGTGATGACGCTCACCGGGTGTTCCGCCGACGCGGCGGGCGAGCAGTTGCTCCAGCAGGCCAAAGCGGCCCGTCACACCCTGCTGGAGGAGTGCTGGATCACCCTCGGCCGCCTCGCGCCCGCAGCACCCCGTCCGGGCAGGGCGGGCGAGTCCGACGGCATGGAGACTCCCGGCTCCGAAACCGGCGCCCTGGAAGAGACGGCCGTGCCGGACGACGTCACGGCCGCTCTGGCCCGATTCGGCCAGGCCCTCGTTCGGGTGACGACACCGCACGACCTCGCCCGGTGCCTGCTGGACCATCTCGGCCCCGATATGTCGGCGGACGCGATCCTGCTGTACGCCCGCAGGCCCGACGGCGGCCTCGAACTCATCGGGCACGCGGGCATCGACGACCAGCTTGCCTCCCAGTGGTGCCAGGTGCCGCCGCTGACCGGCATAGCGCCGCTGGAGGCGCTGCGGGCGGGCGAGCCCCGCTGGCTGGAGGACGTGACCTCGGACGGGCGGCGATACCTGCTGATCGGGGAACCTCCCGAGCGGTGGCGGTCGCGTGCCTGGCTGCCGGTGGTCTCGTCCGGCTCGGCCGAGGTCTGCATCGGGGTGCTGCGCGGCCGGGCCGGGGCGTTCACGCCGCGCGACCGCGCACACCTGCGGGGCGTCACCGGGCTGTGTGCCGGCCGGCTGCGCGCCTTCGATGCCCCGCCCGAGCGGGCCGCCGACGCCGCCACGGACGCGGTGCAGGCGCTGTTCGAGGCACTGCCCGTCGCGGCGATGCTGCTGACGCCGCTGCGATCCGTGTCGGGCGAGGCCGAGGACTTCCGGGTGGAGGCCGCGACCGCCCAGGTGGGCGACCTGCTGGGCCGTAGCGGCGAGCCACCGGCGGGGCGGCGGCTGCTGGAGCTCCGGCCGGCTCTGGCGGCCGAGCCGCTGTGGCGGGGCTGTCTGCGCGTACTGGCCACCGGTGAGCAGTACGAGGGCGAGCCGTTCGCGTACGAGGAGGTCGTGGCGGGCGTCGCGGAGCTGTTCACGTACACGGCACGGGTGGCGCCGCTGGGCGACGCCCTCGTCGTCTCCTGGATCCGCCACGGCTCCTCGGACCGGCAGGAGCAGCGGCTGGCGGATCTGCAGCGGCTGGGCAACCTGGGCTGGGCGAACTGGAGTCTGGTCACGCCGGAGGCGTCCTGGTCGACCCAGGTGTACGCCCTCCTCGGCCGGGATCCCGCGCAGGGCCCGGCGCCGCTGACCGAGGTGCCGGAGCTCGCGCTGCCCGAGGACACGCCCGCGCTGACCCGCGCGGTCGGTGAACTCGCCCAGGACGGCAGGCCGTTCGACGTGCCGTTCCGTATCAGGACGAGCGGCGGCATCCGGCATCTGCGCCTGGTGGCCGAGGCGGTGTGCGACCGGCTCGGCACGCCCGTCGAGGTGCACGGCTTCCTGCAGGACATGACCGCCCGGCGGCGGGCGGAGCTGGCCCTGGTCGAGAGCGAGCGGGCGATCATCACACAGCACGACGTGCTCCAGGCCGAGCGGACCCTGGCGTCCCGGCTCCAGCACGCGCTGCTGCCGATGTCCAGCCGGCCGGTGCACCTGGCCGGTCTGCGGGTCGAGGTCGCCTACCTGCCCGCCCAGTCGGGGGTGCACGTCGGCGGTGACTGGTTCAGCGCCATCGAACTCCCCGACGGGGACGCGCTGCTGGTGGTCGGTGACGTCGCCGGGCACGGGGTGGACGCCGTCGCCACGATGGCCCAGCTCCGGTTCACCGCGAAGGGCATGGTCATCACGGGCTCGTCGCTGACCGGCGCGCTCGCCCGGCTGAACACGCTGCTGCTGCACTCGGGGGACTCGCACGCGACCGCCACCATGGTGCTGGCCCGCTACGCCCCCCGCGATCGGCGTCTGGTCTGGGCACAGGCCGGGCACCCCCCGCCCCTGCTCCTGCGGGACGGCCAGGTGCGGTACCTGGACCGCCCCCGGGGCATGCTGCTCGGGGCGGCCGCCACACCCGTCTTCGAGGAGGCGGAGTGCCGTCTCGACCCGGGCGACCGGCTCATCCTGTTCACCGACGGCCTGGTCGAGCATCCTCCGGAGAGCATCGACCGCGGCATGGAACGCCTCGCGGACGCCGTGGCGACGCCGCACGGCGACGGGCCCGGGTCGCTGGGTCCGCTGCTCGCGCAGATGCTGCCGGAGGAGCGGCGGGACGACGTGTGCGTCGTGGACGTCAGGGTTCCCGGGGTCCAGGAGAGGTAGGAGCACCTACGCGGCGGTTCACGAGTCACCGCGGTGCCGCCAGTACCACCACGGGCTCACGAGCAGGGCCGGCAGGAACATCGCGGGCAGCACCAGGCCTGCGACGCGGGAGCCGTTCATGGGCGTGGCCTTCGGTTCGCGGCGGTCCGGGCGCCTGGTGCGGCGCCCCGGCCCAGGGTGACGCGCGGCGAGCGGTCCGTCCCGCTCCCTTTCCCCGCTGTTGCCAGGTGTTCGGCGAACGGGGCGCGAGGTCAGCCGACCGGGTGACCCGGATCGATGGTGACGGCGTCGGAGAGACGCAGGAGCGGCCCGTCGTACGCCTCCTGCCCGCCCCACTCGACCGGGTCGAGGACGAAGCCGATGTGGTCGCCGCCGCCGGCCCGCGTCAGGATCCGGCCGACGAACCAGGCGGGCGCGTCCTCCAGGACGAGCGCCCCGCCGTACGCCTCGCGCAGCCGCACGTCCTGGAACTTGTCGGTCTCGTCGCCGGTGCGCCCTCCGAACAGCTCGGCGAGCCCGCGCTGTTCGCGGCCGAGCAGGTGCACGGCGAGTACCTCGGCGCTGCGGGCCACCCGGAAGGTGTGATTGAGCTCCGACAGCCACACCACGAACCGCACGGGCCGCAGCGAGCACTGCGAGGCGAAACCGACCAGGCAGCCCGCCCGTTCACCTCCCGCGACGGCCGTGACCACGCACATGTCGGGGTTCAGCCGGTCGATGAACGCGTCCATGCAGGCCATGGTCACACATCAGCCGGTGCCCGCCGGGGTGCGTGACTCGAGCGCGGCGCGGGTGTCGTTGCCGTAGACACCTGTTTCGTCGCCGCGGATGCCGTACCAGAGCTGGAAGCGGGCGACGGCCGCGGTGAGGGTGGGGTCGTAGCGGCCGCTGGTGGAGCCGTCCCGGTAGACGTCCGGGACGCGCAGGAGGCGTTCCTGGAGTTCGGTCACTTCGGGGCCGGTGGCTCCCTCGCGGAGGGTGCCGGGGCCGTCGGGGTCCGCGGCGGGCGGGGTGGGTGCGGGGGCGGGGGCCGGGGCGGTTCGCGTCGGCCGGGGTGCGGGGGCCGCGGTGTCGTTGCCGGTCTCGCCACGGAGCAGGAGCGCGCCGCCGAAGCCGATCACCGCCGCGGCGAGGACGGCGACCGCGACGGCGCCACGGCGCAGCCCGGTTCCAGGGAACACCGCTCGGCCGCGGCCGAACTCGCTTGCCACGGGCGGGATTTCCTGCGTCAGGGCCTCGGAGCCGGCCGGCGGTCGCGGCAGCGCCACGGACTCGTAGCCGCCGGGTTCCCGCCCGGTCTCCTGCCGGAACTCCCGCATCAGCTCCGCGAGCGCGTCGGTGCGGCGGGGCCGCAGGACACGGATGGGTTCGAGGGACGGGCCGTCGTGCGGCGGGGGCTCGGACGGTGTCGACACGCTGCTCTCCTTCCGTCCGGGCGCGGGGGTGCCCGTCGCCGGGGGTCGTCTGCGGGTAGATACGCGGCTGCCGCACCAGGGGTTCAGAGTCCGCCCGGACCGGACGGACAGAGCACTCAGTACCCCCCGGGGAGTGCACTGAGAAGTTTTCATCCTGTTTTCGCAGGTCACAGGGCTGGTGTGGCCCTGAGTTGACGTGCTCGTGCCGGTCAGGAACGTGATCGTCTCGGGGAGATCGTCGGTCACCTCTGGATCTCGGTGCTCGCGAGGACGAGGAGGGTCCGCAGGAGGGTGATCGCGTGGCGGGTGTTCATGCGGACCTTGGTGAGGATGCGCCAGGTCTTGAGGTTGGCGAAGCCGTGCTCGACGGCGGCGCGTTCGCGGCTGAGCAGACGGTTCGCCTCCTTCTCCGCGTCGGTGAGCTTGTGGTTCCGGGTGGCTTTGCGGCCGGTGACCCGCCACGGAACCTACGCAGCAGCCCGTGATTCCCGCCCGGTCAACCCAGAGACCACCCGTGACGGACGATCACGTGCTACCGATCTCCACCCCGACCAGCACGAGCACCTCGCCCCAACGTCACACCAGCTCCGCTGAGCAGCGGAAATCACGATGGCACCAACTCACTGGGCCGCCTGGAACCCGGCTGCGTGATCCACAGCGACCGCGGACGGAATACACCTCCGGACAACTCCGCTACAGAATCAGCGAGTTGGGATATCGGCAGAGCATGGGCCGGACCGGGAGTTGCTTCGACAACGCCGCCGCGGAGAGCTTCTGGGCCGTACTCAAAGAGGAGATCGGCACCCGCTTCTGGCCCGACCGGGCCACCGCCCGAGCCCACATCTTCGACTTCATCGAGACCTTCTACAACAGATGCCGCCTGCGCAAACACATCCACTCGCGCGTCCACGACGTGGCCGCAGGGTGCTCGTGCCCCTGTTCCCTCTTCGCGTTCCCGACCCGCAAACCCCACGACTACTCCACACGACAAAAAGCCTGTCGAATCCATTGACGCCCCTGCCACCTCAGCTTTACCTTCTGGCCGAAGTTACGCACAGTGTTCGTGATTTCGAACGCACCGGGCAGGTCAGGAAGCCCGGGCAATGAGCCGCTCTCCCGGAAGGGACTTGTCGTGTTTCCCACCCGCGCCCGTCGCTGGTCCACGCCCCGCCGCAGTCTGACGTCGGCGGCAGCCCTGCTGGCCCTCTTTGCCTCGCTCCTGTCCGTGCAGACCGTCCACACCGCGCAGTCCGCCGTCGCGGCCGACGGCAAGCCGTTCACCAACCCGATCAAGTCCCAGAAGGGCGCCGACCCCTGGCTGGAGTACTACGACGGCAACTACTACCTGGTCACGACCACCTTCACCAACAAGTTGCTCATCCGGAAGTCCCCCACCCTCGGGGGCCTGAGCACCGCACCCAGCGTGGAGGTCTGGTCGGACACCACCGCCGGGCGCAACGCCAACATCTGGGCGCCCGAGATCCACTTCCTCGACGGCAAGTGGTACCTGTACTACTCGGCCGCGCAGTCCGGCGCCGCCTGCTGTGACACCCAGCGCACGCACGTGCTGGAAAGCTCCGGCACCGACCCGATGGGCACGTACACCTACAAGAACATCCTCACCGACGCCAGCCTCACCCCCGGCCCGACCGCCGCGCAGGGCTGGCTGATCGACGCCACCGTCCTCAAGCACGACGACAAGCTCTACCTGGTGGGCAGTGGCAAGATCAACGGCAGTACGCAGAGCCTGGTCATCGCCCCTATGAGCAACCCGTACACGCTCAGCGGCCCCTTCACGATCATCTCCAGCCCCACGCTGAGCTGGGAGACCCAGGGCAGCCCCGTCAACGAGGGCCCCGAGCCGCTGTACCGCAACGGCCGCACCTTCCTGTCCTACTCCGCCAGCAGCTGCCAGACCGCCGACTACAAGCTGGGCCAGCTGGAACTCACCGGCAGCGACCCGCTGAGCCCGGCCTCCTGGACGAAGAAGCAGACACCGGTCTTCCAGCGCAACGACGCGGCGAGCGTCTACGGCCCCGGCCACAACGGCTTCTTCACGTCCCCCGACGGCACCGAGAACTGGATCGTCTACCACGCCAACAGCGCGGCCAACGGCGGCTGCGGCAACGCCCGGACGACCCGCGCGCAGAAGTTCACGTGGAACGCGGACGGTACGCCCAACCTCGGCACCCCGGTCGCCACGGGGACGACGCTGGCCGGCCCGTCCGGTGAGACCGCGACGACCCCGACCGCGTACAGCATCGTCAACCGCAACAGCGGCAAGTGCCTCGACGTCAACGGCGGCAACACCGCCGACGGCACCAACATCTTCCAGTGGAGCTGCAACGGCGGTGCCAACCAGAAGTGGCGGATCGAGGACATGGCCGACGACACCAGCCGTCTCGTCAACGTCGCCACCGGCAAGGTCGCCGACCTCGCCGGGTGCGGCTCCGCCGACGGCACCGACATCCGCCAGTGGTCCTGGCTGAACAACAACTGCCAGAAGTTCCGCATGGTCTACCTCGGCGGCGACTACGTCCGTATCGTCAACGCCTCCACCAGCAAGGTCATGGACGTCGCCGACTGCGGCACGGCCAACGGCGCCGACGTCCGCCAGTGGTCCTGGCTGAACAACAACTGCCAGCAGTGGCGCCTCGTCCCCACCACCGCCTGATCCCGAAGGGCCTTAACAGAACATGAGACACCTCGCCAGACGGGTCCTGGTGGCAGCGGCGGCAGCGTTCGCCGTGCTCACCACGGTGACCACCCCCGCCCAGGCCGCCGCCCCCGCGTCCCCGGCCGTCACCTTCACCAACCCGATAGCCGAGCAGCGGGCCGACCCGCACATCTTCAAGCACACCGACGGCTACTACTATTTCACCGCCACGGTCCCCGCGTACGACAAGATCGTGATGCGCCGGGCCACCACCCTCCAGGGCCTGGCCACGGCCACGGAGACCACCATCTGGACCAAGCACGCCAGCGGTGACATGGGCGCACACATCTGGGCGCCGGAGATCCACTTCATCGACGGCAAGTGGTACGTCTACTTCGCGGCCGGCGCCTCGAACGACATCTGGAAGATCCGCCCGTACGTCCTGGAGTCCAGCTCGGCCAACCCGCTGACCGGCACCTGGACCGAGAAGGGCCGGATCGCCCTGCCGCTCGACACGTTCTCGCTGGACGCCACGACCTTCACCCACAACGGCACCCGCTACCTCAGCTGGGCGCAGAACGACCCGGCGGTCGGCACCGGCACCAACCTGTACCTGGCGAAGATGTCCAACCCCTGGACCATCAGCGGCAGCCCGGTGATGATCTCCAAGCCCGAGTACTCCTGGGAGACCGTCGGCCACCGCGTCAACGAGGGCCCGGCCGTCATCCAGAAGAACGGCAAGGTGTTCATGGCCTACTCGGCCAGCGCCACCGACGCCAACTACTGCCTCGGTCTGCTGACCGCCTCCGCCACCGCCGACCTGATGAACCCGGCGTCCTGGGCGAAGACCTCCACCCCGGTCTTCAAGAGCAACGCCGCCACCGGCCAGTACGGCCCCGGCCACAACACCTTCACGGTCTCCGAGGACGGCAAGTCGGACGTCCTCGTCTACCACGACCGCAACTACAAGGACATCAGCGGCGACCCGCTCAACGACCCCAACCGCCGCACCCGCTACCAGAAGCTGTACTGGAACGCCGACGGCACTCCCAACTTCGGCATCCCGGTGGCCGACGGCGTGACCCCGGTCCGTCTCTCCTCGTACAACTTCCCGGACAAGTTCCTCCGCCACTGGGAGTACCGCGCGAGGCTGGAGGCCGACGTCACCAACCTCGCCGACTCGCAGTTCCGGATCGTCACCGGCCTCACCGGCAACGGCACCGTCTCGCTGGAGTCGGCGAACTTCCCCGGCTACTACCTCCGCCACAAGAACAACGAGATGTGGGTGGAGAAGGACGACGGCACGGCCCTGTTCGACGCCGACGCCTCGTTCTACCAGCGGGCGGGTCTCGCCGATACCGCGGCCGGCGTCTCGTACGAGTCGTACAACTTCCCCGGCCGCTACATCCGGCACTTCAATAACCTGTTCTACAGCCAGCCGATCAGCACGACCCTCGACCGGCAGGACGCGACCTTCTACAAGGAGTGAAGGCGTAGACGCGACCTTCTCCCAGGAGTAAGGGAGCAGGGGTCCACGTAGACCGAGCGGCGCCAGTGCACCGTGCCCTCGCAGGGCGCGGTGCACTGCTCATTCCGGCGGCACGCCCTGGACCAGACCCGACTGGTACGCCATCACCACCAGCTGGGCCATGTCCCGGGCACCGGGTTTGGTCATCGCGCGGTGGATGTGGGTGCGCACGGTCAGGGGGCTGACATAGAGCTTCTCCGCGATCTCGTCGCCGGAGTGCCCCTCGGCGGCCAGGGACATCACCTCGCGTTCCCGAGTGACCAAGATCCAGAGGTGACCGAGATCCAGAGGTGACCGAGGATCTCCCCGAGACGATCACGCTCCTGACCGGCACGAGCACGTCAACTCAGGGCCACACCAGCCCCGTGACCTGCGAAAACAGGAAGAAAACTTCTCACTGAGGGCCATAAGGGTCTCTCCGGGTGCTACGTTCCGACCCATGAGCTCCGAGAAAGCCGACGTGAGGAACGGGAAGCCGCCCATGCGGGAGGCCCTGGTGGCGGCGGCCTTCCAGTTGTTCCTCGAGCGGGGGTACGAGCAGACCACCGTCGACGACATCGTGGCGCTCGCCGGCGTCGGACGGCGCTCGTTCTTCCGCTACTTCCCGTCCAAGGAGGACGTGGTCTTCCCGGACCACGAGCGCTGCCTGGCCGACATGACGGCCTTCCTCACGGACGGCGCCGACGACGGCGAACCCGTGCGGCGGGTGTGCGACGCGGCCCGGCTCGTGATGCGGATGTACGCCGAGAACCCGACATTCTCCGTGCAGCGCTACCGCCTCACCAAGCAGGTGCCGGGGTTGCGCGCCTACGAGCTGTCGGTGGTGTGGCGCTACGAGCGCGCCCTCGCCGAGTACCTGCGCCGGCGCTTCGCCGCCCGCCGGGACGGGGCCCTGCAGGCCGATGTGATCGCGGCGGCGGTGGTCGCGGCACACAACAACGCGCTGCGCTCCTGGCTGCGTTCGGACGGGCAGGGCGAGGCGGACGCCGCGATGGACCACGCGCTGGCGTATGTGCGGTCCGCGTTCGGCGGCGCGCCGGTGCCCCCGCGCGGCGACGGGCCCGGCGAGGGACCCGACGACGTGGTCGTCGTCGCGTCGCGGCGCGGAACACCTCTGTGGCGGGTGGTGCAGGAGATCGAGACGACGCTGGGGCGGGCCTGAGGGCCCGCACAATGAGGGTACGGAGTGCCTTTACGAGTGGCACTGAGTGCCATACTCTGTGCTGCGTGCACGGTGGCACGGCGAACCGGGCACAGGTGTGCGCGGGCGACCCCGCACACGATTCCGGGCGAGTGCAGGGAGTTGACCAGCGTGTATCACCACTCAGGAAGCGTCGCTCAGCAGGCAGCCGTCTCCGCCACGGCCCTCCTCGACTCGAGGAGCCGGGACATGGACGCCATCCTCTTCCAGCGCTGCACCTGGTGCGGCACCGCCATGTACCACCGGCTGCTCTGTCCCGTCTGCCGGGGCAGCGAGCTGCGCACGGAGCGCGCCGAGGGCACGGGCACGGTCCGCCACTCCACGGTGGTGCACCGCAACACGCCCGCGGCGCGCAATGTGTCCCTGGTCGAGATGTCCGAGGGGTTCGTCGTGCGCGGCCGGGTGATGGGCCCGCCGATCGGGATCCACAGCGGGGACCGGGTACGGCTGTCCACCGCCAAGGACCCGGTCCGGGGCGAGCCGGTCTTCCAGCTGATGGACGAGCCGTACCGGGCCTGGAGCTGACGACTCCTCAGCCCTGGATCAGCTCGCCGGTGCGCACGGGCCGCCCGGTCTCGAAGCTCCGGTTGGCCGCCAGTCCGACCGCCAGAGCGAGCGCCCCGTCCTGTTCGGTGGCCGTCGGGTGGATCGCGGCCGCGGTGTCCGTCCGCGGGGCGGCGCCTGCGGGGCCGAACAGCGCGTCGAGCATGCGCGGGTCGCCGCCGCCGTGGGCCTCCTGGGCGACCGCGAGCGGCACGTCCCTCGGTGGCTGCCACAACGCGCGCAGGGTGAGGCGGGCGCCGCCCGCGTGCCCGGCCGCCGTACCCCCGTGCACCGCACCGGCCGACTGGGCGCCCCGGGCCGGGACCGGCTGCCAGCGGCTCTCCTCCACCTCCAGCTCCAGCCGGCCCCCGCTGCCGTTGAACATCACCCGGTAACCCTCCCACGGGGAGTAGGCGGTCAGGTGGTACGTCATGGTCGCGCCGCGCGCGTAGCGCACGAGGACGGACATGTCGTCCTCGATGGTGACCGGCCCGTCGAAGACATTGCGGTCGCGCTGGTAGCCGTCGTCCCGTTCGGCGTCGAGGTAGAGGGCGCGCAGGGTGTCGTCGGCCGCGAGGTCCAGGGCGAAGGGGTCGTCGGCGGCCCGACCGGAGCCGTGGGCGCGGTCGTAGTCCCGGCGCAGCCCGTGCCGCTCCCCCGCCTCGCGGCCGTAGAAGCCGAGCCGTCCGTAGCCGAAGGCCTCCCGGGGTTCGTCGGCGAGCCACCAGTTGACCAGATCGAAGTGGTGCGAGGACTTGTGCACCATCAGGCCGCCGCTGTTGCGCTTCTCGCGGTGCCAGCGGCGGAAGTAGTCGGCGCCGTGCCGTACGTCGAGCAGCCACTCGAAATGGACCGACAGCACCTCGCCGACGGCGCCCCCGGCGAGCAGGGCCCGGACCTTCTCGTGCACGGGGTTGAAGCGGTAGTTGAAGGCGACGGTGAGGGAGTTGCCGGTCTCGCGGACGGTGTCGAGGATGCGGGCGCAGCGCTCGGCGTCGACGGTCATCGGTTTCTCGGTGACGACCCGGCAGCCCGCCTTGAGCGCGGGGACGATGTAGCGGTCGTGCTCGGCGTCGACGGTGGTGACGACGACCTCGTCGATGCCCTCCTCGGCGAGCAGGCCGGTGAAGCGGTCGGGCTCCCAGGTGGTGCCGGCGGGCTCGCCGGCCTCGGCCAGCAGCCGGTTGTGGAAGGCCATCCGGGTCGGACTGGGATCGCACAGCGCGGCCACGCGGTGGCCGGGGCGGACGGCGAGGCCGCGGGTGAACAACCGGGCCCGGTGGCCGGTGCCGACGACGGCTGCGCGCAGGACGGGAGTTCGGCTCATGGCAGGTGGCCTTTCCCGGGAAGGGGACACCCACTCCCCTCGGGGGCGAAAGCGCTTGCTGAAGTGCTCGCCCGGGGGTCGCTCAGAGGGTCACGCGGATGCCCACGGTGCCGTCCACGCCCCGGCGGAGCCGGCTGCCGAGCAGCGTGAGCCGGCCCGCCAGGCCGTACTTGCGGGCGATCAGCTTCCGGTAGCGGGCCGTGGTGGCCGGGTCGCAGATCTCCGCGGCCGCGGGCACCTGGTCGCCCGTGGGGTTGCCGCGCAGGTCGCAGGGGCCGACCAGGACGTCGGCGCGGTTGCGGATCCGTTTCACCTTCCAGGACCCGGCGGCCGTCCAGACGCCGAGCGCGTCACCGTCGCGCACCACCCAGACCGGGGTGGCGACCGGCGTACCGTTCCTGCGGTAACTGGTGATCAGCAGGTACTTGCCCGCGCCCAGTTCGTCCAGCGCTCTGTCGTCCATGGCGGGCAGTGTACGAGCGCGTCCCCGGCTTCAGTCCAGCGCCACGGCCATGCTCCGCACCGCCTCCGTGAGCACCTCGGGCGAGGCCGCCAGGTTGAGGCGTGCGTGCCCGGCCCCGCCGGCGCCGAAGGGCAGACCGGAGTTGAGGGCGACGCGGCCGCGGCGCAGGAAGACCTCCGCCGGGTCGTCACCGAGGCCGAGGGCGCGGCAGTCGAGCCAGGCCAGGTAGGTCGCGTCGCCCGGGCGGTAGCCGACGGCGGGCAGATGCTCGGCCAGCAGGTCCGCGAACAGCCGCCGGTTGGTGTCGAGCCCGGACAGCAGGGCGTCCAGCCAGGCGGTACCGTCGCGCAGGGCGGCGGTGTGGGCGATGATGCCGACGTGGCTGGGTCCGTGCCCGACCTCCTCGGGCATCCGGGCCAGGTCGGCGGCCGAACCGGGCCCGGCGATCGCCAGGGCGGCCTTGAGACCCGCCAGGTTCCATGCCTTGGAAGCCGACATCAGCGACAGACCGCGCTCGGCGCCCGGCACACTCAGGTACGGCACGAACCGCGCGGCTCCGAGGGCGAGAGGCGCGTGGATCTCGTCCGCGACGACGCGCACGCCGTACCGCTCGGCGAGCGCGGCGACGACCGACAGTTCCTCGGCCGTGTGCACGGTTCCGGTCGGGTTGTGGGGGCTGCACAGCAGGTAGGCGGCCCGCCGCCGGTCCGCGACGACCTGCGAGAAGGTCTTCCGCAGGACGTCGAGGTCGATGCGGCCGTCCGCCCCGAGCGGCGCCTGGACCACCCGTCGGTCCATGTGCTCCACGAACTGGTAGAACGGCGGGTACACCGGTGGGTTCACCACCACCGTGTCCCCGTAACCGGTGACCAGCTTGAGCATCTCGACGACACCCAGCATGACGTCGGGCACGAGCGAGGTCCGCTGCACCGCGAGCCCGTCCCAGTTCCAGCGCTTGGCGGCGAAGGCGGCCAGCGCCTCGGCGTAGGCCGTACCGGCGGGGTAGCCGGTGTCACCGAGCTCCAGCGCGCCGGTGACGGCACGCACGACGGGCTCGGCGAGCGGCACGTCCATCTCGGCCACCCACATGGGCAGCACGTCCTCGTCGTAGGCGCGCCACTTCATGCTCGTCCGGCGCCTGAGGCGGTCGAGCGTGAGGACTTCCAGGGGATTCGGTTCACCGGACGTCTCGTGCGGGATCCTGGTCATGGGCACACGATAGGGGGATACGCGGTGAGCGGGATTCTTGGGGACGGGGGGCGGGGCGGGGCGGCGAGCCCCTTCCTGGAGATCGCCTGCGACGAGTCCGGATCTGACGGCGAGAATCTCACCGGCGGGAACACGGACGTGTTCGCGCACGGCAGCGTGTCGCTGTCCGAGGCGGCGGCCGCGGCGGCGGTGCGGGAGATCCGGGACCGCATCCGGTCACCGGCCGAGGAGTACAAGGCGAACCACCTGCTGCGGGAGAAGCACCGCGCGGTCCTGGAGTGGCTGCTCGTCCCGGAGGGACCGGTCCACGGGCAGGCACGGGTGCACCTCATGGAGAAGACGTACTTCGTGGTCGAGCGGGCCGTCGGCCTGTTGCTGGACGACCCGGCCGAGGCCGTGCCCCTGTTCCGCGCGGGCCGCCGGACCTTCGGGGAGGACGGCTGGCGGGCGTTCCTGGAGGCGGCCAACCGGCTGCTGCGGGTCCGTCACGACGGGGACCCGGTGGACGCCTTCTACGGCACGGTCCACGCCCTGCGTCGCGCCCACCCGGCGACGGAGGCGGCGGACATCCTGGAGCGGCTCGCCGCGACCCGGTCCCGCGCGGTGTCCTACCGGGCGGAGTTCCTCGCCGGGCCGCCCCTGGTACCGGTGCTGAACCCGCTGCTCCCGGCGATCGTGCGGACCGCCGCGCTCTGGAGCGCGGACGGGCGGCCGGTCCGTCTCGTGCACGACCGGCAGAACATGCTGACGCCGGACCGCATCGCGTGGATCGAGGAGGCGGCCCGGCGGGCCGGGGCCGCTCTGGCGGGGTGCGGCTCGTCGTCGCCCGCGAGGACGCGCGGGTGCAGGTGGCGGATTTCCTCGCCGGGATCGCCCGCAAGATCGCCTCCGACGAGCTGAACGGACACGGGGACCCGGCGCTCACCGTCCTGCTGCGGCCCTACGTCGATCCGGACTCGGTGTGGGGCGACGCACGCAGCCGCGCCCTGCTCGCCGCCCCGGTCGCCGGCTGACGGCTGACGGCTGACGGCTGACGGCTGACGGCTGACGGCTGACGGCTGACGGCTGACGGCTGACGGCTGACGGCTGACGGCTGACGGCTGAGAAGATCACGCGTGGGGTGAACGCGGCACGGCTGCGCCCCGTATGGATGAGGGGCGCTCAACTCAAGGAGGGCCCCGCGGTGTTCACACCGCGATGTTCGGGTTCGGGAGCCATGCATGAGGCACGCACGACGACGGGTCGTCCGGCGAGTGACACGGCTCGCGGCCGTCGGCGGACTCCTCCTCGGAGGAGCGATGGTCACGAGCGCCGTGGCGAGCGAGCCCCCCGGTCCGGCCATCGGTGTACCGTTCACCGCTCCGCCGGCCACCGGCGAGGGCACCGACATGGAGTCCCGGCTCGGGGCCTCCCGTACGGCGGGCAGCTGGGTCGACTCGGCCGGGCGGCCGGTGGTCGCGGTCACCGACGAGAAGGCGGCCGCCGAGGTGAAGCGCGCCGGGGCGCGGGCGAAAATGGTCCGCCACAGCATGAGCGACCTCAAGTCCGCGACCGCCATGCTGCGTTCGGCGCCCAGGGTCTCCGGAACCTCCTGGGCCCTGGACTACAAGAGCAACCAGGTGGTGGTACGGGGCGACAGCACCGTCTCCGCCTCGGACTGGTCCCGGCTGACCGATGTCGCGGAGGACATCGGCGGCCTTGTGCGCATGGAGCGCACCGAGGGCACCTTCACGACGCGCATCAACGGCGCCCAGCCGATCCTGTCGACCGCCGGGCGCTGTTCGGCGGGGTTCAACGTAACCGACGGCAAGAGCGACTACATCCTCACGGCCGGGCACTGCGGGCCCGACGGTTCCGTCTGGTTCGCCGACGACCGGGGCCGCGATCAGGTCGGCACCTCGCTCCGGGGGAGCTTCCCGGGCGACGACTACTCCCTGGTGAAGTACGACAAGGGCCGCGCGGGCGAGGGCGCGGACGTCGTGGTGGTCGGTGACGGCAAGGGCGTGCGGATCACGGGCGTGGCCGACGCGGAGGTCGGGCAGAAGATCTTCCGCAGCGGCAGCACGAGCGGGCTGCGCGAGGGGGAGGTGACCGCGCTCAACGCCACGGTCAACTACCCGGAGGGCACGGTCACCGGGCTCATCGAGACCAATGTGTGCGCCGAACCCGGCGACAGCGGCGGGCCGATGTTCGCCGACGGCATCGCGCTCGGCCTGACGTCGGGCGGCAGCGGGGACTGCGCGGCGGGCGGTACGACGTTCTTCCAGCCGGTGACGAAGGCGCTGACCGAGCTGGGCGTCAAGCTGATCGTCGCCAAGCAGGCCGGTGGCGGTACGGGCGCATCCGCCGCGCCCTCGGCCTCACCGGGCGCCGCTTCCCCCGGCTCGTCGGCCGCGGTCACGGGCGAGGACGTGTCGACGCTGCTGACCCGCCTCACCGACCCGCGCAACGTCGGCCCCGGGCTGCTCGTCATCGCGGGCAGCCTCCTCGCCCTGGTGGCGACCCGGTGGATCCGGGCGGAGCAGGACCGCAAGGCGTATCGGCAGCATTACTCGGCCACTTGGGGGTGAGACCCGGGGGCCCGGCGTCACCGGGTCTCGCGAGGCGAGGACGACGGCGAGCAACTGCCGCCGGGCGGCACGCGGACACGGCACGAGACCGGAGGCCGCCCCGGCCCCGGCGAGGACGGGCTGTTCGCAGCGGACCGGCGGCAGCCTGAGCCGGCGGGACAGCAGGCCGCCGGCGACGGGGGCACCATCCTGCTCGAGCGAAGTCGATCGCTCCGGGGCGACGATGCCGTGGACGACGGCCGAGGACAGTGCGAGAAGGGCACCCCTCGGATCAGGGGTGCCCCGGGAAGAGAAGCCGACGCGTCAGAGACGAGGGTCCGATGTGCCAGTGGGCCCGGGCGGCGCTCAGGCCGCCGGTGCCGACTGCGGGGCCGCGGCGGCCCACTCCAGGACGAGCCGCTGGTACTCCTCGCGCTGCTCGACACTCAGTGTCCCGCCCGACCGGCGCCACAGGGCCCGGATCTCCTCGTTGACCTCGTCAGCCGATCGCTCGGAAGAGGTTTCAACAGTGGTGGACATGCTGTGAAGCATACGTCGCCAGGCGTGAAGGCAATGTGAGTAATCACGAGCTAAACGGTCATCTCGGACAGTGTCACTGATCACGTCCATCTCCCGGTAAACGTGAGGCTGTTCACATCATCCGCCCGCGCGTGCCCTTTTCCGGCTCGGAGTTCATCCCGCTTCACGCCTCGGCCGATCCCAGCACCAGCACCTTGATGGCCAACACGGCGGCACCGCGCGCCCAGTCGTGGAAGTCGGACACCTTCGTCTCCAGGCCGACCGGGGCGGCCAGGGGATGCCGGTGGTCGCGGACGGTCTCCTCGACCGTCTTGCCGGCCACGTCCATCAGCCCGACCCCCTCCCCCGCGAGCAGGATCTTCTGCGGCATCACGAAATTGGAGATCTGGGCGACGAGCGTGCCCAGGGCGCGTGCCGCCTCGTCGACGACCCGGGCGGGCATCGGATCCCCGTCGGCGGCCAGCGCGAGGATCTCCTCGTAGGTCCGGTCGCGGCCGGTGGCGGCCCGGATCTGGTAACGGATGCTGGGGATGGTCAGCAGCGAGACGGCGCTGCCGCGCCGGCCGTCCGGGGTGAGCGGTCCATCGGAGGCGACGATCCAGTGCCGCCCGAAGCCCCTGTCCTCCTCCGCGAAGGGCACCCGCTTGCCGCCCAGGACGAGCCCGTAGCCGAGGCCGGCCCCGATGGTGAGCACTACGAAGCGGTCCAGGCCGCGTCCGGCGCCGAACCAGGTCTCGGCCTCGACCAGGGCGGCGACGTCGTTCTCGACGACCACCGGCAGCCCGGTGCGCTCCCGGACGAGGTCGGCCAGGGGGACGTCCCGCCACAGCAGGAAGGGCGACTCGCCGACCACGGCCTGGTCCTGGACGAAACCGCCGACCCCGATGCCGATGCCGGCGAGCCGGGGATGGCCGCCGGCCAGTTCGGCGGTCATCCCGGCGAGCACGTCGGCGACCTCGGCCGGCTCGTGAGTGGTGAGCGGACGTTCGTGACGGGCAACGATGTGACTGCGGAGCGTGGTGACGACGCCGTAGACGGCGTCCTCGGTGATCTTGAAGCCGAGGAAGAAGCCGGAGTCGGCGACGACGTCCAGGGGCTGCGAAGGGCGGCCCTGACGTGCTTCCGCCGGCCCGGCCGCCTCGGTCACCTCGACCAGCAGGCCCGCCTCGATCAGCGGCTTGGTCAGCCGGGTGACGCTGCCGGCCGACAGGCCGAGCCTGCGGGCCAGCTCGGTACGCGACAGCGGACCGTGGACGAGCACTTCGATCGCCACCGAGCGCTCCCCCGGGCTCAGCGGCAGCCAGCCGGCGGTGCCTTCCGTCATGTAGGTCCGACTCCCCTCACCCATTTCTTTCGCACTGAAAACAACGTGACCACTCTACGGCGGTGATGGTTTCTGGGAAAAGATGTTTGCCTGCCTCTTGACGCAGCAATTGTTTCGCACCAAAAGTAAGTCCCGCCAGAGGACGAGCCGCCGCATGCGAGGGAGTCTCCCGATGACCATCGCCTCCAGCAGTCCTCCGTCGCGTCTGCCCGCGGGCGGCGCAGCGGAGCCCCGCAGCAGGACCAGGACGCGACCGGGGGCGTCCGGCGAGGACCGGGGGGACGGGCGCCTGGCCGCGCTCTTCATCGCGCCGGCGCTGCTCGGCTTCGTGGTCTTCCTGCTCTGGCCGACGCTCCGCGGAATCTACCTGAGCTTCACCCGCTTCAACCTGCTGACGCCGGCTCAGTGGGTGGGCCTGGACAACTACGTCCGCATGGTCAACGACCCCATCTTCTGGAACTCGCTGACGGTCACCGTCGAGTACGTCGTCATCAACATCGGCGTCCAGACCGTCGCGGCACTCGCCATCGCCGTGCTGCTCCAGCGGCTGACGCAGTCGGCGATGCTGCGCGGCCTCGTACTCACGCCGTACCTGATGTCGAACGTGGTCGCGGGTCTGGTCTGGCTGTGGATCCTCGACACCCAGCTCGGCATCGGCAACGAGATCATCAGCGCCCTCGGCGCCGACCGCATCCCGTTCCTCGCCGACGAGACCTGGGCGATCCCGACGATCGCGCTCATCAACGTCTGGCGCCACGTCGGATACACCGCCCTGCTGCTGTTCGCCGGTCTGCAGGCGATCCCGAACGACATGTACGAGGCGGCCCGGGTCGACGGCGCGAGCGAGTGGCGGATGTTCTGGCGGATCACCATGCCGCTGCTGCGGCCGGTGCTCGCGGTCGTGCTGATCATGACGGTGATCGGGTCGTTCCAGGTGTTCGACACCGTGGCCGTGACCACCGCGGGCGGCCCGGCGAACGCCACCAACGTCCTCCAGTACTACATCTACGGAGCTGCCTTCGGCCGCTTCCAGTTCGGCTACGCCTCGGCCATGTCCGTGGCCCTGCTGCTCGTGCTGAGCGCGATCACCATCCTCCAGTACCGGCTCACCCGGGCCGGCCGGACCGACCTCGGCTGACGGAAGGGAGACACGCCATGGCTGTGACGACCACGACGCCGACGACCGTGCGACCGGTGCGGCGCGGGTTCCCCTTCGGGCGGGCCGCCGCCTGGACCGTGATGGGCCTGATCATGCTCGTCACCCTGCTGCCGTTCTACTGGATCCTGCGCACCGCGCTCTCCACCAACGCGGGGCTCAACGCCGACCCGACCAACCCTCTGCCCGTGGACCTCACCGCGAGCGGCTTCGCACGCGCCCTGGGCCTGCAGTCCGCCGAGGAGGCCATCGCGCAGGGCGGCGCGGGCGGCGGGCTCGACTTCTGGCGTTATCTGCTCAACTCGGTGCTGGTCTCGACCCTGATCACCGGCTGTCAGCTCTTCTTCTCCGCGATGGCCGCGTACGCCTTCGCGCGGTTGCGCTGGCGCGGCCGGGACGCGGTGTTCGGGCTGTTCCTGGCCGGGATGATGGTGCCGGCCATCTTCACGCTGCTGCCGAACTTCGTGCTCATCAAGCAACTGCACCTGGTGGACACGCTCCTGGGCATCGCGCTGCCCACCATGTTCATGACCCCGTTCGCGGTGTTCTTCCTGCGCCAGTTCTTCATGAACATCCCCCAGGAGGTCGAGGAGGCCGCGCTGCTCGACGGCGCCGGGAAGATCAAGATCTTCTTCCGGGTGGTGCTGCCGATGGCGTCCACGCCGATCGTCACGCTCGGCGTGCTGACGTACATCACCTCCTGGAACGACTACTTCTGGCCGCTGATGGTCTCCTACAGCGACAGCTCCCGCGTGCTGACCGTGGCACTGGCGGTCTTCCGGGCGCAGACCCCGCAGACCGGAGTCGACTGGTCCGGGCTCATGGCGGCGACGCTGATCGCCGCGCTGCCGATGCTGGTGCTGTTCGCCTGCTTCGCGCGCCGCATCGTCAGCTCCATCGGCTTCACCGGGATCAAGTAAGGGGACTAAGATGCGAATTCGTACGCTCGTCGCGGCGACCGGAGCGCTGGCGCTGTCCCTGGCCAGCGGGTGCGCGCAGCAAGGCGCCGCCGGGTCCGCCGCGAACACGGTCACGTACTGGCTGTGGGACGCCAACCAGCTGCCCGCCTACCAGGCCTGCGCCAAGGGGTTCGAGAAGGAGAACCCCGGACTGAAGGTCAAGATCACCCAGCTGGGCTGGAGCGACTACTGGACCAAGCTCACCGCCGGGTTCATCGCGGGCACCCAGCCGGACGTGTTCACCGACCACATCCAGAACTTCGGCCAGTTCGCCGACCTTGAGGTGCTCGAGCCGCTCGACGACCTCGGCATCGAGAACTCCGACTACCAGCCGGGCCTCGCCGCCAACTGGATCGGGAAGGACGGCCACCGCTACGGCGCCCCCAAGGACTGGGACACCGTCGCGCTCTTCTACGACGAGACGATGACGAAGGAGGCCGGTCTCACCGCCGAGCAACTCAACAGCCTCTCCTGGAACCCGGAGGACGGCGGCACCTTCGAGAAGGCGATCGCTCACCTCACGGTCGACAGGAACGGCAAGCGGGGCGACGAGCCGGGCTTCGACAAGAACAACGTCAAGGTGTACGGCCTGGCCAGCAACGGCGGCGGCTTCGGTGACGGCCAGACCCAGTGGAGCAACTTCGCCGCCTCCGCCGGGTGGAGCTACCTGGACAAGCCCCGCTGGGGCACGAAGTACCAGTACGACAGCAAGACCTTCCAGTCGGTCATCAAGTGGTACTTCGGTCTGGCGAAGAAGGGCTACATGCCGCCGCTGTCCGACTACAACGTCCAGTCCAACCAGGCGAACACCCAGGTCGCCGCGGGTAGGGCAGCCACCGCCTTCGACGGGGCCTGGATGATCTCCACGTACGCGGGCTTCAAGGGCCGGGACATCAAGACCGCCCTGACGCCGGTCGGCCCGACCGGCAAGCGCGCCACCATGATGAACGGCCTCGCCGACTCCGTCACCAAGGCCTCCGAGAACAAGGAAGGCGCCAAGAAGTGGGTGGCGTATCTGGCCTCGGACAAGTGCCAGAAGGTCGTCGGCGGCTACGGCGTCGTCTTCCCCGCGACGAAGGCCGGGACCGAGGCCTCCGTCGCCGCCTACCGGAAGAAGGGCATCGACGTCTCATCGTTCACCCGCCCCGTGGCCGACAAGAAGAACTTCCGGACCTTCTCGTACCCCATCGCCAGCTACTCGGCGGACATGACGGCGCTCATGTCGCCCGCGATGGAGGACATCTACGGCACCGGCAAGCCGGTCAGCAGCCTCGACGAGACCAACGAACAGATCAACCTGATCCTCTCGCAGTGATCCCCGACCAGTGAAGGGCACGCCTTACATGACGTTCTCCATCGGCATCGTCGGCGCCGGACAGTTCTCGGGCCAGTTCGCCACGCTGTTCCAGGCCCACCCCGGCGTCAGCGCCGTCTACGTCACCGACCTGCTGCCCGAGCGGGCCGGGCAACTCGCCGCCACCCAGAGGCTGGCGGGCACCTTCCCGTCGTACCAGGCCATGCTGGAATCGGAGGACGTCGACGCCGTCGCGATCTTCACGCAGCGCTGGACGCACGGGCCTTTGGTGCTCCAGGGCCTCAACGCCGGCAAGCACGTGTACTCCGCCGTCCCCATGGCGATCACCACGGAGGAGATCGCCGCGATCATCGACGCGGTCAAGGCCACCGGGCTGACGTACATGATGGGCGAGACCAGCGAGTACAACCCGGCGACGGTCCACGCCCGCAACCAGATCGCCGAGGGCGCCTTCGGGCGGCTGTTCTACGCCGAGGGCGACTACGTCCACGACATGGACCTGGGGTTCTACGAGGCCTACCAGTACAGCGGCGGCGAGAACTGGAAGGCGACCGCCAGCTATCCCCCGCTGCTGTACCCGACGCACGCGGTCGGCGGGGTGCTGGGCGCCTGGAAGACCCACGCGGTCAGCGTGTCGGCGATCGGGGTCGTCGACGACCGGGGCGACGGCGTCTTCGACAAGGACGTCAGCCAGTTCGGCAACGACGTCTCCAACGCCACCGCGCTGTTCGAGGTGGCGGGCGGCGGCTCGTTCCGTACGAACGAGTTCCGTCGGGTCGGCTACCCCTCGCACATACGGGAGTCGCGTTTCCGCTTCTTCGGCACCGAGGCGAGCATGGAGCAGCTCGCCACGGTCGCCCTGTGGCAGGACAAGATGGGGGTGAAGGACATCAGCGAACTGCTGGAGCCCAAGCCCACCATGGCGCCCGACGACCCGTCGCTGCAGCACATCGCGCCGGAGCTGCGGGCCGCCTTCACCTCCGGGTCGGCGCCCGTGCACGACCGTGCGCGGCTGCCCAGGGAGTTCGACCACCTCCACAACGGCCACGAGGGCAGTCACCACTTCCTGGTGGACGACTTCGTGACCGCCGTCAACGACCGCACGCTGCCGTCGGTGAACGCGTGGGTGGCCGCCCGCTACACCCTGCCGGGCATCGTCGCGCACGAGTCGGCGCGGCAGGGTGGCGTGCGGCTGGAGATCCCGGACTTCGGGGACGCGCCCGAGTAGGAGTCTCGCGCAGGCCGGGTGCCCGGGATCAGGTGCCCGGCTTGCGGCCGTACACGTAGACGTCGTCGTTTTTCTTCAACAGCGACCAGTACTTCTTGGCGTCGGTCTTGGTCATGTTGACGCAGCCGCGGGAGCCCGGCGGGTTCCACATGCTGACGCCGGCCTGGTGGAAGGCCTGGCCGCCGTCGAAGAACTGGGCGTAGGGCATCGGCACGTCGTATATGGACGAGACGTGGTCGATGTTGCGCCAGTAGATCTTCTTCAGGCCGGTGCGGGTCTCGTACCCGTCGCGGCCGGTGCGGACCGGGACGGGGCCGTAGACGAGCTTCTTGCCGTCCTGGATCCAGCTCAGCTGGAGCGTCAGGTTCACACAGGCGATCCGGCCCTTGTTCACCGGGCACTTGCCGTCCTTGTTGGGGTTCTTCCCGACGGCCTTCTGCTTCTGCATCAGGTCCATCACGCCCCAGGTGACGGGCCCGGCGTAGCCGATGTTCGGTGAGATGCCGTGCTTGGTCTGGAAGGCGCGGATGGCCTTGCAGTCGGCGGCGGACTGCTTGCCGTCGACCGGGCGGCCGAGGAACTTCTCCACCTTCTTCTGGTACGGGCCGGTCTGCGTGGTGCAGCTCGCGGCCGCGGCCGGCGTGGCGCCGAGCGCGAGCGTGAGCGGTGCCACCAGGCCGGTGATCCCGAGTGCGACGGCACCCCGTCTGCGTACGTCCCCCATGGCTGGTCAGCCCTTTCACGGAAGTGGGTCTGCGGTGTCTGCCAGCTAGACGGACATGAGGGGGTTCCGGTTGTGCGGTCGGCCGCGCTGGGACCGAACAGTGACATTCCCCACGGATCGGCCCGGCCGGTACGGAGCCGTGACCAGGAGAAAAGCGGGGAGGCGGGGTCACGGCCTGCCCCGGCCGGGCCATCGGTGACCGTCCGTGTCACCGGTAGCCGGTGGTGTCCGCCGGCTTGCCCGCGTCCTGAACCTCGACGAGGTAGCGCCAGGCGTCCGGACGGCTGCCGTCGAGGTCGGTGAAGCCGTACACCTGGGCGAGGCCGCCGCTGGAGAGGGACCGGCCGTTGAAACGGGCCACGTCCGGGTCGGCGGCGAGCGCGGTCACGGCCCGGCCCACATAGCGCGGGGTCTCCGAGATCGCGAAGTGGGGGACGCGTTCCAGGGCGTCGCGCCAGTTGTCCTCGCGTACCCCGAAGCCGTCCAGCATGAGTTCCGAGCGGAGCCAGCCGGGGGTGAGGGCGACGGCGGTGGCGCCGCGCGGGCCGAGTTCGTGGCCGAGGGCGAAGGCCATGCGCAGGACGGATGCCTTGGCGAGGTCGTAGAAGAAGTTCACGCGGTAGGTGTCGCGGTTGTAGTCGGCGGTGCCGTCGGTGACCTCGACGACCAGGCCGCCGGGGTTGCGCAGCAGCAGGGGCAGGGCGTGGTGGCTGGTGACGGCGTGCGTCTCGACGGCGAGCCGGAGCAGGCGCAGGCCGTTGTCGAGGTCGTGCTCCCAGAGCGGGGTGTCCCACTCGAAGAGCTTCTCGCCGCCCCAGATGTCGTTGACGAGGACGTCGAGGCGGCCCTGCTCGTCCGCGATGCGGTCGACGAGGGCGCGGACCTGCGCCGGGTCGAGGTGGTCGGTGGGTACGGCGACGCCCCGGCCGCCGGCCTCGGTGACCAGGTCGGCGGTGTCCTCGATGGTCTCCGGCCGGTCGTACTCCGAGCGGCGGGCCCGGGTGGTGCGGCCGGTGACGTAGACGGTGGCGCCGGCGGCGCCGAGTTCCACGGCGATCCCCCGCCCGGCGCCCCGGGTCGCCCCTGCGACCAGTGCGACCTTGCCCTGCGACGGAGCTGACATGTCCGGCCTCCCGTGCCCTCGACTGCTTGCCGCTCTCAGCGTGACGGGTAAGCCGGACATCCTCTGTCGCCTTTTACCGGCGACACGCGGTCAGTGCCCCCGGGCGATCCACTCCTGCAGGTGCGGGGCCTCCGCGCCGATGGTGGTGGAGTCCCCGTGGCCGGTGCGGACCGTCGTCCCGGGCGGCAGGGTGAGCAGCCGGTCGCGGATCGAGTCGATGATCGTCGGGAAGTGCGAGAAGGACCGGCCGGTGGCACCCGGGCCGCCCTGGAAGAGAGTGTCTCCGGTGAAGACGGTGCCCAGTCCCGGGTCGTACAGGCAGACCGCCCCGGGCGCGTGCCCCGGGGTGTGCAGGACTCGCAGGCCGGCGCCGCCGGCCTCGATGACCTGGCCGTCGACCAGCCAGGCGTCGGGGTCGCGGTCCGGGTGGGTCTGCTTCCACAAGGGCAGGTCGTCGTGGTGCAGCCAGATGGTGGCGCCGGTGCGCTCGGCGAGCGCGGGGGCGGCGTCGATGTGGTCGTTGTGGGCGTGCGTGCACACGATCGCGGTCAGCCGGCGGTCGCCGACGGCCCCGGCGATGGCGTCGGCGTCGTGGGCGGCGTCGATGACGATCGCCTCGTGGTCGTCGCCGACGATCCACACGTTGTTGTCGACGTCCCAGGTGCCGCCGTCGAGGCTGAACCGGCCGGAGGTGACAAGGTGTTCGACGCGGGCGGTCATCACAGCACCACCACCGAGCGCAGCACGTCGCCGTGGTGCATCCGCTCGAACGCCTTCTCCACCTCGTCGAGCCGGATGGTCTCGGTGACGAACGCCCCGAGGTCCAGGCGCCCTTGCAGATGCAGGTCGATCAGCATGGGGAAGTCCCGGGAGGGCAGGCAGTCGCCGTACCAGCTCGACTTCAGCGCTCCGCCGCGGCCGAAGACGTCGAGCAGGGGCAGTTCGAGCTTCATCTCGGGCGTGGGGACGCCGACCAGGACGACCGTGCCCGCGAGGTCGCGGGCGTAGAAGGCCTGCCGGTAGGTCTCCGGGCGTCCGACGGCCTCGATGACGACGTCGGCGCCGAAGCCGCCGGTGAGTTCGCGGATCGCCTCGACGGGGTCGGTCTGGCGCGAGTTGACCGTGTGGGTGGCGCCCATCGTCCGGGCCGTCCGCAGTTTGCGGTCGTCGATGTCGACGGCGATGATCGTCGCCGCTCCGGCCAGGTGCGATCCGGCGACGGCCGCGTCGCCGACACCGCCGCAGCCGATGACGGCGACCGAGTCGCCCCTGCCGACGGTGCCGGTGTTGAGGGCTGCGCCGATGCCGGCCATGACGCCGCAGCCGAGCAGTCCGGCCACCTGCGGGGCGACGGCCGGGTCGACCTTGGTGCACTGCCCGGCGGCGACCAGGGTCTTCTCGGCGAAGGCGCCGATGCCGAGGGCCGGGGACAGTTCGGTGCCGTCGAGGAGCGTCATCCGCTGCCGCGCGTTGTGGGTGTCGAAGCAGTACCAGGGCCGCCCGCGCAGACAGGCCCGGCACTTCCCGCACACCGCACGCCAGTTGAGGATCACGAAGTCGCCGGGCTCGACGTCGGTGACGCCGTCGCCGACCGCCTCGACCACGCCCGCGGCCTCGTGGCCGAGCAGGAACGGGAAGTCGTCGTTGATGCCGCCCTGCTTGTAGTGCAGGTCGGTGTGGCACACCCCGCAGGCCTGGACGCGCACGACCGCCTCGCCCGGGCCGGGATCGGGCACCACGATGGTCTCGATCCGCACCGGCTCGTCCTTGCCGGGTGCGATCACACCGCGTACTTCCTGCGCCATGGTGCTGACTCCTTCGTCGGCCGGGGTCCGTTCCCTCCCGACCCTACGCGCGCCTGATCGGCAAGGGGCGCGGATCGGCCACGCCGCTGTCCATGAAAGGGCAGGCCACGCGGGCCACCGGCGACGTAGCCTGAACGCTCCGCCGACGCCGAGGGAGCGACGTGAGCATCGCAGAGACCGAGACCGCCACACCCCCCTGGCGGCTGCTCCTCGGATACGTACGGCCGCACCGCTGGTCCCTGCTCGCCGGTGCCGTGCTCTCCCTGGTCACCGGCGCGACCGGCCTGCTGCTGCCGCTGGTGGCGCGGGGCCTCATCGAGGACCTGTCGCACGATCGGGCCATCACCGGCGCGCTGCTGGCGATGTCGGCGCTGGTGATGACCAACGCGGCGGTGGGCGCACTGGGGTCGTACGTGCTGCAGCGCACCGCCGAGTCGGTGGTGCTCGGCGCGCGGCAGGCCCTGTCGTCGTATCTGCTGCGGCTGCGGATCCCGGCCGTGGACCGCAGCGAGCCCGGCGACCTGATGGCCCGCATCACCTCCGACACCACGCTGCTGCGCTCGGTCACCACGAACTCGCTGGTGGGCCTGGGCACGGGCGGTCTCACGCTCGTCGCGACGGTGGTGATGATGGGCCTGGTGGACGCCGTGCTGCTGGGCGTCACGCTGGCCGTGATCCTGGGCGCGGGCGTGGTCCTCGGCGTGATCGTGCCGCGCATCAACAAGGCGAGCCGGCAGGCGCAGGACGCGGTGGGGATCATGGGCGCGTCGCTGGAGCGGACCCTCGGCGCCCTGCGCACGGTGAAGGCCTCCGGCGCCGAGCACCGGGAGGAGATCACGCTCCACGGTGCGGCACGGGAGTCGTGGCGGCAGAGCGTGCGCGCCGCCAAGTGGTCGGCGGCCGCGGGCAACACGGCGGGGCTGGCCATGCAGATCGCGTTCATCACGGTGCTCGCGGTGGGTGGCGCCCGGGTCGCGACGGGCGCCGTGGACGTGGGCACGCTGGTCGCGTTCCTGCTGTACGTCTTCTACCTGATGTCACCGATACAGCAGGTCGTCGGCGCCGTCACGCAGTACCAGACGGGCGCCGCGGCCCTCACCCGCATCCAGGAGGCACTGCGCCTTCCGGCGGAACCGGCCGCCGCGCCGGCACCGCTCCCCTCCCCCGGCGCCCGGCCCGCCGCGCTCGCCTTCGACGACGTCCGCTTCCGCTACGCGGATGATCTGCCGTACGTCCACCACGGCGTGACGTTCACCGTGCCCGCGCAGGGCATGACGGCGTTCGTGGGCCCGTCCGGCGCCGGCAAGACCACCGTCTTCTCCCTGATCGAGCGGTTCTACGACCCCGACTCCGGCGTGATCACGCTCGACGGACGGAACCTGAACGACTGGGAGCTGCCCGTGCTGCGCGCCGCGATCGGCTACGTGGAGCAGGACGCGCCGGTCCTGTCGGGCTCCCTGCGGGACAACCTGCTGCTGGGCCATCCGGACGCGGACGAGGACGCCCTCACGCGGGTGCTGAAGACGACGCGTCTCGACGGTCTGGTCGCCCGGCTCCCGGACGGTCTCGACACGCTCGTCGGGCACCGGGGCACCAAGCTGTCGGGCGGCGAGCGCCAGCGTGTGGCGATCGCCCGCGCGCTGCTGCGCCGGCCCCGGCTGCTGCTGCTCGACGAGGCGACCTCGCAGCTGGACGCGGTGAACGAGGCGGCGCTGCGCGACACCGTCGCGGACGTGGCCCGGACGACGACGGTCCTGGTGGTGGCGCACCGGCTGTCGACGGTGACGACGGCCGACCGGATCGTGGTGATGGACGCGGGCCGGGTCCGGGCCGTCGGCACCCACCGCGAACTGGTGACGGCGGACCCGCTGTACGCGGAGCTGGCGGCGACGCAGTTCCTGGCCGCAGCGGACTGAGGCCAGGCATGGGTGAGGACCGCCCGGACCGGGCGGTCCTCACGCGGGCGCGGTCGTCAGCGGACGTTCGGGAGGAAGCCGAAGACCGGGGAGACCAGGCCGACGACCTGGTTCAGCTGGTGAGGTCGTTGAGACGGTTGAGCCCGGCCAGCTGCGAGGAAGGCAGCGGGATCTCGTCCTGGTGCGCGGCGGGGATGTCGCTCACGGTCAGCGAGCCGAGCGTGGCCATCGGGCTGAGCGGGCTCTTCGCCCCGGCGTCGGCCGCCTGCTCCATCGGCGCGGCGAGGCCGGTGACCCCAGCGGCGAGACCAACGGCGGCGACGATACGTCGGGTTGAGATCATGTATGTCGCAACGCCGGAGGCCCTCCGGCGGACACGGGCACGCGCCCCCGCTCACCCGTCGGGCCGCCCAGCGTCCCTGCGCTTGCCGGGGCCGCCGGGCGGGAGGAGGCTCGGGAAGAGAGACCCTTCGAAGGAGGTCACCATGGGAACCGCCGCAGATCCCGCCTTCGACAGCGAGACACTCCGCCGTGGCTTGGAAGGAGAGAACCCGGAGATCCTGCTCTCCCTCTACGCCGACGACGCCGAGATGCGGATCGTGGACCGCACGACCCAGCCCAGCCACCCCAAGGTCCTGCACGGCCGGGACGAGATCGGCCGGATGCTGGAGGACGTCTACAGCCGTGACATGTCGCACAAGCTGGAGCGGTGCGTCATCCAGGGCGACGAGGCCGCCTACAGCGAGAGCTGCGAGTACGCGGACGGTGTGCGCGTCCTGTCCGAGTCGATGATCTCGCTGCGCGGCGGCAAGATCGCCGAGCAGACCCTGGTGCAGGCCTGGGACGAGTAGGGCGTCGCCGGCCTCGCCCCGGGCCGCGGCGCCCGCGGTCCGCTCCCGCGGCCTGGTGACGGTCGTCGGGCCCGCGCCCGGGGCGTGACTCAGCGCATCCAGGCGCTGTACGACTGCGGAGCACCTCTCCCTCGCCCGTTCCTCGTGGCGGCGGACTTCGTCGTGCCGGCCTCGCGCCGGCCCGCTCAGTCCCGCGGCGCGGGGCGCAGCACCTCGATCAGGCTGGCGTAGCTGTCGGACCCGTGGCCCGCGGCGCTGGCCTTCTCCATCGCGGCCTTCAGCAGCTCCGGGAGGGCGTTGTCGATGCCTCGGGCCCCCGCCGCGTGGATGAGATGGCCGATGGCCGCGATCTGCACGTCGACGGTGGCGTCGTCGCCCGGGTAGCGGCCGGCGTCCACCTGCGGGGCGTAGGTGGTGAGGAAGCCCGCCACGGCCGTCAGCCAGCGCGTCGCGACGGGAGTGAAGGCGGCGGCGGTGGTTCCTTCGGCGCCGACCAGGGCGGTGCCGTGCAGCCAGCCGGTCATGGTGGACCACATCAGACCGAGCAGCGCGGCGTCGTAGAGGGAGGCGAGGCCGGGGTCGGTGCCCAGGTACAGGGGGTCGCCGAGGGCGTCCAGGGTGGGGCGGTGGGCCTCGAAGACCTGCTGGGAGCCGCTGTAGAGGAACATCATGGCGGGGTCGCCGACTCCGGGCGGGGTGGTCATGATGGCGCCGTCTAGGTAGTCGACCCCTTGGGCATCGGCCCACCGGACGGCTTCCCGGGCCTGCTCGGGGGAGCCGGAGGTGAGGTTGACCAGGGTTCTGCCCTTCAGTGCAGCGGCGGCCGGGTCGAGCACGGTGTGCAGCGCCTCGTAGTCGAGGACGCAGGCGATGACCAGCGGGGCGGTGGCGATCGCCTCTTCCGGGGTCGCGGCCTGGCGGGCGCCGCGCTCGACCAGGGGCCCGGCCTTGTCCGGGGACCGGTTCCAGACGGTGGTCGGGTGCCCGCGGTCCAGCAGCGCGGCGGCCAGGGCCGAGCCCATCGAGCCCAGTCCGAGGACGGTGACGGCCTGGTCTGCTGCGGTCATGGTGCAACTCCTCGCGTGTGCAGGGGTGTTCGTACGTGCGGTGTGATCACGTACGGCCACGTTCGCAGGGTGCGAAGATCGGGAACAGTGACAGTGGTGACGCCCTCCACCAAATTCCTGCCATACGCTTCGGGCATGAGCGCCGGTTCCGTGGCCGTGGTGGTGACCGAAGAGATCGGGGTCCCCTCGTGGGATCTGTACGAACTGAGCATCCCCTGCACCGTGTTCGGCAAGCCGCAGCCAGATCTGGCCGATCCCTGGTACGAGTTGCGGCTGTGCGGCGTCGGGGCCGGGGAGGGGAGCGGTCAGGGGCTGAGTCTGCGCACGCCGTACGGACTGGACGATCTGGCCGGTGCCGGCACGGTCGTCGTGCCGTCGGTGCCCGACGCATGCGTCGAGGAGGGCAGGCCGCTGCCGCGGGAGCTGATCGATGCCCTGCGCCGCGCCCATGACGCGGGGGCCCGCATGGTGTCCCTGTGCACCGGCGCCTTCGCGCTCGCCGAGGCGGGGCTGCTCGACGGGCGGCGCGCGACGGCCCACTGGATGCACACCGCCCAACTGGCCGAGCGCTACCCGAAGGTGGAGGTCGACGCTTCGGTGCTCTACGTGGACGACGGCGACGTCTGCACCAGCGCCGGACTGACCGCCGGGCTGGACCTGTGCCTGCATCTGGTGCGGCGCGATCTCGGCGCGCACGTCGCCAACCAGCTCGCGCGCCGCATGGTGGTGCCCGCCCACCGGCCGGGCGGGCAGGCACAGTTCATCGAAGTGTCCGTGCCGGCCAGTGACGACGAGGGGCTGGCTCCCGTCCTCGCGTGGGCGAGGGCCCACCTGGACCGGCCGCTGACCGTGGCGGACCTGGCGCGGCGGGCGGCCATGAGCCCGCGTACGTTCTACCGGCGTCTCCAGGCCGCCACCGGGACGACCCCGCTGCAGTGGCTCCTCGACCAGCGACTCGGACGCGCCCGGTCCTTGCTGGAGGCGACGGACCTGCCGATCCAGAAGGTCGGCGAACTGAGCGGGCTGGGTACGGCCAACAACCTGCGTCACCACTTCCTCAAGCACCTCGGGGTGTCGCCCGGCGATTACCGGCGGGCCTTCCCCGGGGCCCACGGTTCAGGGCGTGGCCGTACGCGAGGGTGACGACGGTCCCGCCGTCACCGCTCCGGTTTCCAGCCCGGGGGCCACAGGATCCCCAGCAGTTGCCGGACCAGTTCGTCGACGACGTCGTCCAGCGTCGCGTCCACCCAGCCGGCGCTCCAGTCGTGCAGCAGGCCGTTGACGCTGCCGATGAAGCCCGCCGCCGCGAGACGGTAGTCGCGGGATGCGGCCTCCCCGCGCGCGGCGGCCGCGGCGGCCTCGGCGCAGATGAGGTCGACCCAGCCGGCGCGGCGGGCGAGCCGCTGCTCCTCCAGGCGCGGGCTGACGCCGATGATCTCGACGAACGTGATGCGGATCCGGCGCGGATCGGCGGCGACGTTCCCGGCGTAGGCGCGGAAGATCGCCGTGGCGCGCTCGACGAGCGGCAGACCGGCCGCGCCCGCGGCCGCCTCCAGCACCGCCGCCTCCGCCCAGTCGTTGACCTGGAGGTGCAGCGCGGCGAGCGCGTCCTCCAGGGTGCGGAACTCCTCGTAGAACTGACGGGTCGACAGGCCGGCCGCCTCGCTGAGCGCCGCGACCGTGGTGGCACGGAAGCCGGGGGTGTCGCCGAACAGCTGGAGCGCGGCGTCGAGGAACCGGCCGCGCCGCTCGGCCTGCCGCTCCTCGGCGGTCTTGCCGCCGTAACGGCCGGTCGGCGCCCTGAGTCTGCCCGGCACCGGCTCTCCCCTCCTCGGCCCGAACACTCATCCCCGTTCGCGCACCGATTTTGTCGTACGCGGTCTTGTGCCGAAGACCACCCTTCCTTACTTTGCAGTAAGTTCACTCTGAAAGCACGTGTATTCAGATTCCTCACCCCACCGCAGAGGAGGGATCAGCCATGTCCGTCTTCCGACGACGGCACCTGTGCTCCCTGACCGCCGCCCTGGCCCTGACCGCCGCCGTCCCCGCGACGGCGGCGACGGCCGCCCCGAGTCCCTCCGCCGCGCTGCGCGAGGTGCTGTTCGTGGGCAACAACTGGGACGGCACCGCCGATGTCATCAGATCGACCGGTGACTTCGGGAAGATCGGCCGGATCAACGTCGTCCCGGACAAGGACCAGCGGATGGCGGAGATCAACGCCCATCCGATCAAGTGGATCTACTTCATGGCCATCCGCAACAGCGTCGGCGAGGGCCACGACCAGTTCGTCGACGACATGTACTCCACACCGGACGGGACGTCGATGGTCGTCTCCCGGCCGAGCTTCGCCGACGTCGTCTCCATCGACCTCGCCTCCGGCCGGATCAACTGGCGCTTCCCGGTGTCCGGTTACCGCTCCGACCACATGGCTGTCTCCCCCGACGGCAAGCGGGTCGCTGTGTCGGCGTCGACCTCCAGCACCGTGCACGTCCTGGACATCGTCTCCGGCAAGGAGCTGGGCAGGTTCGCCACCGGCGACAAGCCGCACGAGAACATCTTCACCCAGGACGGCAAGTACATCTACAACATGGCGATCGGCGACGTGAACACGCAGACCGACGCCCCGTGGCTGGACTGGACGAAGGGCGACCGGCGCATCACCGTCGTGGACGCGACCACCTACCAGCGGGTCAAGGTCATCGACATGCGCCCGCGCCTGGACGCGCTCGGCCTGAAGGACCACTCGGACGCGGTCCGGCCCGCCGTGTTCTCGCCGGACGAGTCGAAGCTGTACTTCCAGGTGTCGTTCTTCAACGGCTTCTTCGAGTACGACATCGCCACCGAGAAGATCACCCGCACCAAGACCCTGCCGAAGAACCCGGCGACCAGCGACGACCGCACCACGTTCGTCAACGACTCGCGCCACCACGGCCTCTCCATGAGCCCGGACGGCAGCAAGCTGTGCGTCGCGGGCACGATGGACGACTACGCCACCGTGGTCGACCGCGCCACCCTGAAGGAGGGCCCGCTCGTCACCGCCTCCAAGCCCTACTGGGCCACGGTCAGCGGTGACGGCAAGTCCTGCGTCGTCTCCGAGAGCGGCACCGACCAGGTCACGGCCATCGACTTCGCCACCGGCGAGAAGGTCGTGTCCGTACCGGTCGGTGACCACCCGCAGCGCGTCCGGCTCGGCCAAGTCGCGGCCGACTGGACGAGCCCGTCCGCTAGTTGACCTCCTTCGTCGCCCACGCAGCCAGTTCGGTTCGGGCCGCGGCGAGCAGGTCCGCCGGGGGAGCAGTCGCCCCGTTGGTCACCAGCGCGTAGTGCAGGACGCCCGAGTCCGGCGCGGTGAGCAGCAGGCGGCGGCTTCCCGTGCCACCGGGCTCCCGCGCCACACCGACCGGGGTCGTCGAGCTGTACGCCGGCGGGGCGTGGACCGTGCCCAGGTCGGAGACGACCGTGGTGGACGCGACCGGGAAGCTCGCCGGCAGGTGCAGCTCGGTGGGCGCCGAGCCGCCGTTCGAGCGCCACAGCAGGAGCCCGTACTGCCCGGACCCCACCAGCTGCCGCACGTTCGGCAGCGAGCCGGGCACGGGGTTCCAGGTCAGGGTCGTCGAGCCGTCCCGGGAGCGGTCCTCGTAGGTGAAGCCGACGGTCGTGCCGGCCGTGGCGCTCGGGTAGAGGCGGTCCAGGAGCCGGGCGTCCTGGCGCAGCACGGGCTTGCCCGAGTCGTCGAGGCGTACGGCGGAGAGGTCCTCGTCGTTCCAGGCGTCGCCGTCGGTGAGCACCTTGTCGGGGTTGCCGTTCATCAGCTCGCGGTGACGGCCGTTGTAGATGTCCCACTGCCACTGCGTGCCGGAGAGCACCGGCCCCGAGGCCGCCGGGTCGGACCACCAGTCGGCGCCCTTCAGACGGGAGTCGAGGGCCTGGTACATCGCCTTGAGGACGGTCGGCGCCTTGTCGGAGACGTGGCCCGCCAGCGGGTGCCCGAACTCGCTGACGACGGCGGCGGTCTGCGCGGCGGCGGCGCGGTCACGGACCGTGCGGAAGTCGCCCGCGTACTGGCCGTCGGCCGCCTTGCCCCACATGAAGACGCCGGAGATGGCCTTCTGGTCGTAGAAGTGGGTGTTGAAGACGTAGCGGGGTCCGAGTTTCCCGGCGTCCAGCAGCCCGCCCTCCTGCTTCTGGAAGTCGAGGTTGGCGTTCCAGAACAGGTTCGGTTCCACGAAGGCGGGCTTGTCGCGCCAGCCGGCCGTGTCCATGCGGGCCCGGAACTTCTCGTAGAACGGCCACAGCACGTCCTTCTCCCAGGCGCGGCTGGTCTGCCCGGAGTCGTACACGCCCGCGTGCGGCTCGTTGTAGGGGTCGAAGCCGGCGATGCCCTTGAACTGGTCGGCGCTCAGGTGCTGCCGGACGTACGTCATGGTCTTCTCGGCGGTGGCGAGGAAGGCGTCCTGCACGCCGTGCGCGTTGTGCCAGAAGTCGTACGTGGCGCGCTTCACGGCCTCGTTCTGGGTGATGTTCTGCCCCCAGAAGAGGCAGATGCCGCAGGACTCGTCGGGGTAGTTCCCGGCGTCCACCGCCCACTTGGGGGCGCCGTCGCCGGTGTACCAGCTGTCGGCGTCGAACAGGTACCGGGAGTAGAGGTCCTGGTGGAAGTCGGGATAGACGCGGATGCCGGCGTCGAGGAACGCCTTCATCTGCTCGGTGGCGGCGGACAGGTAGGCCGTGTCCGTCTTGCCGCGCTCGGGCTCGGCGTACGCCCAGGAGAGCAGGAAGCGGACGGTGTTGCCGCCGCCGAGGGCGCGCAGCGCGGTCGCCGACTTGCGGGCGTCGGCGACCGAGGCGAAGGGCAGGCCCTTGTTCTCCGCGAGCTTGGTCTCGCCAGAGACGTTGTAGCCGCGCAGCACGATCTCGCGCCCGTGGGCGTCGGTGAAGCGGCCGCCCTGCACGATGACGGTCGGGTCGTCGAACCACAGGGAGCCCGGAGGGGGCGCGGCGGTGGCGGGCGGGACGCCCGCCACCGACACGGAGCCGAAGAGGACAGTCAGAACGACCAGGAGACGCGCTCGGATAGTCGGCATGTCCACTACAGTCCGGCGATATCAGGACACCGTCAACACCCCTGACTCTGGAGTAAGTTCCCTCTCGGCCAGCGGACACCCGTCAACCGCCCATCCTTCGTGTCACCTTCAACAAGTACTCCTTCCTGTTCAGCGGGTTGTGGTCGGTGCGCGGACGCTCGGGAACCGCGCCGTGCGCGACTGGCGCATAGTGAGCGAACCCGCTCTCCAGCTCGCCCTCGCCCCGGGTGAGCCCCGGCAGCCGCTGCCCGAGGGCGTGCACCCGGGCCGTCGGCACGGTGCCTTCGAGGACGCAGAGGCCGCCCCGGCTCCGCGTCGTCTCCGTTACGGCCGCGAGCCGGATGAAGGCCGGCAGGAGGGCGCCGAGGGTGCCGGCCGTCGCGAGGAACGGGTTCGGGTCCTTCTGGTGGCGGCTCGGTGCCTCGCTGTCCCGTGCAGCGGACAGCAGACCGGTCCGCAGGGCCACAACGGAATGACCGCTGCCTGGGTACCCGGCGGGGTGTGCGGAGGAGAGGAGCGGCTCGTGCGGGACGTTCTCCCGGTGCTCGGTGGCTGGTACGCGGCCGGGCTCCCGTTCGGCCTGGCCACGGTGGTCGAGGTCAGCCGCAGCGCGCCCCGCGGCCCGGGCGCGGCGATGGCGGTGGGCCCTGACGGGGAGGTCGTGGGCAGTGTGTCCGGCGGCTGTGTCGAGGGCGCGGTGTTCGAGCTGGCGCAGGAGGTCGTGGCGAGTGGCGAGGCCCGGCTCCAGACCTTCGGCTACAGCGACGAGGACGCCTTCTCGGTCGGCCTGACCTGCGGCGGAGAGCTCACGCTCCTGGTGCGTCCCGTCACGCCCGAGCGGGATCCCGCCTTCGGCGCGGTCGCGGACTCCGTCACGGCGGGCGAGCCGGTGACCGTGGCCACGGTGGCCGACGGTCCGGCCCGGCGCGGTGCGACGCTCGCCGTCTGGCCGGACCGGGTCTCGGGCACGCTGGGCGCGGGCGGTCTGGACGCCGCCGTGACCGCCGACGCCCGCGGTGAGCTCGCCCGCGGCGCGACCGTCCTGCGGCACTACGGGCCCGGGGGACAGCGCCGCGAGGACGCCGTCGCCGTGTTCCTGCAGTCCTTCGCACCGCCGCCGCGGATGCTGGTCTTCGGCGCCATCGACTACGCGGCGGCCGTGGCCCGCATCGGGGACTTCCTCGGCTACCGGGTCACCGTCTGCGACGCCCGCCCGGTCTTCGCCACGCCCCGGCGCTTCCCCGAGGGCGTCGAGGTGGTCGTGGAGTGGCCGCACCGCTATCTGCGCGACACCGGCACCGACGAGCACACGGTCATCTGCGTGCTCACGCACGACCCCAAGTTCGACGTACCCCTGCTGACGGAGGCACTGCGCAGGCCGGCCGCCTACATCGGGGCGATGGGCAGTCGCCGCACCCACGCCGACCGGGCCGATCGGCTGGCCGAGGCCGGGCTCACCGAGCACGAGCTGTCCCGGCTGCGGTCCCCGGTCGGCCTCGACCTCGGGGCCCGTACGCCCGAGGAGGTGGCCGTTTCGGTCGCCGCCGAGATCGTGGCGCTGCGGTGGGGCGGCACCGGTGCGCCGCTCACCGCCACGGAGGGAGCGGTGCACCCGCCGCGCCCCCGGTGAGTCAGGGCCGCGCGCCCTCGTCCCGGCCCCTGCGCCGACCACGGCACGGTCACTCCGAGGGCGGTCGCCGACGTGCGGCCGGCTCGCCTCAGCTCGTGCGGGGCGGCAGCCGGTGCAGTGCCACGTCGGTGAGGCGGCCATCAGCGACGGTGGCGGTCATGTAGGTGCAATGGGGCTGACGACGGCGGTCCGTAGGGGAGCCCGGGTTGAGCAGGCGCAGGCCGGTGGGGGCCGTGGTGTCCCAGGGGATGTGGCTGTGCCCGAAGACCAGCACGTCGAGATCGGGGAACCGGGCGGCGCAGCGCGTCTCCCGGCCCTGCTTCGGGCCCGTCTCGTGGATCACACCGAAGCGCAGCCCGCCCAGTTCCGTGTACGCCACCTCCGGCAGCCGGGCGCGCAGGTCAGGTCCGTCGTTGTTGCCGTACACGGCGACGAGCCTGCGGCTTCGGGCCTCCAGCAGATCGAGGGTGGCCGTGTCGACCCAGTCCCCGGCATGGAACACGACGTCGGCGTGCGGGAGTTCGGCCAGCAGGAGGGCGGGCAGTTCCCTGGCCCGCTTGGGCAGATGGGTGTCGGACATGAGGAGCAAGCGCACGGCATCACCCTAGAGGGTGTCATCGCAATATCCACTTATGGGGATGAACCGGCATTCAGGTTGAAGCGTCGGTGAAGATCCCTCCATCCTTCCCCCATGTCTCTCCTCTCCTCCGCCCTCGATCCGTCCGGCCTGCGTGACTACGCGTACGACTGGGCGGTGGTCGACGTCGAGACATCGGGGCTGGTGGCCCGTCGCGACCGGGTGCTGTCCGTGGCCGTGGTGACGCTGGGCCCGGACGGCGAGCAGACCGGCGAGTTCTCGACGCTCCTCGACCCCGGCTGCGATCCCGGGCCGGTGCACGTCCACGGGCTGACGGCCGAGAAGCTGCGGGGCGCGCCGGCCTTCGAACAGGTCGCGCCGCGGATCGAGGCGATGCTGCGGGACCGGGTGCTGGTCGCGCACAACGCCCAGTTCGACTACGACTTCCTCGCCCACGAGTTCGCCCGCGCCGGTGCCCCGCTCCCGGTGGCGCGGCGCCTGTGCACCCTCGCGCTGAACCGGCGGGTGGATCCGCCGACCGACGACCTCAGGCTGGGCACGCTCGCCGCCCATTACAGCGTCCCCCAGGTCAGGGCCCACGACGCGCTCGACGACACCCGGGTGCTGGCGGGTGTGCTGCGCGCGTCGCTGCGGGAGGCGGCTCGTCTCGAACTGCCGCTGCCCTTGGTGTCCTGCCCGCCGCGCCAGGACCCCCGGTTCGCGCCCCGGGCGCCCAAAGCTCCGTGCGCGTACCGCAATCCGGGGCGGCCGGAGCAGGGCGGACCGTTGATCCAGGGTATGAAGATCGCGATCACCGGTGAGACGCGGACGCCGCGCGCGGAGCTGGAGCGGCAGGCGATCGAGGCCGGGCTGAAGGTCATGGCGTCCGTCAGCCGGCACACCAGCGCACTGGTCACCAACGACGCCTCGTCCGGATCCGCCAAGGCACGGCGCGCCCTGGCGGAGGGGGTGCTCGTGCTCGACGAGGCCGTGTTCGTACGGCTGTTGGAGGATGTACGGCCGGGGACACCCCATGAGCGGGAGCGGCCCGCGGAAGCCACGATCCCCTCACCCGCGGCCCCCGCCGCGACTTTCGCCCCGGTCCTGGCCTCCACTCACACCGCCGTGCCGGTCCAGGAGTCCGCCCGCCCCGCCCTCCCCGGACCGGCGGAACCCGCGACGACGTCCACGCCGACGCACCCGGCCGGCCCAGCCCCGGAGCGCCTCCTCTCCGGTCGGCGGGTCCTGGTGCTCGGCGGCACTCACCCCGGCGCCGTGGCAGCCCGGAGCAGGATCGTCGAGCTTGGCGGGGCGGCGGCGATCAACCTCTCCGCGAGCGTCACCGACGTCGTGCTGCTGGACGGCGGCGAACGGGACCGCCGGATGAAGCGGATCACCGCCCTCGCGTTCCCCACGCACGACGCCGCATGGCTGGACGCCCCGGTCATCGTCCCGCTCCCCCGGCAGGGCCGCGGGCCCGCGGCCCCGTGCGTCCTCCCGCGCGGCGGCGTCGTGGACCTGCCACAGCCCGGCGGACCGGACGCGGCGGTTCCCTGGACCGTCACCGCGTCCTGGGGCCAGCAGACGTCGTGTGAGATCGACGTGGTCGCCTTCGTCATCGACGAGGAGGAACAGGTCCTCTTCGACGAGGACTTCGTCTTCTACGGTGCACCGGAGGACCCGGGCGGGACGGTGCGGCTGCACAGCGACGGGCCGACCGAGCAGACGATCAGCGTCGGCCTCTCCTCGCTGCCGCCCTCGGCCCGCAAGGTGGTGATCGCCGCCGCCATCGACGGCACGCCCACCTTCGGCGACGTCGGCGCGATCCACATCAGCTCAGGCCCGGGCACCAGCGCCGCGCCCCTGGTCCAGGCCACTCTGGACGCGGCGACCACCGAACGCACGCTGCTCCTGGCCGAGCTCTACCGCCGCGGCTCGCTGTGGCGCCTGCGCACCGTGGGGCAGGGGTATGACCAGGGCCTCGACGCCCTCGCCCGGAGCTACGGCGTGGACATCGCCGGCTGAGGCGCGCCCCTGACCCCGAACAGACCGACGACACAGCCCAGTTGGCCCTCCGCCGAGATGATCACGGCACGGTCTCGGCGGCGGGTCCGGACGCGAGACCGTCCACCCGACCGGGTTAGCATCGGGCAACACGCAGTACAACAGGACGTCTACGGCAAGCGACCCGAAGGGGCCCGGAAACCCGATGCCGGTCAAGGTCAGCGTCATCGTCCCCGTGTACAACCCGGGGACCTACATCGAGGACTGCATCTCCTCGCTGCAGCGGCAGTCGCTGCCTCACGACGAGTACGAGGTGATCTTCGTCGACGACGGCTCGACCGACCAGACCCCGGCCCGGCTCGACCGGCTCGCCGCCGAGGACCCCCGGATGAAGGTCATCCACCAGGAGAACTCCGGCTGGTCGGGCAAGCCCCGCAACGTCGGCATCGAGGCCTCCCGCGGCGAGTTCGTGATGTTCGTCGACAACGACGACTACCTGGGCGACGAGGCCCTGGAGCGGATGTACGACTACGGCGTGGCCAACGGCGCCGACGTCGTCGTGGGCAAGATGGCCGGCAAGGGCCGCGGGGTGCCGGTGGAGCTGTTCCGCCGCAACCATCCGCGCGCCACGGTCGACAGCGCACCGCTCATCGACAGCCTCACCCCGCACAAGATGGTCCGCCGCGCGTTCCTGGACCGCATCGGACTGCGCTTCCCCGAGGGCAGGCGGCGCCTGGAGGACCACGTCTTCATCGCCGAGGCGTATCTGCGCGCGGAGAACGTCTCCGTGCTCAGCGACTACGTCTGTTACTACCACCTCCGGCGCGACGACGGCTCCAACGCCGGTTTCGAACGCTTCGATCCCGTCGGCTACTTCAAGAACCTCCGCGAGGCCCTCGACGTCGTCGAGCGGTACACCGAGCCCGGCCCGGTGCGCGACAAGCTCTTCCGGCGCTGGCTGCGCGTGGAGATGGTCGAGCGGCTGCGGGCCCGGCGTTTACTGAACCTTCCGGACGACTACCGCAGGGAGCTGTTCGCGGAGATCCACGAGATCGTCGTCGAGCGGTTCGGGCCCGGTGTGGCGGCCGGTCTGCAACCGGCGCAGCAGGTCGTCGCCGCGCTGACGGCGGCCGACCGGTACGACGACGTGGTGGCCTTCGCCGAGTGGGAGTCCGGTGTCGCCCCCAAGGCGGCTCCCGGGGACATCAAGTGGCGGGACGGCTCCCTCGCCATCGGTTTCACGGCCGAGTACCTGTCCGCCGGGGAGCCGATGCCGCTTCCAGCCGGCGCCGAGGCGGCGCCGCTGACCGACACGCCGAAGGACGTGACGGAGGCCGTGCGGTGGGTGGCCTCGGAGACCGCCGCCCGCTTCGGGCAGGCCACGGCGGATCTGCTGCTGCGGGAGCGCTCCAGCGCCGCGCAGTACTTCCAGCCGGTCCGGTTCACGCGCGAGTCCGTGCCCGTCGGGGACGGCGAGGAGGCCCGGCTGGTGCTGCGGGCGACCGCCACCGTCGATCCGTCCGACCTGCCGCGCGACGGCGCCTGGGACGCGGTCGTCCGGGTCAAGCTGGGCGGCTGGACCAAGGAGTGCCGCCTGGGCCCCGCCCCGCGGGGGAACCGGCCCGCCCCGGAGGCGGGTGTCGTCGGCGAGCGCGCGGTCCTGCCGTACTGGACGGAGCCGCACGGCAACCTCTCCCTGGAACTGGGCACGCGCGGCAAGCGGCTCGGACTCGGCCGGGTGCGGCAGGCGGACGTCACGGTCTCCGAGGGCCTGTTCCGGGTGCGGCTTCCGCTGCACGTCCCGGGCGACACCGAGGTGCGGCTGAGGTTCGTCTCCGCCAGCCGGACCCTCGAGACGCCCGGCACGCTCTCCCCGGGGGCGGCAGGGGCGAGCGCGGTGTTGGAGGCGGCGCTGCCCGCCGAGGGCCTGACGGGCGGTATCTGGCGGGTGGCCCTGTGCCTCACCCCGGGGGCCGCCGGGGCCCGCTTCACCGGACTGCCGTTCGCCCTGCGCGCCGGGGACGGGAGTGTGCTCGTGGCACCGGTACCCGGGCCAGGCACCGCGCTGCGTCTGGCGCGACGTGCGCGGAGGGTGCTCGGGGCCGCGCGCCGGAAGGTGGTTTCCCGTATCAGTACCGGAGGGCAGTGACAGCATGCGACCACTGGGGATAGAGGGCGCCTGGGTTCTGGAACCCAAGGTCTTCCCGGACGAGCGGGGCAGCTTCCACGAGTGGTACCGGGGCGAGGAGTTCCGCGAGGCGACGGGCCACGACCTGTCCCTGGCCCAGGCCAACTGCTCGGTCTCCCGCCGGGGCGTGCTGCGGGGTGTGCACTTCGCCGATGTGCCGCCCGGACAGGCCAAGTACGTCACGTGTGTGCGCGGTGCCGTCCTGGACGTGGTGATCGACATCCGCGTCGGTTCCCCGGCCTTCGGCCGCTGGGAGGCAGTGCGGCTCGACAGCGACACCCGGCACGCCGTGTTCCTCGCGGAAGGGCTCGGGCACGCGTTCATGGCGCTCACCGACGATGCCACCGTCGTCTACCTGTGCTCGACGGGTTACGCGCCGGAGCGCGAGCACGGGGTGAATCCACTGGACCCGGAGCTGGGCATCGCCTGGCCCGATGACATCCCTGCCGTCCTCTCGCCGAGGGACGCCGAGGCACCGTCACTGGCCGAGGCCGAGCAGGCGGGGCTGCTGCCCACGTACGCGGCCTGCTCCGACCACTACAGGCGGTTGCGTGAGCGGTTCAGCGGCTGACGCCGCACCAGAGACCGCCTGATCATGCACCCCGGTGCGTTCTGGACACCGCACCGATCGGCCAAGCCCGAGCGGGCAGGGCCCGGCAGTTGCCGGGTCCTGCCCGCTACCGGCCGGAGTGACGCTGTCGGTCCGACCTCGCCCTGGGGGATGTCGCCGGACAGCCGGCGATGCAGACCCGGCGGGAGGGTGTTGTTCCCACTCACCGGGATCAGGACTTGGCGTAGCGCTGCTTCAGCGCGCTCCGCTTGTTGGTGCCTTCGGCGTTCCTGCCCTTTTCGATGATCACCAGGTTGTGGTAGAAGTGCACGCCGACGACGTTGAGGTCCGTGTAGGTCGGCTGATAGCTCTCGTCCACGAATTCCTCATAATTCAGCCCGTCCGCCAACCGCTTCAGCATGGCCATGCTGGTGTTCGGGGCGTCCAGATCCTCACTGCCCATCCATTCGGGCCAGTACGACGACTGCGTGTCCTCGACGACGTAGATGCCACCGTCCTTGAGCCGGGGGAAGAGCGTCTCGAAGGTCGTGATCACGTGCGGGCTACGGTGACTGCCGTCGTCGATGATGACGTCGAGTTCACCGATCTTGTCGGCGACAGCGTTCAGGGACGCGGGGTCGGACTGGTCACCGATGAACGTCGTGATGCGGTCCTCATCGACAAATGACTTGTCGTGGATATCCATTCCGAAGATCTGCGCTTTCGGGAAGAAGTGCTTCCACATGCGCAGCGATGCCCCGCCCTGGCCGGCCCGGCTGTAACCGCCGATCCCGATTTCCAGCAGGTTGAACGATTCGTTCTTCAGGTGCTGGAGATGGCGCTGGTAGTGCTGGGTATAACGGTGCGTTCCCCACTTGTCCGTCTTGAAATACACGGCCAGTTTGTTGAGATCGCCGGAGATCGCTTGGGGTCCGGTCGGCTTGGCCGGTTCGGCCCGCTTGGTGGAGAGGCGCTTCTTCAGCCGGCGCAGAACCCGCAGGTTCTTCTCACCCAATGCAGACTTCACCATTGCTCTGATCGACATCGCGGGGACGTTTCCTTTCACGGGACTACCGGTCGGGCACTGGACGGTGGAGCGACTTACTGCCGGCGGGCTGCAAGGGATCGGCGCCGGGCGGGCGGGAAGGCCTCACGCGCCCAAGTGAGTAGGCGGCAGGGCACCCGCGAACAGAAACAACAAGTCACACACGTGGGTATCCGCAGGAACTACGCCATTTCACTGGGACATCTCCTTGCAAAGAAGGGGGAGTGCTTCGCGCAGGGCAGGCTTCCATGCCCGCATCGGCTCCAGGCCGAGCTCCCGCCACCTGTCGTGACCGAGTGCGCTGTACGCCGGGCGGGGCGCGGGCCGGGGGAAGGCCGCGCTGCTGGTGGGGCGGACCCGGTCCGGGTCGGCGCCGATGAGGGAGAACACCTCGCGGGCCAGCTCGTACCAGCTGGCCTCGCCGGAGTTCGTGGCGTGGAAGACGCCGTGTGCGTCGGGGCCGAGCCGGGGCCCGAGGTCGGCGATCCGCCCGGCGACGTCCGCGCTCCAGGTGGGCTGCCCGCGCTGGTCGTCGACGACGTCGAGGGTGTCGCGGCGGGCTTCGACACCGATCATGGTCCGCACGAAGTTGGCGCCGTGGACCCCGTAGAGCCAAGCCGTGCGCACGATCGCGCTCGCGCCGGGCAGTTCCTCCAGCACGGCCCGCTCCCCGGCCAGCTTGGTGCGGCCGTAGGCCGTGCGCGGGCCGGTCGGGTGGTCCTCCGGGTAGGGAGCGGTGCGGGCCTCGCCGGAGAAGACGTAGTCCGTGGAGACGTGGATCAGGCGGGCGCCGTGTGCGGCGCACGCCCGGGCCAGCAGGCGCGGTCCCTCGCCGTTGATCTCCAGGGCGCGGGCCTCGTCGGTCTCGGCGTCGTCCACAGCCGTGTACGCGGCACAGTTCACGACGAGGTCGGGGGCGTGCTCCCGGACGGCCGTGCCGGCGGCCTCGGGGCTCGTGATGTCCAGGGCGGCGCGGTCGAGGCCCACGACGGTCTCGCCGCGCCGGATGAGTTCCTCGACGACGTCACGGCCGAGCATCCCGCGAGCCCCGGTGATCAGCCACTTCATGCCCGCTCCTGGGCGACGCGCCGCTTCAGCGGCTCCCACCAGGCCCGGTTGTCGCGGTACCAGGCGACGGTCTCGGCGAGGCCGGTGGTGAAGTCGTGGCGGGGACGGTAGCCGAGCTGGTCGCGGGCCTTGGACCAGTCGACGCAGTAGCGCAGGTCGTGGCCCTTGCGGTCCTCGACGTACTCCACCCGGTCCCAGTCCGCGCCGCAGGCCTGAAGGAGCAGGCCGGTGAGTTCCTTGTTGGTGAGCTCGGTGCCGCCGCCGATGTTGTAGACCTCGCCGGGCCGGCCCTGGGCGCGGGCGAGGTCGACGCCCTGGCAGTGGTCGTCGACGTGCAGCCAGTCGCGGACGTTGCGGCCCTCGCCGTACAGCGGCACCTTGTGGCCGTCGAGGAGGTTGGTGACGAACAGCGGGATGACCTTCTCGGGGAACTGGTGCGGGCCGTAGTTGTTGGAGCACCGGGTGACGCGCACGTCCAGGCCGTGGGTGCGGTGGTAGGCCAGGGCGAGCAGGTCGGAGGAGGCCTTGGAGGCCGAGTACGGGGAGTTCGGCTGCAGCGGGTGGTCCTCCGGCCACGAGCCGGACTCGATGGAGCCGTAGACCTCGTCGGTGGAGACGTGCACGAAGGGGCCCACGTCGTAGCGCAGGGCGGCGTCCAGCAGGGTCTGGGTACCGAGGACGTTGGTGCGGACGAAGTCGGCGGCGCCGGTGATCGAGCGGTCCACGTGGGATTCGGCGGCGAAGTGCACGACCTGGTCCGCGCCGGCCATGAGCTTGTCCACCAGTTCGGCGTCGCAGATGTCGCCCTGGACGAACTCCAGCCGGGGGTGGGTCAGTTCGAGGTTGTCGAGGGTGCCGGCGTAGGTGAGCTTGTCCAGCACGGTGATGCGCGGCGCGTCGGGGGCGTCCGAGGCGAGCAGTGCGCGCACGTAGCGGGAACCGATGAACCCGGCGGCGCCGGTGACGAGGAGGTTCATGAAGTGATCTGCACCTTGCTGTGGTCTCCGAGGACGAGGCGGTGGGCGCTGGGGACGCTGGGGGCCGGGGTCACCTCGACATGCCTGCCGATCAGCGAGGACTCGATCCGGCCGACACCCCGGATCGAGGAGTCCCGCAGCACGATGGAGAACTCGACTTCGCTGTCGGTGATCCGGCAGTTCTCCGCGATGGAGGTGAAGGGACCGACGTAGGAGTTGCTGACGAGGGTTCCCGAGCCGATGACGGCGGGGCCGACGATACGAGAGTTGACGATCCGCGCGCCCTCCTCCACGACCACCCGCCCGATGGTCTCGGAGGCGTCGTCCACCTCGCCGTCGATGCGGCGCTCCATGCCTTCGAGGACCGTGCGGTTCACCTCGAGCATGTCGCCGACGTTGCCGGTGTCCTTCCAGTAGCCCTTGACGACCGTGGAGCGCACGTCGGCGCGGGAGTCGATCAGGCGCTGGAGGGCGTGGGTGATCTCCAGTTCGCCCCGCCAGGAGGGCTCGATGGAGCGGACCGCCTCGTGGATCAGCGGCGTGAACATGTAGACGCCGACCAGCGCGAGGTCGCTCTTGGGCTGGTCGGGCTTCTCCTCCAGGCCGATCACCTGGCCGGACGGGTCGAGTTCGGCGACACCGAAGGCGCGCGGGTCGGCCACGCGCGTGAGCAGGATCTGGGCGTCGGGCCGGTGGGTGCGGAACTCCTCGACGAGGCCGGTGATGCCGCCGACGATGAAGTTGTCGCCGAGGTACATCACGAAGTCGTCGTCGCCGAGGAAGTCCCGGGCGATCAGCACCGCGTGGGCCAGCCCGAGGGGCCGTTCCTGGGGAATGTAGGTGACCTCGAGGCCGAACTTCGACCCGTCACCCACCGCTTCCTCGATCTCCGCGGCCGTGTCTCCGACGATCATGCCGACGTCGGTGATGCCGGCGTCGGCGATCGACTCCAACCCGTAGAACAGCACGGCCTTGTTGGCCACGGGCACCAATTGCTTGGCCGACGTGTGTGTGATCGGCCTCAGCCGTGTTCCTGCGCCGCCGGACAGCACGAGAGCCTTCATTCGGTTCACCATAGTCGCGATCCGGCGGATGTGAGCATCACTTCTTTTAGTTGTTGATACGCGGAGTTGCTCCGCTCGTCACCCGTCGGCCTGCCGGGGAGCGGTCAGTCCTCGCCCCTGACGATGTTCCCCTCCGCCCCGGACCGCACGGCTCCGGGTGCGGCCCGGTCCTCGACGGCGGGCAGGCAGGTGCGCGGCGCGGCCTTGCCGCGCAGACGGCGCGCCTTCGACCAGCCGGTCTCGGGCCGGCGGACGGCGGGCTTCTCGGGTGTGTCCATGGACGTCACGACTCATCATCTTCCTTCTGCATCCGCTCTTGTTCGAGTCCCCAGGGAGAAACCGAACAAACCCGGGCCGGGACGCCCGTGACGCGACGCCGAACTCCTTCTCGCCGGGTGGCCGTTGCCCGACGTACGGCGGTCCCGCGCACGGGTGGGTGCGCGGGACCGCGGGGCCGGCCGGCGTGGTCAGGCGTTGGGGCGCGCGGCGCTGATGTCACCGAGCGCCGACTCCGGGTCACGCTCCATGGCCATGTCGCCGAGGGAGACGATGCCCACGGGGTGCCCGTGGTCGACGACCGGGATGCGGCGCACGGAGTGCTCGCGCATCAGCTCCACCGCGTGCCCCAGATTCTCGTCGGGGCCGACGGTGACCAGCTCGTCGCTGCATGCGCCGGACACGGTGGTCTGCTCCGGGTCACCGCCTCGGCTGATCGACCGGACCACGAGGTCACGGTCGGTGACCAGGCCGCGCAGCTCGTCGCCGTCCGTCACCAGGACGGCTCCGAGGTCCTCGTCGCGCATGATGCGCGCCACCTCGGCGACGGAGGTCTGCGGCCCGACGGTGACCGGGTCGCCGGTCATGATGTCGCGGACATGCTGAGCCATGATGTTCCTCTTCCTTCGGCTCGCGGGGTTTCTCCGTCTTGCGAGCCGACGGGTACCCGGTTGCCCCGCGGGATCACCAGGTGCGGCCGGCCTCGGCCGGTCCTGAGGAGCCGGTCCGGAGCAGCCGGTCCGGAGCAGCCGGTCCGGACCGGCCGGTTCGGAGCGGCCGCGCCGCTCAGCGGCCCAGCGTCAGCTCCGCCCACACCTGCTTGCCTCCGCTGACCGGCAGCGTGCCCCAGGTCGCCGAGAGGGCCTCGACCAGGAGGATGCCGCGGCCGCCCGTGGCCTCCCAGCCGATGCTGGTGGGCCGGACCGGGGAGCGCGGTGAGGCGTCGGCGACGGCGACCCGCAGGCGGTTGTTGATGAGGGTGAGGTCCATGCGGACCTTGCCGTCGGTGTGGACGAGGGCGTTGGTGACGAGTTCGGAGACGACGAGCAGCGCGGCGTCGTAGTCGACGGTGACGCCCCAGGAGCGCAGGGTGCGCCGGGCGAAGCGGCGGGCGTGCCCGACCGCCTGCGGCACGCGCCACACCGTCCAGCTCTCCCGCAGCGGGCGCAGGTCCATCCCGTCGTAGCGCAGGAGGAGCAGGGCGACGTCGTCGCTGCGGCGGGCGTCACCGAGGAGGGCGTCGGCGACGAGCCCCAGGTCGGCGGGGGCGGCACCGGCCAGCCGCTCGGCGAGCCGGCCCATGCCCTCGTCGATGTCGGCGTCGGGCGTCTCGACGAGCCCGTCCGTGGCCAGGGCGATCACGGTGCCGGGCGGCAGCCTGAGCGGGCTCATGGGGAACTCGGCCTGCGTGATCACCCCGAGGGGTGGTCCGCCCTCGGCCTCCGCGATCTCGGTCCGGCCGTCCGGGTGCCGCAGCACGGGCGGGAGATGCCCGGCGCGCACGTACCAGGCGGCGCCCTCCTCCAGGTCGACGTCGACGTAGCAGCAGGTGGCGAAGAGATCGCTCTCCATGTCCATCAGGAGCCGGTTGGCGTGCGCCACCACCACGTCCGGCGGGTGGCCCTCGACGGCGTAGGCGCGCAGGGCGGTGCGCATCTGGCCCATGAGGGTGGCGGCCCCGGCGCTGTGCCCCTGGACATCGCCGATGACGAGGGCGACGTGGTTGTCGGGCAGCGGGATGACGTCGTACCAGTCGCCGCCGAGCTCCAGTCCTGCCGTGCTGGGCAGGTAGCGGGCGACGGCCACCGCGCCCGGCAGCCGGGGCAGGCGGCGCGGCAGCAGCTGGCGCTGGAGCATGCCGACGAGTTCGTGTTCGGCGTCGAAGGCCCGCGCCCGGACGAGCGCCTGTCCGGCCAGGCCGGCGCTGGCGGTGAGCAGGGCGCGTTCGTCGGAGCCGAAGTCGTGCGGGGCGTCCCAGCCGATCAGGCAGGCCCCCGCCATGCGGTTCCCGGCGGGCAGCGGCAGGACGGCCAGACCGCCGGGGCCGACCTCGGCCAGGGTGGGTTCCAGAGGGCTGCCGGCGGGCCAGATCCGGGCGCGGCCCTCGCGGAGCGCGGCGGCGAGAGTGGGCATGGCGCGGACGGGCGCGTCGGGCCACTCGCCGCGCCATTCCGACCGCCACAGCTCGGGCCAGGCCTCGGGTTCGGGCGGGTCGAGGACGGTGACGACAAGCCGGTCGCTCTCCAGCTCGGCGAGTGCGATCCGGTCGGCCCGCAGCGGCCGGCGCAGGGCTGCGACCACGGCCTTGCCCACGTCGCGGACGGTGAGGGCGGTGGCCAGCGCGGCGGCCAGGCGCTGGACGCGGGCCACGTCGGTGACGTCGGAGCGCAGGGTGGAGGCGTCGGCGACGGTACCCACGAGCCGTGCCGGGTGGCCCTCGCCGCCGGGCACGAGGCGCCCGCGCAGCCGGAGCCACTTCGGCGGCCCGGCCGGCTGAAGCACCCGGAACTCCAGCTCCCGGTCGCCGATCGACATGTGGCCGGCCTCCACCACGGACATCAGCGAGGGCAGGTCCTCGGGCACGGTCAGGCCGAGCAGCGTCTCGACCCGGCCGTCGAATGCGACGGGGTCCAGGCCGAACAGGTCCAGCAGGTCGTCGCCGGCCCGGACGCGGCCGGTGTCCATGGCGAGACTGAAGGCGCCCTGCGGCAGTTCACCGCCCTCGGCTGGCGCGACCGGGGCGGTGAAGGCGACCGCCTCGGAGATGAGTTCCAGGCACTTGCGGTCGTCGGTGTCGAACCCGGCGGGGCGCTCGCTCACGGCGAGCAGGGAGCCACCGCCGTCGCCGTGCACGGGCAGGGCGACCAGGTGGAAGTCCCGGGACGGCACGCGCCGTGCCTGCGCGTGCTCGGCGAGTTCGGCGGGGCTCATCGAGACGGGTTGTCCGGCGCGGTGGGCCTCGGCGACGGGGGACCGCCCGGCGCGGGGGTAGCTGTCGCGCAGTCCGTACAGCGTCCTGGGCACCCCGGCCGACTCCACGAGGCAGAGCAGTTCGCCGTCCTGACCGGGCACGTACACGGCGATGAACGCGGCACCGGCGAAGACGAGCGCCTGTTCGAGGACGCGGCGCACCCGTTCGGGCGACTCCTGGTCGATCGCGATCGCTTTGAGGGCACCTTCGGCACGCAGCGTCCGCGTTCCGGGTTCTTGGGGTTCCTGGGGTTGGGGTTCTTGGGCGCCCTGTCTGACCACGTTGGCCATTACAGCGCTTATGAGACACCTGCGCAGCCCCTGTGAGCGTTCCGTGGAGGCGCGCGGACGCGGACGCTCGAAAGGAACCGAACATGTCTTGACGCATGCGTTCCGCACGGTGACCTCGTGACAGGCGTGACTGTCCGGGCCCTCCGCGTGGCTGGAAGGCTCGGTGCCCGTCAGGAGGGGGACGCATGGACAAGCGGTACGAGGTGTACGCGCTCGCCGACCGGCATTTCTACGAGACGCCGGACCGGCTCGCGGGAAGCGGGCAGGGGACAGCCCCGCACCTCTACGAGACGGCCCGCCGGCCGGTGCCCGAGGGCTGGGAGGCGGCACGGATCGGCGACTGGCTGACGATGACGCCGCTCGGCCCGGACGGCGGGCCGCTCCAGGGCCCGGCGCAGGGCTGGAAGATCCACGCCTCGGCGACCCGGGCGGACGCGGAGGAGGTCGCCCGGATCGTGTGGGACTACTGCGTCGAGCGCCGGGTCCCCTTCAAGTTCGTGCCGGGACCGCACCTGCTGCACCTGCGCAACACCAAGTACGCGCCCCGCGACGGCAGCGGCAAGTTCGTCACCGTCTACCCGGCCGACGAGGAGCAGCTGCACCAGGTGCTGCGCGAGCTGGGCGCGCTGCTGGAGGGTTTCGAGGGGCCGTACATCCTCACCGACCTGCGCTGGGGCGAAGGCCCGCTGTACGTCCGGTACGGCGCCTTCGCGCGCTCCTTCGTCGTGGACGAGCGGGGCTCGCTGGTGCCGGCGGTGCGCGACGGCGAGGAGCGGCTGGTGCCGGACCGGCGGTCGCCGTCCTTCCAGGTGCCCGGGTGGGTGACGCTGCCGCCGTTCCTCCAGCCGCACCTCGACGCGCGGAACACCACGACGACCGGCGAGCTGCCCTACCGCATCGAGAAGGCGCTGCACTTCTCCAACGGCGGCGGTGTCTACGCCGGCACCGACACCCGTGACGGGCGCAAGGTCGTCCTCAAGGAGGGCAGGCCGCACGCGGGCCTCGCCTCGGACGGCGCCGACGCGATCGCCCGGCTGGAGCGGGAGAAGCGGGCGCTGGAGCAGGTGGCGGGCACGGGCGTGGTCCCGGAGGTGCGCGACTGGTTCGAGCTCGGCGGGCACCGCTTCCTGGTGATGGACTTACTGGAGGGCCGTCCGCTCAACTCCTTCTTCGCCGAGCGGCATCCGCTGCTCGCCCAGGACCCCGACCCCGAGGCCGTCGCCTCCTACACCGCGTGGGCGCTGCGCGTCCACCGCAGGGTGGAGGAGGCCGTGGCGGCGGTGCACGCGCGCGGCATCGTCTTCAACGACCTGCACGTCTTCAACATCATGGTCGCGCCGGACGAGGAGACGGTCTTCCTCCTCGACTTCGAGGCCGCGGCCCCGGCCGGGGAGAACGGCCGCCAGGTCGTCGCCCACCCGGGCTTCTTCGCGCCGCCGGACCGCCGGGGCGCCGACGTGGACCGGTACGCGCTGGCCTGTCTGCGGCTGGCCCTGTTCCTGCCCGTGACCACGCTGTTCGTGGTCGACCGCGGCAAGGCGGCGCATCTGGCCGAGGTGATCGCGGAGCAGTTCCCGGACGTGCCGCGGGAGTTCCTCGACGAGGCGGTCACGGAGATCACGCGGGAGGTGTCCGGCCGGGTGGTGGCCGCCCCCTCCGCGCCGGTGGACCCAGGTGACTGGCCGTACAGCCGCGACTCGATGGTCAAGGCCATCCTCGCCTCTGCCACCCCGGAGCGCGACGACCGGCTCTTCCCGGGCGACGTCGCCCAGTTCTCGGACGGCGGTGGGCTGGGCATAGCCCACGGCGCCGCGGGTGTGCTGTACGCGCTGGACGCCGCCGGCGCCGAGCGGTACGAGGAGGGCGAGCGCTGGCTGCTGGAGCGGACGGCACCGGCCCCGGCCGGCACGCCGCTCGGGCTGTACGACGGGCTGGCGGGGGTCGCCCTCGTCCTCGACCGGCTCGGCCACCGGCAGCGGGCGCTGGACCTGGTCGAGGGCATCCTCGCGGAGCGCTGGCAGAACCTCTCCTCCGATCTGCACGGCGGACTGGCCGGACTCGGACTGGTCCTGGGCCATCTGGCCCGCGCCACCGGCGAGTCGGAGCTGCGCGAGCGGGCCGGCGAGGCCGCGCGGATCCTCGTACAACGCCTCACCGAGCCGCTCCCGGCCACGCCCCGGCGGCGCGCGGGACTGCTGCGCGGCGCGACGGGTCCGGCGCTGCTCATGCTGCGGCAGTACGAGTGGACCGGCCAGGACGCCTGGCTGGAGGCTGCGGCCGTGGCGCTGCGCCGGGACCTGGAGTCCTGCGTGACCCGCGAGAACGGGTCGCTGGAGGTCGACGAGGGCTGGCGGACCCTGCCCTACCTCGGCGACGGCAGCGCGGGGCTCGGCATGGTCCTCGACGACCTCGTGACCCACTCCCCCGGCCTCGCCGGGGAGTTCGAGGCGGCCCGCTCCGGCGTCGTCACGGCCGCCACCTCACGCTTCTACGCGCAGCCCGGGCTCTTCCAGGGCCGCGCGGGAATGATCCTGCACCTCAGCCGCACGGCCGCGCCGGGCGCGACCGGGGACCGGCTGTCCGGGCAGATCGCCGGGCTCGGCTGGTTCGCGATGACGTACCAGGGCCAACTGGCCTTCCCGGGACACCAGATGATGCGGCTCTCCATGGACCTCGCCACCGGAACGGCAGGGTGCCTGCTGGCGCTCGGCGCGGCCCTCGACCCGGCGTCCGACGCCCACCTGCCGTTCCTCCCGCCGCCCCACCGGCGGCCCACATGACGCGGTTCCGCGATCCGGCGGAGTCGTGACACCACCCCGTCCCCACGGATGACCACGGACGGACACCCAACGGAAGGACACACCATGGCACTTCTCGACCTGCAGACCATCGAGACCGAGGAGCGGACCGACGGCGGCGGCAACAGCACGGTGAGCCTGCTCTCCTGCATCAGCGCCGCGAGCGTCCTGCTCTGTCTCTGACCGGCGGTCTGCGCGGCCCCGGGCGGTTCCCTCCCTTCGGGGAGGGGCCGTCCGGGGCCCGCCCGTTCCCCGAAAGGCCCGTATGACCCCGCGTGCCGACGACGACCCGGCGGCCGGACACGCCCGCACGCTGCTGCGTACGGCCACCCGGTACAGCGGGTCCCGTTGCGCGGCCCTGTGCCTGGTGAGCATCGCGGCGACCGGTGCCGGACTGCTGCTGCCCGCCGTGCTTGGCCGGGCCCTCGATCTGTTGCTGGCGCAGGCCCCGGCGACCCGCTGGGTGCTGTACTGCGCCGGCCTCGTCCTGCTGCTGGCGCTGCTGGACGCGGTCCAGACCGTGCTCACCGGCACCGTCGACGCCCGTTCGACCGCGTGGCTGCGCCGCCGCCTGACCGGGCACGTCCTGGGGGCGGGCCCGCGGGCCGCCGACCGCTTCGGCTCCGGGGACCTCGTCGCACGGCTGGTCGGCAACGCCGCCGAGGCCGGAACCACGCCCGCGGCCCGCGCGGCACTCCTGGCCGCGCTCGCCGGGCCCGTCGGCGGTGTGGTCGCGCTCGGCCTGCTCGACTGGTGGCTCGCGGCCGTGTTCCTCGCAGGAGCCCCCGTCCTGACCCTCCTCCTGCGCACCGTCGCCCGGGACACCACGCAGAGCGCGACGCGCTACCAGCGGGCGCAGGGCCGGATCGCGGCCGCGCTGGCGGAGGCCGTCGAAGGTGTCCGGACCGTGCGGGCGGCGGGCACGGAGGGCAAGGAGACGACCCGGGTGCTGCGGCCGCTGCCGGATCTGTCCCGGGCCGGGCACCGCATGTGGCGGGTGCAGGGGCGGGCCGCCGCCCAGGCGGTCGCCGTGGCGCCGCTGCTGCAGCTCGGGGTCGTCGCCGTGGCCGGTGTGCTGCTCACCCGGGACCGGCTGTCGGTGGGGGACGTCCTCGCGGCCTCGCGGTACGCGGTGCTCGCGACGGGTGTCGGCGTCCTGGTGGGGCGGCTCGCGGGCCTGGCCCGGGCCCGCGCGGCGGCCCGGCGTCTCGGCGAGATCAAGACCGAGCCCGCCACCGCGTTCGGCACCCGCCGGCTGCCCGACGGCCCCGGGCGGCTGGAGCTGCGCGGGGTGGCGGCCCGGCGCGGCGGACGCACCGTGCTCGACGGCGTGGACCTCGACGTCCCGGGCGGCACGACCCTGGCCGTGGTCGGCCGGTCCGGTGCGGGCAAGTCGCTGCTGGCCGCGCTCGCCGGGCGGCTCACCGACCCGGAGGCGGGCGAGGTGCTCCTCGACGGGGTGCCGCTGCGCGAACTGCCGCACGACGACCTGCGCCGCGCGGTCGGCTACGCCTTCGCCCGCCCGGCCCTCCTGGGCGGCACCATCGAGCAGGCGCTCGGCCTCGGCCTGCCCGGCCCCTCCCCCGCACGCATCCGCGAGGCGTCCCGCCGGGCCCTCGCCGACGACTTCGTCCGCCGCCTCCCCGACGGCTACGGCACCGCCGTCGTGGACGCTCCGCGCTCCGGCGGCGAGTCCCAACGGCTGGGCCTCGCCCGGGCGTTCGCCCACGGCGGCCGCCTGCTGATCCTCGACGACGCCCTCTCCAGCCTGGACACGGTGACGGAACGCCACATCACCGACGCCCTCCTCGGCGACGGCCCCGGCGGCACCCGTCTGCTGGTCGCCCACCGGGCCGCGACGGCCGCGTGCGCGGACCGGGTCGCCTGGCTGGACGGGGGGCGGGTGCGGGCGGTGGGGCGCCACGAGGAGTTGTGGCGGGTCGCGGAGTACCGCGCGGTGTTCGGGGAGCCGGCGGAGGCCGGGAGCGGAGCGGAGACATGACCGGCGCGAGGAGGACGACCCTGCCCGCGCGAGGCCTGCGCTACCTGCTGGCCCACCGGCGGGTCCTCCTGCGGCTCACCGTCTGGTCCGTGCTCGAGACAGGGCAGACCTTCCTCATCGGATACGGGCCCGCCCGCGCCCTGGACGCGGGGTTCCTGCGCGGACGGATGGACGTCGGGCTGGCCTGGCTCGCGGTGACCGGGCTCGGTGTCCTGCTCGGCGCGTACGGCACCGCGCGGGTCTACGCCGCCGTCGCCGCGCTGGTCGAACCCCTCCGGGACCGGCTCGTGGCACACGTCGTCTCCCGTGGGGTGCGGACCGGTGACGCGGGGTCCCTGTCAGGGCTGACCCAGCAGGTGGAGATCGCCCGGGACACGTTCGCCGGGCTGGTCATGGTCTCCCGTTCCTTCGTGTTCACCGCTGCCGGCGCCCTGGCCGGACTGTTCACGCTCGCCCCGCCGCTCCTGCTCGTCGTGGGGCCGCCCCTGGCCGCCGGTGTGGCGCTGTTCGCGGCGACGCTGCGGCCGCTCGCCCGGCGGCAGGAGGCGTTCCTGGTCGCCGACGAGGCCCTGGCCGGGCATCTGGGCACCGTCTGCCCGGGCCTGCGGGACATCACGGCGACCGGCGCGGAGGCGCACATCGCCGGCGCCACCGGTGAACGGGTCGAGGCGGAGTTCCGCGCGGCGCGCTCCCTGGCCCACTGGGGTGTGCTGCGCGTGCTGTCCCTGGCGCTCGGCGGCCAGCTGCCGATCGTGCTGCTGCTCGCCGCCGCCCCCTGGCTCCTGGCCCACGGCGTCACCACGGGCGCGCTGGTCGGCGCCCTCGCCTACGTCACCCAGTCGCTCCTGCCCGCCCTGCGCAACCTGATCCACGGCCTGGGCACGAGCGGCTCCCGCCTGACGGTGGTCCTGCGACGCCTGACGGCAACGGACTCCGCGCACCAACCGCCCACCCCCACGGCCACCACCGACGCGCCCCTTCCGCACCAGGCCCGCCGCCCTGCGGACGACACCGACACGCCCCGTTCGAACCAGGGCCCCGCCGCGCCGGACACCCCCGGCCCGACCCACCCGCACCGGAACCCCCGTCCCACAGACGCCGGCTCCGGCTCCGACGCGCCCCGCCCCGGCGGCTCCCCCACGGCCGTCTCGAACCCGCCGCCCCGCACCACCGCCCCGAGCCCGGGGCCCCCGGGCGGTGAATCCCGCGAGGACACTCCCCCGGCTCTCGCCCTCACCTCTGTCACCTTCGCCTACGGCCCCGCCAGCACCCCCGTCGTCCAGGACCTGGACCTCGCCCTGCCGCCCGGCGGGCACCTCGCCGTCGTGGGGCCCAGCGGCACCGGGAAGTCCACGCTCACCGCGCTCGTGGCCGGACTGCTCACGCCGCAGCGCGGCACGATCCGGGTCGGCGCCCACCCTGTGCCCGGCCCGGACGCCGCCGCGGCGCGCGTGCTCATCCCGCAGGAGGCGTACGTCTTCGGCGGCACCCTGGCCGAGAACCTCGCCTACCTGCGTCCGGACCCCGTGCCCGAGGAGGAACTGCTCGCCGCCGCCGAGGCGGTCGGCCTCGCCCCGCTGGCCGGGCGGCTGGGCGGCCTCGGCGCCCGGGTCGACCCCACGGCCCTGTCGGCCGGCGAACGGCAACTCGTCGCGCTGACCCGGGCCTATCTGTCGTACGCCCCGCTCGCCCTGCTCGACGAGGCGACCTGCCATCTGGACCCCGGGGCGGAGGAGCAGGCGGAGCGGGCCTTCGCCGAGCGGCCGGGCGGGACACTGGTGGTCGTCGCCCACCGCATCAGCTCGGCTCGCCGCGCCGCGCGGGTCCTGGTCATGGACGGCCGGAGCACGGCGTACGGCCGCCACGAGGAGCTGATGGGGACCTCGGCGCTGTACCGGGACCTGGTCGGCAGCTGGACGCCCGCGGCGGCCCGGCGGTCAGAGCCAGCCCTGGCCCTGGGATATGCGGATCGCGTCGATGCGGTTGCGGGCCCCGGTCTTGCGGGTGATGGCCGCCATGTAGTTGCGCACGGTCCCGTGGGACAGGTGCAGGCTCCCGGCGATCTCCGCGACGGAGGCTCCCTCGGCCGCGAGGGATAACACGCTCAGTTCTCTGCGGGTCAGCGGCATCTCGGCGGCCTTGAGGAAACCGAAGCCCAGCGAGTCGTTGACGAAACGTTCCCCCTCGGCAACCCGGCGGATCCCGCGCAGCAGGTTCTGCGGCGAGCCCTCCTTGTCGACGTAGCCGAGCGCCCCCGCCTCGACCGCCCGCTTCAGCAACCCCGGCCGGTTCGCGGTGGCGAGCACGAGTAATCGGGGGCGCACGCGGTCCGGTGCCGGGCGGCACAGCTCGCCCAGCGGAGGGATGCCGTAAGAGTCCGCGCACTCCAGGTCCGCCGCGCACACGTCCGGCCGTACCGACCGCACCAGGCCCGGCGCGCCGTTCCACGACGTGTCGTGCACCGTCAGGTCGGACTCCGCCCGGAGCCACTCCGCCAGCACCGATCGCACCAGACACTCGTCGTGCACCAGAAGCACCCGGATCACCGCCACCCCCTCAGCTCGCCGTACGCCCCCTCGTCCCGTTGAGCGCGTGCCCCATTGTTCGCGACCGTGACCCTGCGTGGGCGCGAAGATCCGGCCATCAGGGTGCGCGGGGGCGCACGTGCGGCGACTGCACGCCCAGCCGCGCTTCGACTGCGGGGGCATGGGACGCCCCGGCCTGGGTACGTCGGCGCCTCCGGCGAGGTAAGACGCCTGTGACCGACGGTAACCGGGGCGGTTCCCGTGCCGCTCGTCGTGCGCGACGGGCTGCCAGGGGGGAGATTTGTTCCTGGACCCGGTCGCGCGGCCGTGCGAGGAGGTGGTCGGCATGTCCGACGGGCACTCGTCCGCGCAGGCGCCGGCGACCGCCAGGACGCCGGTGGGCCGCCCCGTACTGTCCCTGGCGCTGGCCTCGATGATGGACGAGGTGCACGCCCACTCCGGCGCGGTGTATCTGCTGGCGCCGGACCAGCCGGTGCTGGAGATGGCCGTGATGGCCGGCCTGCCCCGGGCATTCGCGGCGCCCTGGGAGCGGGTGGGGCTGAGCGCGCCGATCCCGGTCGCCGACGCGGCGCGCGAGCGTCGGCTGGTGTGGGTCGGCGGCGAGGAGGAGATGGCCCGCCGCTATCCGCGGATCGCCGTGGTGCTGCCCTACCCCTTCGCCCTGGCCGCGGTGCCGATCGCCACCGAGTCCACCGTGTACGGCGCGGTCTTCGTGACTTGGCCGGGTGCGCATCCGCCGGAGCTGTCCGACCACGAGCGCGAGCACCTGACCGCGGCCTGCGGCCGGCTGGCGGTCCGGCTGGAGCGGGCCGCCGAGATGAGCATCGCGCCACACCCCGAGTCCGATCTGGTCGCCTCACCCCTGATGGGCGGCATAGCCGGCACGCTCGGCACGGTCGAGGCGGCCCGGATGGTGAGCCGCCTGCCGTACGGGCTGGTCTCGCTGGATCTGCACGGGCGGATCGGCTTCGTCAACGCAGCGGCGGCCGAACTGCTGAACGTCCCGGTCAGCCGGCTGCTCGGCACCCAGCTGTGGGCGTCGGTGCCGTGGCTCAACGACCCGGTGTACGAGGACCGTTACCGGGCCGCGCTGATGAGTCAGCACACCGCCTCGTTCGTGGCGCTGCGCCCGCCCGGCGAGTGGCTCTCGTTCCGCCTGTACCCGAGCACGACGGGTCTGAGCGTCCGGATCACCCGGTCCCGGGCCGTGTCGCAGATGAACCGGACCACGCCGCCGCCCGAAGGGAAACCGTCCCGGCTGGTCACCATGTCGCAGGTACTGGATCTGGCCAGCGCGCTCACCGAGGCGGTGGGGGTGCAGGACGTGGTGCAGCTGGTCGCGGACGAGATCGCCCCGGCCGTAGGCAGCCAGGCCCTGGTCGTCCTTGGTTCGCGGGCGAACCGGCTGCGCGTGCTGGGGCATCGCGGGTACCCGGACGCGCACGTGGTGGAGCGGTTCGACGGGATGCCGCTGTCCGAGCCGACGCCCGGCACACAGGTGCTGCGCACGGGCGTACCCGCGTTCTTCGAGTCGCAGGAACAGCTGGAGCGCCTCTACCCCGCGCGGCCCGCGACGCCCGACGGGTTCGCGGCCTGGGCCTTTCTGCCGCTGATCGCCCAGGGCCGGCCGGTGGGGACGTGCGTGCTCTCCTACGCCGAGCCGCACACCTTCCCGACGGAGGAGCGGGCGGTGATGACCAGCCTGGCCGGGCTGATCGCCCAGGCGCTGGAGCGGGCCCTGCTCTACGACGCCAAGTACCGGCTCGCGCACGGTCTGCAGGAAGCCCTGCTGCCGCACTCGCTGCCGTCGGTGCCCGGCATCGAGACGGCCGGCCGCTATGTGCCGGCCACTCAGGGCATGGACATCGGCGGCGACTTCTACGACCTGGTGCACACCCAGGGGATGGCGGCGGCGGTGATCGGGGACGTGCAGGGCCACAACGTCACGGCGGCCGGGCTGATGGGGCAGGTCCGCACCGCGGTGCGCGCGTACACGACCGTGGGCCAGGCGCCCGAGGAGGTCATGCGCAGCACCAACCGGCTGCTGCTCGACCTGGGGTCCGACCTGTTCGCCAGCTGCCTGTACCTGCGGCTCGACCCGGCGCACGGGCGGGCCGTGATGTCCCGGGCGGGTCATCCGCCGCCGCTGCTGAGACGGCCGGACGGGCGGGTCCGCGTCCTCGACCTGGCCGGGGGCCCGCTGCTGGGCATCGACGCCTCGGCGGTGTACCCGACGACGGAGGTCGCCCTCACGCCCGGTTCCCTGCTCGTCCTCTACACCGACGGGCTGGTCGAGTCCCCCGGCACGGACTTCGAGGAGGCCCTCGCGGACCTGGGCCGGCGCCTGGCCGACACCGGGGACCGGCCGCTGGACGAACTGGCCGACAGCCTCGTCCACCAGGAGCGGCCACGAACGGACGGGGAGGAACGACTCGACGACATCGCCCTGCTGCTGATCAGGGTCGACGGGTAGAACAGGGGACGCCGAGGGCGCGGAACCTCCCCGCCCACCGGCGCCCGGGACCCCGGCCCCTGGGACCCGGGACGGGGGTGTTCCCCCCGACGTACGCCGAAGACGGTGGGGGTCGCCTTCGGTGCCCGAAGCCTCGCTCCCGGCATCAGACCGGGCCGGGAATCCCGCCGGAGGGCCTGCCCGGTCCACGGCGGCCGGGATCACGACCGAGGCCGCGGCCGAAGCCGGGGCGTGCCGGTGGCCGGCCCGGTCCCGCCAGGAAGGGGCGGGAGCGGACCGGCGGCGCCGGACCGGCTGCCGGCGGCTTACCGGGTCAGCGGGACTCGGTCAGGCTGGAGTCGCCCCCGGCACCCTGGCCCGCGTCGTGACCGGCTCCGGCACCGGCCTCGTCGCCTCCGGCCTGCTCATCGGCACCGGCACCGGCTTCCTCACCGGTACCCGCTCCTTCGCCGGCCCCGGCACCGGCCTCTTCACCGGCGCCCGCTTCCTCACCGGCTCCGGCCTCCTGGCCACCGGCTTCCTCACCCGCGCCGGCGCCGGCGCCCGCCGCGCCACCCGCGCCGAGGGTCGCGCCGACCGCCTCCAGGGCGGTGGTGACCGGCTGGAAGAACGTCTCGCCGCCGACCGTGCAGTCACCGCTGCCGCCGGAGGTCAGGCCGATCGCGAGACCGTCCTGGGTGAACAGCGAGCCGCCGCTGTCGCCGGGCTCGGCACAGACGTTGGTCTGGATGAGGCCGGTGACCGTGCCCTCCGGGTAGTTCACCGTGGCGTCGAGGCCGAGGACCTGGCCGTCGGAGAGCCCGGTGGTGCTGCCCATCCGGAAGACCTCCTGGCCGACGGTCGCCTCGGCGGCCTCGGTGATCGGGACGGTCTGGTCGCCGAGGTTGACCTCGCTGGGCGCCTCGGTCGCCGGGTCGTCGTACTTCACGAGTGCGAAGTCACCGGCGCCGGGGAACGTCGACTGGTCGACGGTGGCGATCGGCTGGCCGCCCTGGGTGTCGGACCACTCGTTGCCGCCGAGGGTGCAGTGTCCGGCCGTCAGGAACGCGGGCGAGCCGTCGCCCGCGGTGACGTTGAAGCCGAGGGAGCAGCGCGAGCCGCCCGCGAAGATGGCGTCACCGCCGGAGACGAACGGCTTGAAGGTACCGGCCGACTTCTTGATGGTCGCCATGTCCGAGCCGAGGCTCTGCACGGTGGATGTCAGTCTGTCCCACTTGGCACCGGTCACGGTGCTGTCGGCCGTCACCAGGAGCTTGTTCGTGCGGGGGTCGATCGACCACGAGGTGCCGGCGATGGTCGCCTCGGCCTTCAGCGTCGACGCCCCGTCCTGCAGCTCCGACCAGCTGTTGTCGACCTCGCGGACCTTCGCGCCCGCCGCCTTGGCCTGCACGATCACGTTGTTGTTGTCGCCCGGTACGACGTTGACGACGAGCTGCTGGCTGTCGCCGTCGTAGTAGGAGCCGCCGAACGCCTCACCGAGAAGCCCGGAGAGCTGCGAGGCGAGATCCGAGGCGTCGCCCGCCTTCAGGGTCTTCGGCGCGGTCGCCGCGCCGTCGGACGAACCGTCCTGCGAGGCGTTGGCGTTGGGGAGCAGGATCGCGGCCGCGCCGAGCGCCACCACACCGCCCGCCGCTATCGCGGCCTTGCGCTTCGGAATTCGCTTGTGACTCAAACTTCTCTCCTCCTGGGGAACGGAGTAGGTGCCGCCGTCCGGCAGCTTCTGGGGGGCGCCTGGATGGCTGTTGGTACGCACGGGCCACGCGGGGCGTTCAATTCCGTTTGCGAGTGATCCCTTCGCACCCCGGAATCAGCCAACTCCCGCCGGCCGGCGCACCGACCGCACGGTCTGTGACACCGCTGGTCACAGCGGGCGGACCAGGCGGTGCGGCCCCGACCGGTCCGCGCCGGCCCCTGGCCGGATGACGGCCTTTCAGCGGCGGTCCTCGTCCGGCACGCCGGAGCGGAACGCTCCGCATCCACCCGGAAACGATCTGTTGCGATCGCGGAGTTCAATCCCGACTTCAGCGAATCTGCACATCGAATGCTCAACCCGGTCACCTGAAGAAGGGTTGTCCACAGCCTCGGTGCGTGGGTCACGCCTTTGGGGCGGGAGTGCCTGATTCGCCACCCGGGAATACAAGGGCCTGGATGAGCCGATGCCGTGGCGCATGTGAAGACCTCGCCCCCAAGCCGTGTGCGGACCTGCACGGATCGGTGCCGCTGAGTCGCAAGTCCCCTGGTGAGAGGGTTGGTTGATTGGAAGCCCGCGCCCGCAGCGTGCTTTGATCCATCGCACCGCGGGGGCCGCGGAGGGCACTCGGAAACGGGCGTCCGGCGCTCGCGGTCGCGGCCGTCATCTGTCCCCCAGAGGGGGCCGCTCCCCCCTTGTGAGATATCCATATGAAGGGAAGTTCCATCATGAACTCCACCCCCCAGGTTGAGACCGTTGAGATCGCCGACGCCGAGCTCGACGCCGTCTCCGGCGGCCTGTCCGTGAACGCCGTGAACACCGTCACCGACACGGTCAACGGCATCGCTCCGGTTTCCGGCGTGGTCGACACGGCCGTCGGCACCGTCGAGGGCGTCACCGGCCTGAACACCGCCCCGGTCACCAACCTGGTCGCCGGTCTCTGATCGAGCCCCAGTGCCGTTGACTCCCGGAGCCGCAGCCGGCGGTTCCGGGATCTTCGGGTGCCGTAACAGTTTCTGCTACGGCCGTATGTACCTCTTCTACGGGTGAGGGAAGTTCCTTGCAGTTCCGCCAACAGGCCCTCGCCAAGCTCCAGTCGCCGGAGGAACTCGACCTGCCGGTGCGCTTCGCCCGCCCGCAGGGCTGGCTCGTGCTGTCCGTGACCGTGGTCGCGATGGCGGCCGCCTCACTGTGGGCGGTGACCGGTTCGGTGGCCTCCACCGTCACCGCACCCGCCATCCTCACGCACGGTCAGGGCAGTTACGTCCTCCAGAGCCCCGTCGCGGGCCAGGTCACCGCCGTCCTCACGCGGCAGGGCGAGCGGCTGTCGGCCGGCTCCCCCGTCGTCAAGGTCCGTACGGCCAAGGGCGAGTCGGTCGTGCGTACGCTCGACGCGGGCCGTGTCTCCGCGCTGGCAGCGACCGTCGGGCAGATCATCCAGACCGGCGCGAACGTCGCCGCCGTGGAGAAGGTCGCCCGCACGCAGGACCCGCTGTACGCGACCGTGTACGTCCCCGCCGAGAACGCCGCCTCCATCCCCGACGACGCCGCTGTCGACCTGACCGTGCAGTCGGTGCCCACCCAGGAGTACGGCGTGCTGCGCGGACACGTGAAGTCGGTGGACCGCTCGGCGCAGTCCCCGCAGCAGATCGCCGCGTTCCTCGGCGACAGCCAGCTGGGCGAGCAGTTCACCAGGAAGGGCAGGCCGGTGGCCGTGACGGTCCGGCTGGACAAGTCGTCCGCCACGAAGAGCGGGTACGAGTGGTCGTCCGCGGACGGACCGCCGTTCAAGCTGAGCTCCATGACGCAGGCCTCGGGGTCGATCCGGCTGGCCGACGAGCGTCCCGTCGACTGGCTGCTGCCATGAGCGCGACCGCACAGGAGGCCCGGGGCAGGCGCCGCGCCGCCCCGCCGAAGCGCAAGGTGCCCAAGCCCAGGGCGAAGACCGTCCGCACGCCCACCGTGCTCCAGATGGAGGCCGTCGAGTGCGGCGCCGCCTCCCTGGCGATGGTGCTCGGCCACTACGGCAAGCACGTCCCGCTGGAGGAGCTGCGCATCGCCTGCGGTGTCTCCCGCGACGGCTCGCGCGCCAGCAACCTCCTGAAGGCGGCCCGCAGTTACGGACTGACGGCCAAGGGCATGCAGATGGACACGGCCGCCCTCGCCGACGTGACGTCGCCGGCCATCCTTTTCTGGGAGTTCAACCACTACGTCGTCTACGACGGCATGGGCCGCCGCTTCGGCCGCCGCGGCGTCTACATCAACGACCCTGGCAAGGGACGCCGTTTTGTGTCCATGGAGGACTTCGACGGCAGTTTCACCGGTGTCGTCCTCGTCATGGAGCCCGGCGAGGACTTCACCCGGGGCGGCCGCAAGCCGGGCGTCCTGGGCGCGATGCCCGCCCGGCTGCGCGGCACCGCGGGCACCATGCCCGCGGCCGTCCTGGCGAGCCTGCTGCTGGTGGTGGTCGGCGCCGCGGTGCCCGCGCTCAGCCGCACCTACATCGACGAGTTCCTGATCGGCGACCAGACCTCGCTGCTGGGCGTGCTGTTCACGTCGATGGCGGCGTGCGTACTGCTCACGGTCGTGCTCACCTGGCTCCAGCAGGCCAACCTGCTGCGCGGCCGCATCATCTCCTCCACCCTCTCCAGCGCCCGCTTCCTGCGCCATCTGCTGCGGCTGCCGGTGACGTTCTTCTCCCAGCGCAGCCCGGCCGACCTGGTGCAGCGGCTGCAGTCCAACGACGCGGTAGCCGAGACCCTGTCCCGCGACCTCGCGGCGGCGGGCGTGGACGCGGTCGTCGTCGTCCTGTACGCGGTGCTGCTGTACACCTACGACCCCCAACTCACGTTCGTCGGCATCGGCGTGGCCCTGCTGAACATCGTCGCCATGCGGGTCGTCATCCGGCTGCGTGCCACGCGCACGGCGAAGCTGCGCGCCGACACGGCCCGGCTCACCAACACCGCCTACACGGGCCTGCAGCTCATCGAGACGATGAAGGCGACCGGCGGCGAGGACGGCTACTTCCGCAAGTGGGCCGGGCAGCACGCCACCACGCTGGAGGAGCAGCAGCGGCTCGGGGTGCCGAGCGCCTGGCTGGGTGTGGTCGCGCCGACGCTCGCCACCCTCAACAGCGCGCTGATCCTCTGGATCGGCGGCATGCGGGCGGTCGAGGGCCACATCTCGGTCGGCCTGCTGGTCGCCTTCCAGGCGCTGGTCACCCGGTTCACCGCCCCGCTGACCCGGCTCAACGGCGTCGCGGGCCGCATCCAGGACTTCGCGGCGGACGTGGCCCGGCTCAAGGACGTGGAGAACTTCAAGGCCGACCCGCTCTACGGTCGTCCGGGCGCGGGTGATTCGACGCGCCGCCTCCAGGGGCATGTCGAGCTGGAGAACATCTCGTTCGGCTACAGCCCGCTGGACAAGCCCCTGCTCACCGGCTTCGACCTGACGGTCGGCCCCGGGCAGCAGGTGGCGCTGGTCGGCGGTTCGGGCAGCGGCAAGTCCACGGTGTCCCGGATGATCTCCGGCCTGTACGCGCCGTGGGAGGGCGTGATCCGTATCGACGGGCAGCGCATCGAGGACATCCCTCGCGGGGCGCTGGCCGCCTCCGTCTCCTTCGTCGACCAGGACGTGTACCTCTTCGAGGGTACGGTCCGCGACAACGTGGCGCTGTGGGACCCGTCGATCCCCGACGACGCGGTGGAGGACGCGCTGCGCGACGCCGCCCTGTACGACGTGATCACGCGCCGCCCGGGCGGCATCCACAGCAAGGTCGAGCAGGACGGCCGCAACTTCTCCGGCGGGCAGCGCCAGCGTCTGGAGATCGCGCGGGCGCTGGTGCGCCGGCCGAGCATCCTGGTGCTCGACGAGGTGACCAGCGCGCTGGACGCGGAGACCGAACTGGCCGTGATGGACAACCTGCGCAAGCGCGGCTGTGCCTGCGTGGTGATCGCGCACCGGCTCAGCACCGTGCGCGACAGCGACGAGATCGTCGTCCTGCAGCACGGCACGGTCGTGGAACGGGGACGGCACGAGGAGCTGGTGGCGCGCGGCGGCGCTTACGCGGCACTGGTCAGGGAGCGCTGAGATGACGACCGTTCAGGGGCACGAGGGCGACCTCGTCCTGGGCGCCTTCGGGCAGATGGGCTCGCGCATCGACTGCGCCGGGTTCAACCGGCTGGACCTGGAGGGACCGCAGGTGCTGTGGCTGGTCGCGGCGGGCGCCGTCGACCTGTTCGCGGTCGACGCCGGCCGGCAGGGCCACTGGCACCACCTCGGCCGGCTGGAGGCGGGCTCGCTGGTGCTCGGCCCGGTGCCGGGTCCGCAGCACACGCTGGTGGCCCGCCCGCTGCGGGACTGCGTGGTGCACCGCATCGGCCTGCGCGAGCTGTACCAGCCCGCCGGCACCGCGACCTGGTCGTACGACGAGTACGGCAACCCGCAGTACGTGCCGCCGACGACGAGCCCCCTGGAGTACGCGTTCGCCCTCGGTGTCGGCCGCAGCCTGTCGATCCTCTTCCAGGCGCCGATGGCCACCGAGCGGGCGGCGGCACATGGGGGTCCCCCCGCGCGAGCGTATTCGAGCGTGGGGGAGGACGACGACGTGTTCTGGATGCAGGTGCCGCCCGGCAGCGTGCAGTACGGCTCGCTGTACGGCGCCGAGGCTGCGTCCGACCTGCTGATGGACCCCGCGCTGTGGCAGTCCGTGGTCGACCAGCAGTACCGGCTGCTGACCACGCTGGACCGCTGGATCGAGCAGCTGGAACGCACCCACGAGACGCGCACGGCCGAGGGCATAAAGGCCGGTGAGGCGGTGCGCGCCCAGGCCGACCGGACCCTGCTCGCCTCCATCGGCAAGCGGTCGTCGAAGCGGACCACCGCGGCCGACGCCGACGCCACCTACGCGGCGTGCAGGCTGGTCGGGCAGGCGGCCGGGATCGGCCTCACCGAGCCCACCCAGAAGGGCACGGGCGGCGACCATCTCGACCCGGTCGAGCAGATCGCCCTGGCCTCGCGCGTCCGCACCCGGGCGGTACGGCTGGACGGCCGCTGGTGGCGGGAGAACGTCGGGCCGCTGGTCGGACAGCGGGCCCTGTCCGGGGCGCCGGTGGCACTGCTGTGGCGGCGCGGCGGATACGTCGCCGTCCATCCGTCGACCGGGCGTGAGACGCCGGTCGAGAAGGCCAACGCCGAGGAGTTCGAGCCGCGCGCGGTGATGTTCTACCGTCCGCTGCCCGAGCGGGGGCTCAGTCCGCTGCGGCTGCTGCGGTTCTGCGTGCAGGGCATGCGCGGTGACCTCACCGGCCTGCTGCTCAGCGGTCTGGTCACGGTGGCGATCGGGGCGCTGGTGCCCATCGCGACCGGCAAGGTGCTCGGCGAGTTCGTGCCGAAGGCGCAGACGGACCTGATCGTGCAGGTGTGTCTGGCGGTGATGCTCAGCAGCGTGGTGGCGGCGGCCTTCATGCTGCTGCAGAACCTGACCATCCTGCGGCTGGAGGGCCGGATCGAGGCCACGCTCCAGCCGGCCGTGTGGGACCGGCTGCTCAGACTGCCGACGAAGTTCTTCACCGAGCGCTCCACGGGCGAACTGGCCAGCGCGGCCATGGGCATCAGCTCGATCCGCCGGCTGCTGGCGGGGGTCGGTCCGACGGTCGCCCAGTCGGTGACCGTCGGGGCGATGAACCTCGGGCTGCTGCTGTGGTTCAGCGTGCCGATGGCGATGGCCGCGATCGGCATGCTCGTCGTCATCGCGGCCGTGTTCCTGGGGCTCGGACTGTGGCAGGTGCGCTGGCAGCGGCGGCTGGTGGTGCTCTCCAACAAGCTGAACAACCAGGCGTTCCAGACCCTGCGCGGCCTGCCCAAGCTGCGGGTGGCCGCCGCTGAGAACTACGCGTACGCCGCGTGGGCGGCGCAGTTCGCGCGCAGCCGTGAGCTCCAGCAGAAGGTCGGCGGTATCAAGAACCTCACGAGCGTGCTGGGGGCGGTGTACCTGCCGCTGTGCACCCTGCTGATGTTCATGCTGCTGGCCGGTCCGGCCCGGGGCTCGATGTCGGCGGCCGCGTTCCTCACCTTCAACACCTCGGTGACGATGCTGCTGACCTCCGTCACGCAGCTGACGGGCGCGTTCGTCTCGGCGGTGGCCGCGCTGCCGCTGTTCGAACAGATCAAGCCGGTGCTGGACGCCACACCCGAGGTGCGCGCGGCGAGCACCCGCCCGGGTCCGCTGACCGGGGCGATCGAGGCGCGGCGGGTGTCCTTCCGGTACTCCGACGACGGTCCGCTGGTCCTGGACGACGTGTCCTTCGAGGCGCGGCCGGGCGAGTTCGTCGCGGTCGTCGGCCCGAGCGGCTGCGGCAAGTCGACGCTGCTGCGCCTGCTGATCGGCTTCGACCGGCCCGTGTCGGGCAGCGTGCTGTACGACGGTCAGGACCTGGCGGCCCTCGACCAGTCGGCGGTGCGCCGCCAGTGCGGTGTGGTGCTGCAGCACGCGCAGCCGTTCACCGGCTCGATCCTGGACGTCATCTGCGGCACCGAGGCGTACACGCCGGAGGAGGCCATGGCGGCGGCAGAGATGGCCGGGCTCGCCGAGGACATCAAGCGCATGCCGATGGGCCTGCACACCATCGTCTCCAGCAGCGGTGCCGTCTCCGGCGGTCAGCGCCAGCGGTTGATGATCGCCCAGGCCCTGATCCGCCGGCCGCGCATCCTCTTCTTCGACGAGGCGACCAGCGCCCTCGACAACGAGACGCAGCGCACGGTCATCGAGAGCACCAAGGCCCTCAACGCCACCCGGGTCGTCATCGCGCACCGGCTGTCGACGGTGATGGACGCCGACCGGGTCGTGGTGATGGAGGACGGAAAGGTCATCCAGCAGGGCCCGCCCGCGCAGCTGCTCGCCGACACCAACGGGCGGCTGCACGAGCTGGTACGGCGTCAGATGACGTGACGGCCCAGGCCTGTCCGGGCACCGGGACGCCAAAGGGGGCCCGCGCGGCGGCGCAGGCGGTGCGGTACCCCTTCCAGGGCGCCTCGGCACCGGCGTGCGGAGCGGTGACCTGCCGCGCGCCGCGCGCCCGGGCGTCCGGCGCGGCAGGTCACCGGTGAGGCCCCGGGGGGCGCCGTGCGCAATGACGCGTCGGTCCCTCTCCCCTCTGCCCGGTGGCGCATCTTCGCCCTGGTACACGCGCCGTTCCGTTGATCCGGCGCGGAAATGGGTACCCACGGCCCATGCGAATCAGCGTGGTGGATGTGGGATCGAACACGGTCAGACTTGTGGTCGCCGACGCGGCGGACGGGGTACCGCTGCCCGTGCACACCGCCAAGTGGCGGCTCAGGCTGTCCGAGCAGGTCACACCGGGGGGACCCATCCCGGAGCAGGCCGTGGAACAGCTCGTCGAGGCGGTCGCCGACGCGAGCCGGACCGCCACCCGGTGGGGTGCGTCCGGCCCCCTGGCCTTCGCGACCGCCGTGGTGCGCAACGCGCCGAACCGGCACGAGGTGCTGCAGACCGTCCGGTCCCGGACCGGCGTCGACCTGTGCACCCTGCCCGGTGAGGTCGAGGCCGAACTGACGTTCCTCGGGGCCCGGCGGTGGATGGGCTGGCGCTCGGGGCCGCTCGCCCTGCTCGACATCGGCGGCGGCACCCTGGAGGTCGCCTTCGGACGCGGCCGGCTGCCCGACTTCGTGGCCTCGCTGCCGCTGGGCGCGCGGCGGCTCACCCACGAGTTCTTCGCGGACGAGGACCCGCCGTCACCGGAGCGGGTACGGGCGCTGCGCCGCAAGGTCCGCCACCAGCTGCGGGACGTCGCGGCCCGGATCCGCTGGGAGGGGCCGCGCACCGCGGTCGCCACCTCCCGCACGTTCCAGCAGCTGGGACGGCTGTGCGGTGCCGCGCCCGGACGGCGCGGGCCGTTCGTCGACCGGGAGATGCCCCGCTCGGAACTGCGCGAGGCGATCACGCAGCTGGCCGCCCTGCCCGCCAAGGAACGCGCCCGCCTGCCCGGCATCTCCGCGCCCCGGGCCGCCCAGAGCCTGGCCGGCGCGGTCGTCGGGCACACCGCGATGAAACTGACCGGTATCAGGTCGGTCACCATCTGCCCCTGGGCGATCCGCGAGGGCGTGCTGCTGCGGCACATCGAGGACGGACCGTCCTGGTGGGCGGAGGTCGCTCACCGTGAGGAGGAGACGGCCCCTCCCGACCCGGTGCCGCTGCGCATAGCGACCGGCTCGAACTGAGCGGTCCCCCGACCGAACCCAGGAACGGTTCCCGTACCGCACGCAGGAAAGGAGACCTTGTGTCCCACGACGAGCACCGCGACAGCTCCGGCGAGCAGCCCCGGACGGCGTTCGAGGAGGTCCTGCACGAGATCGAGGACGCCGAGACGCGCACCCCGGACTCCGCCGAACAGCGACACCACCGAGGCGAGGCCGGTGAGGCCATCACTCCCAACGTACGCGCCCAGGAGGAGTCCGAAGGGGACTGAACGAGGGATGACCGGGATGGGCCCGGGCTGCCGGCGGCTGCGGACGGAGCTACCGCGGGCGGCCCGGGCCCGCGCCACGCCTTCACCCGCACGCAGGGCCATGACCAGGATCTCCGGCTCCTTCGGTGACCTTGTGCCCCAACCGGGTACTCGGCGCGCATGGAGCACGATGGACCACGACTGCCCACCCCGCGCGGTCCGCTGAGCAGGGGTGTCGGGGCGTATCTGCGGGGTGCGGGCCGGCTGCCCCGCCTCGAGGAGGTCGCCCGCGCCGAGGTGTACGGCGACGATCTCCAGCTCGCCCTCTACCTCTGCTACGAGCTGCACTACCGCGGCTACGCGGGCGTACCCCCCGAGCACGAGTGGGACCCCGGCCTGCTGCGCGTCCGCGCGGCCATGGAAGACCGCTTCCTGTCCGCCCTGCGCGCCGACACCCGGACCCACGACAGCGTCGAGGAGGCGCTGGCCGGCCTCCTCGTCGAGCCCGTCGACGGCACCGGCGTCAGCCACTTCCTGCGCGACGAGGGCGAGCTGTGGCACCTGCGCGAGTACGCGGCACAGCGCTCCCTGTACCACTTGAAGGAGGCGGACCCGCACGCCTGGGTCCTGCCGCGGCTGTGGGGCCGGGCCAAGGCGGCGATGGCGGCGGTGGAGTTCGACGAGTGGGGCGGCGGCCGCGCCGACCGGGTGCACGCCCGCCTGTTCGCCGACCTGATGGCGGACCTGGGCCTGGACACGACGTACGGCCGCTACCTCGGCGCCGCGTCGGCCGAGGCCCTGGTCACCGTGAACATGATGTCCCTCTTCGGCCTGCACCGGGCCCTCAGAGGCGCCTTGGTGGGCCACTTCGCGACGGTCGAGATCACCTCGTCACCGGGATCGCGGCGGCTCGCCGAGGCGATGCGCCGCACCGGCGCCGGGCCCGCAGCCGAGCACTTCTACGACGAGCACGTCGAGGCCGACGCGGTCCACGAGCAGGTGGTGCGCCACGACGTCATCGGCGGCCTGCTGGAGCGGGAGCCGCACCTCGCCCCGGACGTCGCCTTCGGGATCGACGCCACCGAGTTCGTCGAGGAACGCTTCGGCGCCCGGCTGCTCACCGACTGGCGCGCATCACGTTCGTCACTGCGTGAACCGTTTGCCCAGGAAACAACCCATATCTCCTGAAGGCCGGGGTACCCGGCGTGCCGTGAATCCACTGGTACTCCCGGGCGTGTACGCCCCACAGGAAGACACCGAGCTGCTGGCCGGTGCCCTGTCCGACGAGCCGCTGCCTCCGGGCGCGGAGGTACTCGATGTGGGCACCGGGTCCGGCGCCCTGGCTCTGGAGGCCGCGCGCCGCGGCCTGCGTGTGACCGCCGTCGACGTGTCCTGGGGTGCCGTGCTGGCAGCCCGGCTGAACGCCCGGCTGGCGGGTCTCACGGTCCGCATCCGGCACGGGAACCTCTTCGGTCCCGTGCGTGGCGAAACGTTTGACCTCATCCTGGCCAATCCGCCGTACGTGCCGGCTCCGGACTGCCGTCGCAGGCCGCGCGGCGCGGCCCGGGCCTGGGACGCGGGCGGCGACGGACGGCTGGTCGTCGACCGGCTCTGCCGGGAGGCACCGGCACTGCTGCGGCCGGGCGGGGTGCTCCTGCTCGTACAGTCGGCGCTGAGCGACCCGGACCTCACGGCCGGGCGGCTGCGCGCGGCCGGCCTGAAGGCCGCGGTGACCCGCCGGCACCGGATCGCGTTCGGCCCCGTGCTGCGCGGCCGGGAACGCTGGCTTCGGGAGCGGGGACTGCTGTCCGCCACCGAGAACGAGGAAGAGCTGGTGGTCGTCCGTGCCGAACTCCCCGTCTGACCGCTCCGGGGCCCCGCGCCGCGTCTCCGTCCAGCGCAAGGGGCCGCTACTGATGGAGGGCCCGGTGGAAGTGGAACTGGAGGACGGATCCATCGTCACCTCCGACCGCTTCCGCGTGGCCCTGTGCACCTGCCGCCGCAGCCGCCGCTATCCGTGGTGCGACACGAGCCACCGCGACCGGGCGTGATGCGCAGGCCCCGAGGCCCGGGGCCAGGCAACGCCCAGGGGCCGGCGGGCGGCCCCACTCCGCCCGCCGGCCCCCTTGTGCGAGATCACGGCGTCCCGTGACAGCGGCCCGGCTCCCCAGCCACGGTCCGCTGTGCCTCACGGGAACAGCGCGATCCCGGTCCATGGGAGTGCTGCCCTAGAAGGAGAAGACGCCCGTGCCGTAGGCGTTCTTCATGCACTCGTTGGAGAAGGTGCGCTCGTAGGAGACGCGCTGCCCCTGCCAGACACCGGCGACGGTGACGACCACCGGGTCGTACTGCTTGGTGCACATCACGCCCTCCTTGGCGGTCAGGGCGTCGAAGTCGCCGCCGACGCCGCGCAGTTCAGCGCAGGCCGGGCCGGCGGCGGGGTGCGTCCCCGAGGGCCTCGGGGCACAGGTCAGGGTGACCGCGCGTTCCGGGGTCGCGGCGATCGCGCTCTCGCCGTGGCCCACCGTGAGAACGAGGGCCGACGGGGCGTAGAGCGCGGTGGGGGCCTGACCCGGGTCGGCGAGCGCGGCCCCGGAGAGGGGTCCGCAGACGGCGGTGGCCGTCAGTCCGAGAGTCATGGCCCAGCGCGCGGGGGTCCGCATTGTGTGCATCCTTCCGCTCGATTACAACGTGTGCCGGCCCGTGCCCGGTCGGCGCCCGGGGCGGCGAGCGCGAGTCTGCCGAGTCCGCCGCCGAAACACACATCGACCCCACGGGTTTCAGTAACATTGCGTATTGAATCAGTGGCGTGAAGTTACGGAACCCGCACGGAGGAAGCCCGTAACCGCACGGCCTCCGGGGGTACGAAGCGGCCAGATGGCTGATTCTGGTGCGTTCGTTAATAGGCCTGAAACATTCCGAATCCGCTCTCGGACGACCACTTTGCAACCGCTTGCGTTCATGCTCCGGCCGCGTAATCGTCATTACATGATGACGAACGAGCAGCGAGAGAAACTGCGCGGCTGGTTCACCGGCCGCCTCCCCGACGACCTCTTCGAGGAACTGACCGAGATCACGGTCGACCGCGAGGAGATCACCGTGATCGGCCGCATCCCCGAACCCCGGCTGGCCAAGGCCGCGCTGGCCACCGAACGGGAGGCGGCCCTGGAGAGCCGGGTGCGCGAATTCCGGGAGCGCACCCGCGAGGACCGGATGGCGGTGGCCCGGGAGGCCGAGCACCGGTACCGCCGCAAGGTGTCCTGGGGCGTGGAGTGCGGCGGACGGCGTGCTCTCTTCACGCATGTGGCCGCGCCCGTCATGACGCGGCTGCGGCAGCCGGAGCGCCAGGTCCTCGACACCCTGATCGCAGGCGGCGTCGCCCGCAGCCGCAGCGACGCGCTGGCCTGGTGCGTACGCCTGGTCCAGCGTCATACGGACGACTGGCTGGCGGAGTTGCGCGACTCCCTGGAACACGTGCAGCGGGTACGGGAGCAGGGGCCGGACACCGAGTCGGACCGCACGCCGGGCGCGGATGACGAGGAGTGACCGAGGGGGCGTTGTCGTACCCCTCGGCTAAGTTGCCGGCATGACCGACTTCCTACTGGTGGCAGGGACGTGGCTCGAGGCGTGGGCGTGGGACGAGGTGGCCGCGGAACTGCGCGGCGCCGGGCACGAGGTCCATCCGCTGACGCTGTCGGGCCTCGCCGAGAAGCAGGGTGTGCCGGCCGGGCAGCAGACGCATGTCCGGGACATCGTCGAGGAGGTGGAGCGCCTCGGCCTGCACGACGTCGTCCTCGTGGGACACAGCTACGCGGGCATCCCGGTGGGGCAGGCCGCCGAGCGGATCGGCGACCGGCTGCGGCGCGTGGTGTTCGTCGACGCGAACGTGCCGGTGGCCGGGGAGTCGTTCCTGTCCGGCTGGCCCAGCGGCCATGTCCGGCAGGCGATCGACGGCCACGCGGGGTACTGGCCGCCACTCGGCGCGGAGGACTACACGGGGCAGGGCCTGACGGACGCGCAGATCGCCCGGATCGTCGGCTCGACGCCGCACCCGGGCGCCACGCTCACCGAACCGGCCGTCCTGGCCCGCCCCTTGGGCGAGCTGCCGGCGACGTATGTGAAGTGCCTGCTCGACGGGGACGAGCCGATGCCCGCGGTGGCCGCGCTCCTCGAGAGCGACCACTGGGAGCTGGTGACGATGGACACCGGCCACTGGCCGATGTTCTCCCAGCCGCGTGAACTGGCCCGAGTCCTGCGCGCGTCGGCCGGGGGATCCTGAACCGGCGCTCCGTGCCAAGGGCGTCCTGCACCCGGACGACGCCCGGCTGGCGGCCGACGCGGGCATGGACGGGGCAGTCGTGTCGGACCACGGCGGCCGGCAGGTGGCCGGCTCCGTCGCGGCGGCCGACGCGTTGCCCCGCGTGGTGGAGGCCGTCGGCGACCGGCTCGCCGTCCTCTTCGAAGCGGCATCCGCACCGGCGACGACATCGTCGAAGCGCTCGCCCTCGGCGCCCGCGCCGTCCTGGTCGGCCGCCCGTACGTCTACGACCTCGGGCCCGACGGGCAGCCGGGAGCGGAGCACGTCATCCACTGTCTGCCGGCCGAACTCGATCTCACCTCGCCCTGTCGGGCCATGCCGGCCCGAGCACGATCGGCCCGGCGGACCTCGTCGAGGACCCGGGCCTGACAGGCGGGGCTGCGCGACGCGTGCGCCGCGCGGCCCCGCCCAGGCCCCGGGGCCCGTGGTCACGCCGTCCAGCCGTGGGGCAGGGTCACCTGCCGGGCCGCCGGATCCTCGTGCTCCTCGATCGACAGGGAACCCGCCGTCTCCGGCACCGGCTCGGACAGCCAGCGCTGGGCGTCGGAGCGGTCGCGGACCTTGACCACGATGTCGGCGTCCGGTTCGTCGTTCGTGGCGGCGAGGGCGAGCTGCTCGTCCCAGCGGGGCAGCAACCCGCCCTGCACGGTGAGGTCGTAGCGCACGTCGTCGCCCCGCTCGGCATTCTCGTCGGCGCAGGTGCCGAGGACCACGACGCCCGCGTCCTTGTGGGAGTCCACGCAGAGCCCGGGGTCGGCGACGCTGCGCAGCAGCCCGTCGTCCTCGTACGTCCACTGCTGGGTCCACACGGCCGAGCACTGCGCCAGCTTCGTCGCCGCGCCCTCCTTCGGCAGGTCCCGGATGTCGAGGCACAGGTCGGCGCCCACGTTGCGCAGCCGCGTCACACCGGGAGCCGTGGGGAGTCCGGCCGTGTCGGGCGGCGTCGCCGACGTCGGACCCTTGCCGCCGGCAGCGCTGTTGGAGCCGGCCGGGTCGGCCTCCCCGCCGTCGTACGACTGTGCGCTGATGATGAGCACGGTCGCCAGTACCCCGGCCGACACCGCGCCGACGCCCGAGAGCAGCGCCCTCGAGGAGCGCGGCGCCCGAGGCATCCGGGCGCCCGCGCCCCGGCGCGCGGGCAGGGGGATCCGGGACAGCAGCCCGTGCCGCCCGCCGCCGCGCCGGCCCGCGCGACCGCCCCGGGTGGCGGGCGAGGCCCGGCCCGGACGGGAGTCGAGGTAGCGGCGGGCGCCCCAGCCGAGCACCGCTTCGGCGATCAGCGGGCCCAGCGGGCCCTCGAAGTGGCTCAGTTGCTCGGCCGCGTTCCGGCAGTAGCGGCACTCCGTCAGATGCTCCTGGACATCCGGCAGCAGGGCGCCGCCCCGGCGGATCGGGACATCGAGCAGACGGTTGTAGAACCGGCAATCCTGGGTCGGCGCGAGTTCGCGATGGGCATGTACACAGCCATCCCGGAATGCGGCCCGTGCCTGTTCGAGGGCTGCCGACGCGACGTCGGTATCCATGCCCAGCAGTCCGGCCGGAACGCTTAAAGGATCTGCCTCGACCTCGACATGCCACAGCAAACAGCGCGCGGGTGCGGGAAGTGCCTGGAATGCCCGCTCCGCGAGGGTGCGGTTTTCGGGGGTCATGGAGGTCGCCGCGCGCAGTCCGCGTCCTCCGGCCGGTTTCTGCAACGCGGGCAGAACAGCCGATATTCGATCGTCGCCGGACCACTCGCGGATCGTGTCGCGCACGGTCACCAGCAGGGCCGGACGCAGCGCGACGGCCGACTCCCCGAAGGCGAGGCGGTTGAGGGTCCGGTGGAAGGCGGTCCCTGTGACCATCGCGGCGACCTGCGCCGACGAGGCGAGACAGATGACCGCGTAGTCGTGCACCGGCTGCCAGTGCCGCGCCATCAGCAGCGCGACGGAATGGGCGGCGACCTCGCCCTCCGGTCTGCCTCTCAGCGGGGCGGCGAGGCTTTCGTCGGAGTCCCCGGGATCCCCGCCGGGCGGGGGATACGGGGGACGAGGGGGGTGGGGGGTGGGCACTGAGATGGTTCCTTCCCACGCATGTGACACACAGAAGTCCTGGCGCCGGAAAAGGAGGCCCGGTTGGTGCGTACCTCTTTGGCGCGGCGCGGGAGGTGCGAATTCATTGGTGGTGAATCGGACCCGGTCTGCGAATCACGTGCGACACCCGGCCATTCCCCCCCGCACGTGTGGTGCACTCTGGCACAACCCCCTCACGGCCAACAAGGCGCGGGGGCGATATACACGCCTTTGACAGAAAGTCAGAAACGGGAACGTGCGCACGTGGCTCGCACCGGTTTTCGACATTTCCATGCGGCCCGTGTGAATCGGGCACCCGAGCCGGGTTCCTCGGATCTGCCTCGGATCCACCTCAGATCTGCCAGGAACGCAGCCGGTCCGCCGCCCCGTAGATGTCGGTCGCGCCGGACAGCAGGTCGCGGGCGAGGTCGACGAGGGCGCCGTAGGGCGGGTCGATGCCGGCACCGCTGACGAACATGTACGCGACGGCGGTGGCACAGGCGAAGCGGGCGTTGGCCGAGGGCAGTGGCCGCAGCACGGTGATGGTGTGCAGCAGCGCGGCGGCCCGCCAGGCCGGGTCGGAGTTCACCCCGAGGCGCGGCGGGTCGACGCGGTGCCGGGCGACGGCGGCGACCAGCGCGGAGAAGTCGTTGACGGTGGGCTGGTCCGGCAAAACCTCTTCGTGGCGCTGCAGCAGCCAGGGCACGTCGATATGGAGGACGGGTGCCATCGGTCAGGCGGCCCGCCCTTCGCCCTTGGCGGGCGGTTCGTCGTCGGGGAACGCGGCGGCGAACTCGTCGGCGTGGGTCGCGAAGAACCGGCGGAAGGCTTCGGCGCCCTCCTGCAGGGCCCGGTGCCGGGCTATGTCCGCCGCGGCCGCCTCCCGCACGAGCGCCTTCATGGACGTACCGCGCTCCTTGGCGATCTGCCGCAGGTCCTCAAGTTCGCGGTCGCTGAACTCCACGTTGAGAGCTGGCATGACTTCACGGTACCGCTCGGGTACTGACTCGTAAATACCCCCAGGTCAAGGCGGAGGCCCGCTGGTACCGACGAGGTCTCCCGGACGGCCGGGAGCTGAGAGGTGGGTCACATCGCGCCGCGCGATGTCACATTCCGGGTTCCGTCCCGGCTCGCAGTGGTGAGCGCGTCCCTGGGAGGCCCACACATGACCGAGATCCCCGTACCCGGCACCGACGCCCCGCTCGACGAGGCGACCGGGGTGTTCGTCGACCATCGCGAGCTGCTGTTCGGCGTCGTCTACAACATGCTCGGCGGTGTCGCCGACACCGAGGACGTCCTGCAGGAGACCTGGCTGTCCTGGACGGCCCGCGGCGGGGGCGCCCCCCTGGCCGGTGTCGGGAATCCCCGCGCCTATCTCGTGCGGGTGGCGGTCAACCACGCGCTGCGCCGCCGTGCCGTGATCAGCCGCAGGCAGGAGACGTACGTCGGGGCGTGGCTGCCCGAGCCCCTGGTCGCGGACGAGGACGCCGAGACCGCCGAGGGTCCGGCGCTGCGCTCCGAGTCGGTGTCGCTGGCGATGCTGGTGGTTCTGGAGTCGCTGACCCCGCTGGAGCGGGCCGTGTTCGTCCTGGGTGAGGTGTTCGGCTACCCGCACGCCGAGATCGCGGAGATCATCGACCGCTCCCCCGCCGCCGTACGGCAGTTGGCGCACCGGGCCCGGGAGCACGTGCACGCGCGGCGGCCGCGGTACGAGGCGCATCCGCGGGTGCGGCGGGAGGCGACCGAGCGGTTCGTGCGAGCGGCGCTCGGCGGGGACATCGCGGAGCTGATGGAGGTCCTGGCGCCGGACGTCACGGCGTGGACGGACGCCGGCGGCAAGCGCAGGCCGGCGAGTCTGCGCCCCGTGCACGGCCGGGACAAGGTAGCCCGGCTGCTCAGGTCCGGCCGGGGCGGCCCGCGCCACCCCGTGTTCCGCTACCGGCGGGTCAACGGCGACGACGCGGCGGTGCTGTTCGACGGCGACGCCCCGTTCGCCGTCCTGGTGCTGGACCTCACCCCGGAGGGCGACCGGGTGCGGGGCATCTACGTCGTGGCCAACCCGGACAAGCTCGCCCACCTGTCCAGGGAGGCGGTGTGAGCGCCGGAGGCGGCGAGCCGGCCTTCGTCGCCGGGGTGCTGACGCGCGTGATGCGGCGCTTCCCCGCCGGGACGGCGAACGCCGCGATCCGCACGGCCCAGATCACCGTGTCGGGTCGACGCCCATGAGCGGCCGGGGGAGCCCGTCGGGCACGAGCCGTCGCGGCCGTGCGTCGCGGGTCCGCTCAGGAATGGGCGCGGCAGAACTCCCGGACGGTCCGGTTGAACGCCTCCGGGTCCTCGATGTTGCTGAGGTGCCCGACGCCGGGCAGCACGACCAGGGTGGCCTCCGGGATCGCCTCCAGGAGCGGACGGGCGACGAGGTCCACCGGGGAGCGCGCGTCGAGCTCGCCCCACAGCAGCAGGGTCGGCACCGTGATCCCGGGCAGCAGATCGCGCTGGTCGGTCTCGGCCATGAGGGTGAGCTCCGTCCGCATGCTCTCCAGGCGGGTGTCGGCGGACATCACGGACAGCAGGCGGACCGCTTCGGCCGGTGGCCGCCCGGCGAACAGGCCCGGCATGGTCGGCGCGAACTCCTCGGCGGGGACCGCGAGCATCCGCTCCACCCCCGTGACCCTCGCCTGCACCTCCGCCGCGGGCAGCGAGCCCTTCCAGCCCGCGTAGGTGTCGACGAGGAGCAGCGTCCTGACGAGTTCCGCGTGGTACCGGTAGAGCTCCAGCACCACGGTCCCGCCCCAGGACAGGCCGAGAACGTGCGCCGGGCCGAGGTCCACGTCCTCGATGACGGCCGCCAGACAGCGGGCGTACCCGGCCAGCGCGAAGGACGGCGGAACGTCAAAGGAGCGCCCTGCGCCCGGTTCGTCCCAGGCGACGACGGTGAACTCGTCGGCCAGGTCCTCGGCCTGCGGACGCCACAGGCGCGCGTCGGTCGTGGCACCGTGCGCGAGCACGAGGGGCGGGCCCTGGCCCACCCGGTCGTACGCGACCTCGATGCCGTCGACCCGCACCGCTGGCATGCCACCAGGCTACGCGCGCGTGCCGGGGGCGTCCTGTCGGCGGACTCCCCCCGGCACCCGGTGTGCTCGTACGGTCCCTACCCCTGGTCCGCCACGAAGGAGGCCATGCGGGTCAGGGCGGCGTTCCAGTTGATCGTGTGCTCGTTGGTCGACCAGGACTGGATGTCGTCGATGTAGCAGAACTGTCCGACACAGCCCTGGAGTCTGCTCTGTGCATAGGGGTCCTGGATGCTCGAGTTCGGCCCGCCGGAGAGGGTGCCCCTGGGCGGGTTCGGCAGGTTCGGGTCGAGCTGGCGGGCGTACCAGCGGCTGTGCTGGTTCTGCGCGCTGACCTCGCCGTAGCCGGTGACGTAGGAGATGTTCAGCGCGTTGCGGCCCAGGATGTAGTCCATGCTCTGCAGTGCGCCGTCCCGGTACTTCGAGGCGCCGGTGATGTCGTAGGCGGTGGCGAGGACGACGGCGTTGTTGAGGATCTGGTGGCTGGAGCCCCAGTCGTAGGTGTTGCCGTCCGGTGCGTACGGCATGCCGTAGGGGTGTGCCTTCAGCGTGGCCAGGTAGCGGTCGGCGCCCTTGACGACGGACCGGCGGACCTTGTCCCGGCCGGGCAGCTTGTTCGGCACCGTGGCGAGGTCGAGCCGTCCCGCCGCGCCGGTGCGGGCCCAGTCGAATCCGAGCGGACCGAAGAGGTCGGCCGTGTGGACCGGCGACTTCAGGACGTACTCCTCGAACCGCTTCTCCCCCGTGCTGAGGTACAGCTCGGCCGCCGCCCAGTAGAAGTCGTCGGTCACCTCGCTGTCGGCGTAGGCGCCGCCGCCGATGCCGTCGCTCTCGGAGGCGTAGCGGTCGGGGTGCGCGAGCGCCGCCGACCAGGCCTTGCGGGCGGCCGCCAGCGCCTTGCCTGCGAACGCCTTGTCGTAGGGCCGGTACAGGCGGGCGGCCTGCGCGGCGGTGGCGGCCAGGTTCAGGGTGGCGGCGGTGGACGGCGGGTGCAGTTCGCGCTTCTGCGGGTCGTCACTGGGCAGCAGCGGCAGGCCGGTCCACTGCTCGTCGTGCATCTTGTGGTGGGCCATGCCGGCCAGCGGCTTGCCGTCGGGCACCTGCATCCTGAGCAGGAACTCCAGTTCCCAGCGGGCCTCGTCGAGGATGTCGGGGACCTTGTTGCCGCTCTCGGGGATGGCGAGCGCGCCGTCGCCGAGCTTGCCGGCGTCGCCGGTGCGGGCGTGCAGCGCGCGTTCGTGGGTGCTCAGCACCTCCCAGGTGGAGATGCCGCCGTTGACGACGTACTTGCCGTGGTCGCCGGCGTCGTACCAGCCGCCGCTGACGTCGAGCGTGTAGTCGCACACTCCGGGCTGGCAGGGCACGGCGGTGTCGCCCTGGTTGGGCGCCACACCCACGTGACCGGCCGGGCGGCCGTAGCCGGGGCGCAGGTCCTCGCGTATCTCGATGCCGCTGCGCTGGGTGTAGTAGTACTTCGCCGAGTCCAGCCGGAGCCGCTCGTAGGCGCTCGCGCCGATGTCGAAGGGCCGGCTGGTCTCGCCGTCGGCGACGAGCGTGAAGCCCGATCCCTTCTTGCGGTAGGCGCCGAAGTCGATGGAGTGGACGTTCTGCCCGGAGGAGGCGTCCACGCCGCGCGGCACGCTCGTGCCCCGGGCGACCACCCTCCCGCCGGAGCTCTTCAGCGCCCAGGGCAGTTTCGCCGTGGCGTCGGTGACCAGGGTGGCGTTCTTCGGCCCGGCAGGCAGGTAGGCGACCTGGTTGACGCGGACCCGGGGCCCGGTGTCGGGTTCGTACGGCTCCGGCTCCACCCCGCCGAGCAGCGAGACGTCGTCCATGCAGAAGCGCCAGGCGTCCGCGCTGCCGCCGAGCTGGAAACCGACCTGGCCCTGAGCGGTGTCGACGGGCGAGGTGAAGGTGTAGGCGTAGGTGTCGCCGGAGACGCTGAGCTGCGGCGTCACCTCGTGGTAGGTGTCGTACGGCGACACGGACAGACCGACGATCGCCCGCACCGCGTGCCCGGCGGGTGTCCCGGTCGCGCTGAAGGAGAAGCGGTACGACTCCCCCTTCACGAGGGTGATGTCGTTCTGCCCGACGGCGGCGTCCCAGCGATGGGTGGTGCCGCCGGGGACGTCGGCGCAGAGCCGGCCGTCGGACACAGCGGCGGTGACGTTGCTGGTCGTCCACCAGGAGTCGGTGGTGGTGTCGAAGGTTCCGTTCCTGACCTGCTCGCTCTCTTCGGCCCCGGCCGGCGCGGAGGGCAGCGCGGTGAGCGCCGTCGCCAGCAGTGCCGTCAGGGACAACAGGGCGGTTCTGCGTCGTTTCACGTCCGGGCTCCTCTGGGGAGGTGCGGGTGGCGCTCGGTGTGGGAGCGCTCCCAAGTGCGGATGCCCGCCATGGTTGTGGCAGATGTGACACCCCGTCAACGGTCCGGACGGGACTGGCTGTCGCCGCCCGCCCGGACCGCTGCGCGCAGCGGTCAGAGCGCCGGCGCCTCCAGGCGGCTGATGCGGATCGCGCCCCGGGCCTCGTCCGGGTGGCGGCTCGTCAGGGTGAGCCGGATCCGGGAGCCCCGCACGGCCTCGAAGGTGATCACGGTCGGGCTGCCGGAGGCGGTGGCCCAGTCGATCGCGGTGTTCCGCACGGCACGCCACGCGCGGCCGTCCCACACCGCCACCTCGATCGCCGCGGGCAGGCTGTGCGCGGCGTCCTCGGTGAAGGAGACGTCGACCCGGTCGAAGCCGCGGGTGCGTCCGTAGTCGACCGAGACCCAGTCCTCGGCGCGCGCCCCGTCGAAGGCGGGCAGCAGGGCGGTGGCCTGCTTGAAGAAGCCGTTGGACCACCCGGTGGCCGGGTCGCCGTCGAGCATGGCGGCGGGCAGGGTGTCCGGGCGTCCGGAGTAACTGGCGTCCGCGTGCGGAGGGTCGAGGGGCTTGGGGTGCTCCGGCTGGAAGGCGGGCGGAGCCGTCCGGGCCCGGTCCTGCGCCCGGGTGGCGCGTACCGTCACCGTGCCCGCGCGCAGGCCGCCGGCGCGGGCGGTCACCTTCACGGTGCCCGCCCTGGTGCCGGAGCGGACGATGGCGAGGGTCTTGCCGTGGAAGGCGGTGCGGGTGCTCGCCTGGTAGCGCTCGGCGCTCTCCTGGCGGCCGCTGTCGAGCCCGGCCAGGGAACCGCCCGCCACCTCGAAGGAGAGCAGGTGCTCCGCGTCCGGCACCACGACACCGCGCCGGTCGACGACCTCGGCGGTCACGAAGACCAGGGAACGGCCGTCCGCGGCGAGGGACTCGCGGTCCGCGGTCAGGCGTATCGCGTGCGGAGCGCCCGCCGTGCGCAGCACGTCGGTGGCGACCACCTTGCCGTCCTGCCGCGCCACGGCCTTCAGTACGCCCGGCCGGTAGGGCACCTTCCAGGTCAGGTGGAGTTTGCCGGCGCTGCCGTTCGGGCTGGTGTAGCTGCCGGGGTAGGGGCCGTCGGTGAAGGTCTTGTCGTCGCCGGTCGCCTCGGTCGTCTCCAGGTAGGTGCGGCCGTCGACGGTCTTCTTGGTGTCGAACCGCCTGACGCCCAGGGACCTGCCGTTGAGGTACAGCTCGACGGTGTCGACGTTCGCGTACGCCCAGACCTCGACCGTCTCGCCTTCCTCATGGTTCCAGGTCATGGGCAGCAGGTGCACCATCGGTTCGCCGACCCACTGGCTCTGGAAGAGGTAGTACATGTCCTTCGGGAAGCCCGCGGTGTCGACCGCGCCGAAGAAGGACGCCTTGACCGGGAAGACGTCGTACGGCGTGGGCTCGCCGATGTAGTCGATGCCCGACCAGAGGAACTGCCCGGCGAACCACTCGCGGTCCCGGTCCTTCTTGTGGCCGTACTCGCCGCTCATGGTCCAGGAGGCGAGGTTGTTGTCGTAGGAGGAGGTGGAGCGCCTGCCGGGGGTGTGATTCTCGCCGGTGTTGAGGTGCTCGGGCTCCTGGTAGGCGCCGCGGGTGGAGGTCTCCGAGGAGGACTCGGACTCGAAGAGGAACAGGTGCGGGTAGGCCGCGTGCAGCTGGTCCACCGACTTGGCGGTGTTGTAGTTGAGGCCGAGGCCGTCGAGCTTGGCCAGCATCAGGTCGGCCGCGGAGCCCTTGGCGGGGAGGCGACGGTACTTGTCGGAGCCGATGACCAGCGGGCGGGTGTCGTCCGCCGCCCTGATCGCGGCGATGACCCGGTCGGCCATGGCGAGGCCGGCGGTGGAGGTGGAGTCGGGCACCTCGTTGCCGATGGACCACATCAGCACGGCGGGCGAGTTGCGGGCCGCCAGCACCATCTCGGTGGCGTCCTTCTCGCCCCACTCGTCGAAGAAACGGCCGTAGTCGTACCGGTTCTTCCCGGTGCGCCAGCAGTCGAAGGCCTCCACCAGCATGACGACGCCCAGCTCCTCGCAGACCTGGATCACCTCGGGCGCGGGCGGGTTGTGGGCGGTGCGCAGGGCGTTGACGCCCATGGACAGCATGATCTCCATCTGGCGGCGCACCGCGTCGACGCTGACGGCGGCGCCGAGCGCGCCCAGGTCGTGGTGGAGGTCGACGCCCCTGATCTTGTGGTGGGTGCCGTTGAGGAAGAAACCCTCGTCGGGGTCGAAGCGGAAGGTGCGGATGCCGAAGACCGTGCGGTAGGTGTCGGTGGTTCTGCCGCCGACGCGCAGGTCGGTGTGCAGGGTGTAGCGGTGCGGGGCCGCGATGTCCCACAACTCGGGCCGCCGGACGGTGAGCTCGTGGGTCTCGGTCCGTTCGCCGGTGACGGCGACGGTGGAGGAGGTACGGGCGACGGTCCGGCCCTTGCGGTCGACGATCCGGGAGACGATCTCGACGTCCACGCCCTCGCCCGACGCGTCGACGACCGAGGTGGCCACCCGTACGACGGCCCGCTGGGCGGAGATCTCGGGCGTGGTGACGCGGGTGCCCCAGCGGGCCACGTGCACCGGCTCGGTGATCACCAGCCGGGCCTCGCGGTAGATACCGCTGCCCGAGTACCAGCGGCTGCTGGGGAGCCGGTTGTGGACCTTGACCGCGAGCACGTTCTCGGTGGTTCCGTCGGTGTGCACCAGGTCGGTGAGGTCGAGGGCGAAGCCGGTGTAGCCGTAGGGGTGGCGGCCGGCCTCCTCGCCGTTGCAGTAGACGGAGGAGTCCATGTAGACGCCGTCGAACTCGACCGAGATCCGCTTGCCGGCGAGTGCGGGCGGCAGGGTGAAGGCGAGGCGGTACCAGCCGAGGCCGCCCGGGAGGAAGCCGGTGCCGCTGGTGGTGCCGTGCTCGGTGGTGGGGGCCTGCTCGATGCTCCAGTCGTGCGGGACGGCGATCTCGCGCCACCCGGAGTCGTCGTGTCCGGGAAGGTGGGCGTCGGCGTAGGCGCCGGTCGGGTCGCTGATCCCGCCCGGATTCACCAGCACGAAGCGCCACCCGTCGCGCAGCGCGACGACGCGGCGGCCGGACGCGCCGCGCGCCTCCTCGGCGGCCCATGCCTCCGGGGCGCCGAGCAGCGCTCCGGCCGCGGGGGCGGCCGCGGAGGCGAGTAAGACCGATCTGCGCGTGACCGACATGGCGACTCTCCCTCATCAGGGCCCAGAAGTAATCACAACTCATCGCGAACAAACAGATTCTGTCGAGGTGTCACACCGGCCCGTCAAGGGTGCGGGAGCGTCCTTCTGCTCCGGATGCCACGTCGGCCGGTTCGGCGCGCCGGCCGGCCGGGCCGGGCGGCACGGGGGTTACCGGTTCACGCCGGGCTCCTACGGACTAGGCTGGAACTCAAGCGACTTCCCTGTTCACTGTGAGTGTCCGTATGGAGTGGCGACGATGAGCCCGGACGAGCCGATCGACGATGGCGTGGCCGCCCGTGCGGTCATCGCCGCCGACGGCACGCTCACCGAGTGGAGCGAGGGCGCCCGCCGCCTGCTGGGCCACACGGCCGACGAGGTCGTGGGGCGCCCGGCCGCCGCGCTGCTGGCCGACGCCTCGGAACCGCCGCCGATGCCGGACGGCGCCCGCTGGAGCGGTACCGTCACACTGCGTCACCAGGACGGCCATCCGGTGCCCGTGTGGGTGCTCGCCCACCGCAGACCGCCGGACGGCGCGGAGACGACCGACTGGCTCGCCGTGTCCCCGCCGGAGGCCCAGGCGGGGCAGGGACTGCCGGACGATCCGCTGGTGCGGGCGGCCCTGACGCAGTCGCCCTGCGCCACGATGATCTTCGACGAGCGGCTGCGGCTGCGCGGCGTCAACGACGCCATGGCGGACCTCGTCGGGCTGCCCGCCGAGCGGCTGCTGGGTCTGCGGCCCACCGACATCGGCAGCCGCCCGCAGAACAGGGAGCTCGAGGCGTATCTGCGCCGGGTGCTCAGCACCGGACGGCGCCAGGACATGCAGACGTACTTGAAGGCCAGCGGCGAGGCCCGGGCGGCGCACGCCTGGCTGGCCCGGATCGCACCGCTCACCGACGACACGGGGCGGGTGCGGGGCCTGTGCGTGACGGCGCACGACTTCTCCGACCAGTACCGGTCGCGGGAGCGGCTGCAGCTGGTCAACGAGGCGAGCGTGCGCATCGGCACCACCCTCGACGTCACCCGTACGGCCCAGGAGCTGGCGGACGTGTGCGTCCCGGCGCTCGCCGACTTCGTCAGTGTCGACCTGCTCGAGGAGCAGGAGCACGGCGAGGAGTCGGTCGGGCCCCCGGTTCCGCCGGTGATTCTGCGCCGGGCCGCCCACCGCTCGGTCCATCCGGACAGCCCCGAGGCCGGCGCCAAGCCGGGGCAGGTCGACGTCTACCCGGAGAGCTCCCCGCAGGCCACCTCGCTGGTGGCGAGCCACACCATCGTGGCCTCGGGCTCGTCCGGCGACCTGGAGCACTGGCTCTCCTGGGACACGGACCGCTTCCGGCGGATGAGCGAGTACGGCATCCGCTCCACGATGTCCGTCCCGCTCCAGGCCCGGGGCACGACCCTCGGGGTCGCCGTGTTCACCCGGTACCGACGCCCCGAGGCCTTCACCGACGACGACGTCCTGCTGGCCGAGGAGGTCACGGCCCGGGCCGCCGTCTGCATCGACAACGCGCGCCGCTACTCCCGCGAGCGCGAGACGACCCTCACGCTGCAGCGCAGTCTGCTGCCCCGCACCCTGCCGCGCACGGCGGCGGTCGAGGCGGCCTCCCGCTATCTGCCCGCCACCCGCTCCGGCGTGGGCGGCGACTGGTTCGACGTGATCCCGCTGTCCGGGATGCGGGTCGCGATGGTCGTCGGGGACGTCGTCGGCCACGGCATCCAGGCCTCGGCCACCATGGGCCGGCTGCGCACCGCCGTCCGCACCCTCGCCGACATCGACCTGGCCCCCGACGAGCTGCTCACCCACCTCGACGACCTGGTCGTCCGGCTGTCCCAGGAGACCGGCGGCGACGCCGGCACCGGGGAGATGGGAGCGACCTGCCTGTACGCGGTCTACGACCCGGTGTCGCGGCGCTGCAACCTGGCCCGGGCCGGGCACCCGCAGCCCCTGCTGGTCCCGCCGGACGGCCCGGCCCGGCGGCTCGACCTGCCCTCGGGGCCACCGCTGGGGGTCGGGGGGCTGCCCTTCGAGAGTGTCGAGGTGGAGTTGCGGGAGGGCAGCGTCCTGGCGTTCCACACGGACGGGCTGCTCGCGAGCCGCGAGCGGGAGGCCGACGCGAGCTCCCGGATGCTCCGCGAGGCCCTGTCGGCCCCCTCCGACTCCCTGGACGAGACCTGCGACCGGGTCCTGCACTCCCTGCTCCCGCCCGGCGGCTCCGCGGACGACGTGGCGCTGCTGCTGGCCCGCACCCGCGGCCTGCCGTCGTCCCAGGTCGCCACGTGGGACATCCCGGCCGACCCGGCGCTGGTGGCGCCCATCCGCAAGCAGGTCGTGGACCAGCTGGAACGCTGGGGGATGGTCGAGGCCACGTTCACCGCCGAGCTGGTGGTGAGCGAGCTGGTCACCAACGCCATCCGTTACGGCGCCCCGCCCATCCGGCTCCGCCTCATCCATGACGCCGCCACGCTGATCTGCGAGGTGTCCGACGCCAACCACACGGCACCGCATCTGCGCCGGGCCAAGACCTGGGACGAGGGCGGCCGGGGTCTGCTCCTGGTCGCCCAGCTCACCCAGCGGTGGGGCAGCAGGCACACCACCGAGGGCAAGACGATCTGGGCGGAGCTGGCGCTGCTCGAGGAGATCTGAAGCCGGGCTGCCTCCCGCCGGCACGCGGCCAGATCTCCCTCTGGGGCACGGCTTCCCCACCACGGCCGGGGCGGGCGCTGGACGGCGAACAGGGCCGTCGCGGGTCTCTCACCGGCGCCTTGTTTCATCGGCGGCGGATCGTGCGGCAGTCCGGGCACAGGGCCGGGCTCGGGGAGCTGACCCGGATCGGGCTGCTCACGGTACCGGCGGCGCTCGTGCCGGCCGTGGTGGCGCTGCGGCTGTCGCCGGCCGTGGCCGGGCCGTGGGGCGGGCCCCGGGTCAGCGGCGGCCGCCTCCGCCGTACCCGTGGCCACCTCCGTAGCCGCCATAGCCGTAGCCGTAGCCGGGGTAGCCGGGATAGCCGTACTGGCCGTCGTCGTCGCAGTAGTAGCCGTAGCGCTCGCAGGACGGAGCGGTGGGGGGCTGGGTGCTCGGCGTCGGCTGCGGGGCCGACCGGCTCGGGGTGGGTGCCGGCTCGGGTGTCTTCGACGGCGTGGGGGTCGGGGTGGGCGTGGGGCGCGGGGCCGGCGCGGGGGCGTCCCAGGTGACGGCCTCCATCTGGAGGTCGGCCTTGGAGGTGTCGATCGCCCAGCGCTGGACCCGGTCGTCGGCCCGGGCCTTGAGGACCAGCGCTCCCGAGCCGTCGGTCGCGGCGGGGGTCAGGGCCAGGTCCTGGTTCCAGCGCGGCACCAGGGCGCCCTGCAGAGTGAAGTCGTAGCGGATGTCCTTGCCGTCCGGCCGGGACGCGCCCGAGCAGGGGGCCAGCCGCACCGAGTAGCCGAGGCGGGAGTCCAGGCACAGGCCGGGGGCGGCGCCGCTGCGCAGCAGGCCGTCGGTCTCGTACGTCCACTGCTGGGTGGAGTCCGAGGAGCAGGCGGTGAGTTCGGCCTCCGCGTCCTCGACGGCCTTCTTGCCGTCGAGACCTACGCACAGGCCGGAGGAGACGTTGTGCAGCCGGCCGCGCAGGGCGCCCTTCCGGGCGTCGCCCGCACCGACCCAGGACGGATCGGTGCTCGGCCCGCCCGCCTCGGAGTCGGGGGCCTCCCCGGCGGGCCGGCCCGCGCCGGCCGGGGCGTCGTCACCGGAGCCGCCGATGGACCACAGGACCAGCGGGAGGGCGACCAGGCCGCTGACGGTCAGGATGCCGGCGGTGAGATGACGGCGGCGGGCGGCACGGCGGGCCGCCTTGAGGGCAGATCTGCGGGCAGCGGTACGGGGGCCCAGGACATGCGGGCCCCCGGCGGCTTCCCCGGCCGCTGCGGGGGCGCCGGGGGTGGTGGGGAGGACTTCCGGGGCGTGGGCCCTGTCGTCGGCGGGCGCCTGCGCCTCGGCCGCGAAGCCGGCCGGGGCGGCCGGCGGGCCCGAAGGGTCGGTGAACGACTCGCCGATCGTGCCCGCGAGGGTGACCGGGTCGACCGGGTCCGGGAAGGCCGCACGCGCGATGTCGGCCGGATCCATGGCGGTCCTCGCCGCGTGCGTGAACACGTCACCGGCCAGGCCCACGGGTATCCCGCCCTCCGGGGAGACCTCCCCGGCACCGCTCACGCGGCTCTCCGCGTACTCCCGGCCGCCCCAGCCCAGCACGGCCTCCGCGAGGGCGACGCCGAGGCCGTGGTTGAACTGGCTGAGCTGGTCCGCGGCGGCGCTGCAGTGGCCGCAGCCCTCGATATGCGCGCGTAGATCGGGGTCGATGCCGAGACCGCCACGCCGGTACGTCACGTCGAGCAGTCGAAGATAGCGCCGGCACTCCTCGGCGGGGGCGAGTTCGCGGTGCAGTTGGAGGCACTCCTCGCGCAGCCGGTCGCGGGCCCGGCCCAGTTCGACGCGCGCGCCCTCCTCGTCCAGCCCGAGCAGGTCGGCGGGGGCGGCGAGCGCTTCGGCCTCGACCTCGACGTGCCACAGCAGGCAGCGGGCGGACTGGGGCAGCCGCTGGAACGCCCCGGACAGCAGGCGCCGGTGCGCTGACGGCAGCAGCCGGGCGGTCGGCCGCTCCACCTCACCGGTCCCGGACAGCACGTCCGGGTGGAGCATGTCGCGCCGGTGATCGCCGGCCCACTCGGCCGCGATGCGCCGTACGGTGACGAGGAGCTGGGGCCGCCATGCGGAGGTCGGGCCGTTCTGGCGCAGGGTCTCGCCGAAGAGCCGGGTGAATGCGGCGGTGGTGAGCATGCCGGCGGAACGCGGGCCGCCGGTGCACAGCCGGGCGTAGGCGAAGGCCGCCTCCCAGTGCCGGTCCAGCAGTTCGCCGACGGGATGCAGCGCGGGCGTCGCCCCCGTCCACTTCCTGAGCTCGGAGCTCAGCTGCTCATCCGTCGGGCCGAACCTGCGGGCCTGAGCCGGGGAATTCGACGGGCCTGCGTCTTTCACGGCAGCATTCCTCTCAAGGACATGCGGAGAAAGGTCCATACCAAGGGGTATGCCGGCACGGTGGCCTCGCGCATACGAAAGAAGGGTGTGATGTGAGCACACCGACAGGGCACACCTTTGCACAGGTCAGCGACGAGGAACAAGGGATCTTGCGGTTTCGTGCATTGCGTACCCGCCCAACGCCTTTTGACAAACTGTCAGCCAGTACGGCGAAAGGGATTTACGCGCTGTCCGCCCGGTTTGGAAACGTGTATTAGCCCGGCTTCTGGCGTCGCCCGCAAAACCATTGAACCGCCGCCCGCACGGCAGCTCACGCCCTCGGCCGCCGTCCGCGCGCCGGCCTTTCGAGGCGCCCCGGAAAACCAATGGCGGTGCTCAGCCGGGTGGACCGCCGTGCGCCGTCCGGCAGGCCCCGAGCGGTGCCCCGTAGCGTTCCCGGAAGACGCGGCTGAAAGGGAAGGGGCCGGCGAAACCCGGGGCCGCGGCGACGCGTTCCACGGGCCGGCCGGTGCCCTCCAGCAGCCGGGCGGGCATGGTGAAGGGACCCCTCAGCGGTGCCGGGCAATCCGTCAGCACGCACGGGCATCCTCTCTCACCGCTCGGCGGTCTACCGTTCCGCACTGTCGGCACCCAACCGAGGAGGCGTTCATGACAGTCCCGGGCAACAGCGCCACCGGCGCTCCCCTCCTGGACCCCGCGCGGCTGCGGCGATACCGGGAGGAGTTCGAGGAGGGCGGTTTCACCGTCGCACGCGGGCTCTTCGGGGCCGGGGAGACCGACCGTCTGTGCGGCGCGTTCGCGGCGCTGCGGGACGGCGGGCCGGTGCCGGGGCACTTCGAGCCGCAAGCGGCGGACACGCCGGACGCCGATCCGCTGCGCGTCTGGCCGCGGGTGATGCACCCGCACGAGATCAACGAGGTCGCACGCGAGGTCCTGCTGGACGCGCGGCTGCGGACGGTGCTGGAGGTGCTGCTCGGGGAGGAGGTGCTCGCCGCGCAGAGCATGTTCTACTTCAAGCCGCCGGGGGCCCGGGGGCAGGCGCTGCACCAGGACAACTTCTACCTGCGGGTGGAGCCGGGGACGTGTGTGGCCGCGTGGGTGGCCTGCGATGTGATCGACCGGGAGAACGGTGGGCTGGAGGTCGTGCCCGGCACGCATCGGATGGACCTGTTCTGTCCGGAGCTCGCCGACGCGGAGGTGTCCTTCGCTCGGGAGTACGTGGCGCCTCCGGCAGGGCTGGCGGCGGTGCCGGTGGACATGACGCCGGGGGATGTTCTGTTCTTCAACGGGAGTCTGGTGCACGGTTCGCAGCCCAATCGCTCGGCGGACCGGTTCCGGCGGTCGTTCATCGGGCACTACGTGGGGCGGTCCGCCGAGCGGATCGGCAGGTTCTACCGGACGCTGGCGATGAGCGGGGCGCGGGTCGTGCTGCCGGAGAGCGACGGGGCAGGGCCCTGCGGAACCGAGTTCGCGCCGCGCGAACCCCATTAGGGGGCTTCTGATGGATCTCCGTGGAAGAAGGAGCGGCGTTCGGTGCGTGCTCTCGGCGTGCCGGGCGGAAGGCCTTGTAGCGGAGCTACCAGGCCTTTTGTCCGGTGCGGCGAGTGGGGGTCCCCCCTGCTCGAAGAGCTTGGGGGAGCGTGCCGGGCGTCGCGACGCCGCGGAGATCCATCAGAAGCCCCCTAGCCGGTCATCCTGCCCTGTCGGCCCCCGACGGGACGCGCACCGCGGGTCCGGGTCGCGCCGGCGTCCGCCTGCTCGACGGTGGTGTCGAAGCCGGGGTACGGGATGCCGCGCGGGCAGGCGCTGTACAGGCGGGATGATGGAAGGGCCGGCCGTCCGCTGCGACTGACCGTCAGCCGCGTTCGAGCAGGTCCAGCGCCCGTTCCCACCCGAACTCCGGTCGGTCGCCGTCCTCTTGCGGCTCTCCGGCGTACGGGTCCCCGAACCGCACGCCCATCCCCCGCAGCCGTGCGAGGCTGTCCTGGTAGGCGGGGTGGGCGGCCAGTGCGTCGGCCACGCACGGCAGGGCGGCGATGGGCACGCCGAGCCCGGCGACCTCGCAGAGGGTGCCCAGGGCGAGGGTGTCGGCGATGCCGGCCGCCCACTTGTTGACGGTGTTGAAGGTGACGGGCGCGACGACCGCGGCATCGGGCGCCGGGAACGGCCGCGGCTCGCCCGGGGTGCGCCAGGCGGACCGGATGGGGCGCCCCGTCTGCGCTCGGACGGCTGCGGTGTCGAAGAAGCCGTTCATGGCGACCGGCGTCGCGATGACGCCGACCTCCCAGTCCCGCTCCTGCGCGGCGGTGATCAGCTTGCTGACGTCGGCGGCGATGCCGGCGGCACAGACGACGACGTAGAGGAAGGGCTTCCGGGCGGCGGCCTGTTCGGTCATCCCGGAAACCCTAGCGGCCTCCCGGGCTCACCGGACGGGGAACGTGTGCCCGCGTTCGGACTCCGGCCGTGGACCGTGGATGCGGCGCTCCGTCTCCTCGATCGGTACGTCGTTGATGCTGGCCTCGCGACGGCTCATCAGGCCGTGCGCGTCGAACTCCCACAGCTCGTTGCCGTAGGAGCGCCACCACTGCCCGTCGGCGTCGCGGCACTCGTACTGGAAGCGGACGGCGATGCGGTTGCCGTCGAAGGCCCACAGGTCCTTGCGCAGGGCGTACTCCCGCTCGCGCTCCCACTTGCGGGTCAGCAGGTCGGCGATGGCGGCGCGGCCGGTGACGAAGGTGTCGCGGTTGCGCCAGACGGAGTCCTCCGCGTAGGCGAGGGCGACCCGGTGCGGGTCGCGGGTGTTCCAGGCGTCCTCGGCGGCCTGGACCTTCCGTGCGGCGGTCTCGCGGGTGAAGGGCGGCAGCGGCGGGCGGTCGGTCATGGATCCTCCCTGATCGGCAGCGGAGAACGAGCGTTCTCCACATCGGCTGATACGGTAGGAGAACGCTCGTTCTCGCGTCAAGGAGTGGTCGTACATGGACAGCGCAGTCGCCCGGGAGCGGGCCCTGGACGCCGCCGAGGAGCTGTTCTACGGGCGGGGCGTGCAGGCCGTCGGCATGGATGACGTGCGCGGCACGTCCGGGGTGTCGCTCAAGCGGCTCTACCAGCTGTTCCCGGCGAAGGAGCAGCTGGTGGAGGCGTACCTGGAGCGGCGCGATACGCGCTGGCGCGGACGGCTGGCCGAGTACGTCGAGCGGCACGGGGAGCCCCGGGAGCGGATCCTGGCCGTGTTCGACTGGCTCGGCGCGTGGTTCGGCGAGCCGGGCTTCCGCGGCTGCGCGTGGATCAACGCGTACGGGGAGCTCGGCGCCAGGTCCGAGCGAGTGGCCGACCGGGTGCGCGCCCACAAGCGGGCGTTCCGGAACTACCTCGACACGCTCGTGGACGCGGCGGGGCTGCCCGCCGCGCTGGGCGGGCAGCTGTTCCTGCTGGCGGAGGGGGCCATGGTCACGGCGGGTGTCACCAGGAGCGCCGAGCCCGCGGCCGAGGCGCGTGAGGCGGCCCGGCTGCTCCTTCGGGCCGTGTGACCCGGGGTCAGCCCACCGTCTCGGAGACGGTGATGGCGCTGACGGGGCAGGCACGGGCGGCTTCCCGCACCAGGGGGCTGCCACCGCCGTCCTCCCGGCCGGGCAGCAGGGTGCTGTAGCCGTCGTCGTCCTGGGTGAACACGTCCGGGGCGGTCAGGGCGCACTGGCCCGCGCCGATGCAGAGGTCCTGGTCGATGTCGATATCCATGAGGGGAAGCCTCTTACCAGGTCACGGGAAGTTCCAGCATCCCCTGGATCGTGTCGCCCGGTTTGAAGGGGATCTCCTCGGCCGGTGCGGCCAGGCGGAGAGCGGGCAGCCTGCGGAAGAGGGTGTGCAGGGCGATCTCCAGCTCGGCGCGGGCCAGGTTCTGGCCGAGGCACTGGTGGATGCCGAAGCCGAACGCGACGTGGTGCCGGGCCGGGCGGTTCCAGTCGAGTGCGTCCGGCTCGGGGTAGACCGTCTCGTCCCGGTTGATGACGGAGGTCGCGAAGACCACGCCCTCGCCCCGGCGGATCGTCGTCCCGGCCACCTCGATGTCCTCGACGGCGAGGCGCAGCATGCCGTCCGCGATCGACAGCATCCGCATCAGCTCCTCGACCGCGGCGGGCAGCAGCTCCGAGTCCGCGCGCAGCTCGGCCAGCCGTTCGGGGTGCTGGAGCAGGGTGAAGGTGCCGAGCGAGATCATGTTGGCGGTCGTCTCATGACCCGCGATCAGCAGGATGAGGGCCATGGCGGTCAGCCCCTCGCGGTCGAGGGCACCGTCGCGCAGCTGCCGGTGGACCAGGTCGTCGAGCAGGCCAGTGCCGGGATCCCGCTGCTTGCGGTCGATCAGTTCGCCGAAGTACGCCTCCAGTCGGTCGCGGGCGTCCAGCACGTCGGAGGTCTCCGGGCCGCGCAGCAGCCGGCGCGACTGGGCCTCGAAGAAGCCGTGGTCGTCGTACGGGACGCCCAGCAGGGCGCAGATCACCATGGACGGCACGGGCAGGGCGAAGGCGCTCACCAGGTCGGCGGGCGGGCCCTGGGCGATCATCGCGTCGAGCCGTTCGTCCACGATCTGCTGGATCCGTGGCCGGAGTTCGACAGCCCGTTTGAGGGTGAAGTCGCCGACCACCATCCGCCGCTGGGTGCGGTGTTCGGGGTCGTCGACGCCCAGCAGGGCGGTACGGCGGTTGCGGATCCCGGCGAAGCGCTTGGTGGGGACGGGGAAGCCGGGCCGGTCGCGGTCGGACGACAGGCGCGGGTCGGCCAGCAGCGCGCGGGCGGTCGCGTGCCCGGTGACGAGCCAGGCCTCACGGCCGTCGAAGAGGGTGATCCGGCTCAGCGGTCGCTCGGCGCGCAGCGCGTCGTAGGCGGAGGGCGGGTGGTAGGGGCAGGTCCGGCTCTGGGGGAAGACGACGGGTGCGGTCGTGTCCGTCATGAAGACCTCGCAGACGAGTAGTGCGTCGTGCCGATCTTCATTAGATGCCCGAGGCATCTATGGGACGACGCGAAGTTCGGCCAGATCGGTGGCGGCGGCAACATGGCCGGGGATGGCCGTCTGCCCGTTCGAACGCCGGGGCCGGGGGCCGGGGTTGAGGAGCGGGGACCAGGCCGGGGCGGGGTGCGCGGGCGCCGGTGCGAAAACCGGTTGTGGGCAGGGCGGCGCAGGCCTCAGGATCCGGCCATGCCCGCGTTCGCTGATCCCCTCCCGTTGTCCGTCGCCGCCGTCGCCGCGCGCCGGCAGCAGCGGTCCGGCCGCGGTGGAGGGCCGAACCCGCCGCGGTCATGACCGCCGCGCTCGTCGCGGGACTGCTCGCCGGGTACGGCATCGCCGTACCCGTGGGTGCCGTCGGGACCTACCTCGTCTCCCTCACCGCCCGTACGTCCCTGCGCACCGGTGTCTGCGCCGCGCTCGGGGTCGCCACCGCCGACGGGCTGTACGCCCTCGCGGCCACACTCGGCGGCACGGCCCTGGCCGCCGCGCTGCTCCCGGCGCTCGGGCCGCTGCGCTGGGTCTGTGTGCTGGTGCTGCTCGCGCTGGCGGCACGGGGCGCGGTCACCGCGCTGCGCGATTACCGCGGCCACCGGCTCGCCACCCGGTCCGCCCCCGCTCCCCCGGGCCCCGCCCGGGCCTACCTCGGGCTGCTCGGCATCACGCTGCTCAACCCCACCACGGTGATCTACTTCGCCGCCCTCGTGCTCGGCTCCCAGGCCGCGGGCCCGGCCGGTCCGCTGGAACAGGGCGTGTTCGTGCTGGCGGCCTTCGCCGCGTCGTCGAGCTGGCAGGTGCTGCTGGCCGGAAGCGGCGCGCTGCTGGGCCGGGCGCTGACCGGTCTGCGGGGGCGGCTGGCGACGGCGCTGGTGGCGAGCGGGGTGATGACGGCGCTGGCCGTGCGGATGGCGGTGGCGGGGTGATGACCGCGTCGGCCATGCGGAGGGCGGAGCGGCGTGCCGGGCGCCGGGAGGCGGCGTGGTGCGGATGATTTCCGGGCGCCGGGGTGTTGCAGTGGGGTGGCAGGAGCCGTGGACGCGACGAGGAGACGGATGCCATGCCTCTGAAGGGCGAGTACGAACCCAGCCCGACGCGGTGGGTGCGCGAGCAGGTGCAGCTGTACGAGAGCTCCGGCGGTACGGAGGGGACGACCCTGCAGGGCTCGAAGATGCCGGTCGTCGTCCTGACCTCGCGCGGCGCCCGGAGCGGCAAGCTGCGCAAGACTCCGGTGATGCGCGTGGAGCACGAGGGGCGGTACGCCGCGGTGGCCTCTCTCGGTGGCTCGCCCAAGCACCCCGTCTGGTACTTCAATCTCAAGGCCGACCCGCACGTGGAGCTGCAGGACGGGCCGGTGAAGCAGGACATGACGGCCCGTGAGGTCACGGGCGAGGAGAAGGCGGCCTGGTGGGAGCGCGCCGTCGCGGCGTATCCGGCGTACGCCGACTACCAGAGGAAGACGGACCGGGAGATCCCGGTGTTCGTGCTGGAGCCGGCAGGGGAACGCTGACCCGGGGCCGGCTGCCCGGTCAGGGCAGCCGGCGGAAGAATTTCTCTCCCCGGGTGCATGAACCCCCGGCGGCGGGGCACGCGAGGTTCAGGCCCCGCCGCGCTCCCCCGTCGCGGCGGGGCTTTCCGCTGCCTCCCGCGCGGGGCGGTCGGTGACGTCGAGGAAGATCTGGTCCGCCTCGGGCACCGTACTGGCGATGGAGCGCTTGATACGGACGGCGACCTCCTCGACGCGTTCGCTGTCCAGGCCGGGCATCAGGTCGACGCGGGCGGCCACCAGGGCGGTGTCGAGGCCGGTCTTCATCGTGAGGAGCGCCTCCACGCTGTCGATCTCGGGCTGGGCCCGCAGCAGCGCCCGGATCCGCCCGCTCGCCTCCGGGTCGGCCGCCTCGCCGATCAGCTGGTCGCGGGCGTCCCGGCCCAGCCGGTAGGCGACGTAGACCAGCAGCGCGCCGATCGCGAGGGACGCGGACGCCTCCCACACCACCTGGCCGGTGGCCATGTGCAGCGCCATGCCGATGATGGCCAGCGTGACGCCCAGCACCGCGGTGCCGTCCTCGGCGACGACCGTCCGCAGGGCCGGGTCGCGCAGTCCGGCGCCCGCACCGCCCTGCCGGCGCATCTGGTACAGCGCCCGCAGCAGCGAACCGCCCTCCGCGAGGAGGGCGATTCCGAGCACGATCAAGCCGGCCACATAGCCGCCGAGTTCCTCCTCACCCCCGTTCGCCAGGGCTTCGAAGCCCTGGAAGAAGGAGAAGCAACCGCCCATGACGAAGATGCCCACGGCGGCGAGGAGCGACCAGAAGAACCGCTCCTTGCCGTAGCCGAAGGGGTGCCGCCGGTCTGCGGGGCGCCGGCTGCGGCGCAGGGCCGCCAGCAGGAACACCTCGTTCAGGCTGTCGGCCACCGAATGGGCCGCCTCCGACAGCAGCGCGGGTGATCCCGCGGCAAGGCCGCCGACGGCCTTGGCGGCAGCGATCACCAGATTGGCGGCGAGCGCCACCAGCACGGTGACGCGGGTCCTTCGGTCAGTTCCTTCTTCAGTCACCTCCGCCGATTGCCCCGGTCGGCGGTGCTCACACCGTGCCGTCCGCGGAAAACGGGGAACGCGTTCACCAGGGTCCCCGTACGGCAAGGAGGTCACCCCCATGAGCCGCGACGACGGCGAAGACGGCAACAGCGCCTACGGAAGGAGGACGTTCAAACGGTCCAAGGCGCATTTCGCGGACCGGATCACGGCGGACGGCCGGGACGGCTGGCCGGTGGAGGCCGGCCGCTACCGTCTGGTCGTCAGCCGGGCCTGCCCGTGGGCGAGCCGGTCGCTGGTCTCCAGGCGGCTGCTCGGCTTGGAGGACGCGCTGTCCCTGGCCGTCGCCGACCCGATCCAGGACGACCGCAGCTGGCGCTTCACCCTGGACGAGGACGGCCGCGACCCGGTCCTCGGCATCCGCTATCTGAGTGAGGCGTACGACCGCCGGGAGACGGACTATCCCGGCGGTGTGAGCGTGCCGGCGATGGTGGACGTGTCCAGCGGGAAACTGGTCACCAACGACTACCAGCAGCTCACGCTCGACCTCGCGACCGAGTGGACGGCGCTGCACCGGGACGGGGCGCCCGACCTGTACCCGGACGCGCTGCGCGACGAGATCGACGAGGTGATGTCGGACGTCTACGAGGACGTCAACAACGGCGTCTACCGGGCCGGTTTCGCCACCGGGCAGCAGGAGTACGAGGCCGCCTGCGCGGGCGTGTTCCGGCGGCTCGAGCTGCTCGCGGAGCGCCTGGGGCGGCAGCGGTACCTGGTCGGCGACACGATCACCGAGGCGGACATCCGGCTGTTCACCACGCTGGTCCGCTTCGACGCGGTCTACCACGGCCACTTCAAGTGCAACCGCTGGAAACTGACGGAGAACCAGGTGCTGTGGGGGTACGTCCGTGACCTCTACCAGACGCCCGGGTTCGGCGACACCGTCGACTTCGACCACATCAAGCGCCACTACTACCAGGTGCACACGGGCATCAACCCGACCCGCCTCGTGCCGCTCGGGCCGGACCTGTCCGGCTGGCTGACCCCGCATCACCGCGAGGAACTGGCTGGCCGGCCGTTCGGCGACGGCACACCGCCCGGCCCGGTCCGCGCCGAGGAGCGGATCCCCGCGGCGCACACCCCCTGACCCCCCTTTTCCCTTCAGCGATCAAGGAGATCTCCATGGCCAAGAAGAAGATGGCTCTTGCCTATCAGCCCCTGGGGTTCGTGCTCGGCTGGTCGGGCGGCTGGCTGGCCGGGCTGGCCTTCCGCAAGACGTGGATGGCGATCCGGCACGAGGAGGACGCGCCCGACGCGCTGGACAAGGACCGCGGCTGGGGCGAGGTCCTGCTGGCCGCCGCGATCCAGGGCGCCATCTTCGCCGTGGTGCGCAGCGCCGTGGACCGCGCGGGCGCCAAGGCGATCGAGCGTTCGACCGGCACGTGGCCGGCCGGCGAGAAGGGCGGCCGGGACTGACAGCGACGCCGCCCCGCCCGGCACCGTGCCAGGCGGGGCGGCGTCTGTGCGCTCCGGCCGTCCCTCCGCTCGGTCCGGCCTTCGGGGCCCTCGTGATCCGGCCGGGGGCGGGGCCGGCGGGCTGGGTGGAGTAGGTGGACGAGCTCCGGGCCGGCCGGTTTCAGCCCTGCTTGGGCGCCGTCGGCGAGGTACGGCGCAGGGTGAAGGAGTGGCCTGCCGGGTCGGCGTAGCCGCGTTCCTCCAGGGGGCCCGAGGCCTCCTTGGCCTCCAGGGGGCGGCCGCCGAGGCTGATGACGCGGCGCTCCACCGCGTCGAGGTCGTCCACCACGAACTCCAGGTGCGCCTGGAGGGAGTTCTCGGGGCGCGGCCAGCTGGGCGGGGTGGCGTTGGCGTCCCGGCGCAGTGCGATCCGGAAGCCGTCGGCGGTCTTGATCTCCACCCGGTTGGCTGTCGCGTCCGCCTCCGCGCCCTCCAGCAGTTCCTTGTAGAACACGGCGAGCTTCTCGGGCTCGGCACAGTCGAGCACGAGGACCCCCGCTGTCACCAGTGCCATGTCTCCTCCGCAGGATCCCGGCCGCGGGGCGGTCGTGCCCCGCGGGCCCTGTACCTTGCGGATATCCCGGACCGGCCGATTCAGTCGGTCCTCAACCACTGTCCGTCGCGCATGAGTTCGCGGCCGTCCAGTTCACCGGCCTCTCGCCAGGCCTGCATCCGCTGCGGCACGACGCGGAAGTAGAGGTACGGCGTGGCGAGGCCGCGGGGGTCGAACCCGGTCTTGGCGGCGAAGAGTTCGGCGTCCTGCTCGGTCAGCTCGCCCGGCTGGACCGTCTCGACGGTGCCCTCGACCATGACGACGTCGCGGGTCGGGCCGATGCCCACGCGGACCCGCCCGGTCGCGGCGAGGTTCCGTCCGGTGGGGCTCGACGCGGACGTGGCGAACAGCAGGTACGAGCCGTTCCAGAGGAAGGACAGCGGGACGAGGTAGGGCGTCCCCGACGCGCTGTCGGCCGTGGCGACCCACGCGTCGACGTCGTGGTCCAGCCGGTGCAGGGTGTCCCTCTTGCGCTGCTCGGCGCTGCGTGCGGGTGCGGGCGTCATCGGCGGTGGTCCTCCTGAACGATCGTCGTACGGACGGGTCCAGTGTGACGCCGGGAGGCCGCGGAGGGCGGCGGACAGGCCGACGTTGGTGAGGGGCGTGGGTGGAGGCCATCCGGCACTGGATCAACGGCAACTACGAGTGGACGCTGACCACCGGCCGTTACGCTGCGGTGAAGGAGGGCCCGGTGGCCACGGCCGAAATGGCGGGCCGCGGCTCGGTGGACGACCTGCTCACGGTGTGACACGACGGTGGTGGGGGGGGGGGGGGGGGGGAGGGGGGGAACAACAAACACCCCACCCACAACGAAAACCAACAGGAAAAGGGCGAAACTCAACACCAACGTAGGGGGGGGGGAGGGGGGGGGTCTTCCGG
>NZ_JBVIPD010000003.1:317778-471358 GCF_055578235.1 Streptomyces sp. NPDC033136
CCCCTCCCCCCCCCCCCCCCCCCCCTCCCTCCCCCCTCCCCCCCCCCCCCCCCCCCCCCCCCCCCCCCCCCCACCGCACTTCGCCTATACGGCGAACCGCACCGGCAGGCTGTCCAGCCGGGACTCCCAGGTGGAGGCGGTCGAGGTGAGCTCCTCCGGGGGGACCGCCAGGGTCAGGCCCGGCAGGCGGTGCAGCAGAACGTCCACGGCGATCTCGATGACGGACTGGCCGATACCCTGCCCGGGGCACTCGTGCGGCCCCGAACTGAACGCCAGGTGCGCCTGGTTGCCCTGGACCGAGACGCCGGTGTCCGGACGGACCTCGGGGTCGGCGTTGCCCGCCGCGAGGCCCAGCACCAGCAGGTCGCCCTCCTCGATCCGGTGGCCGCCGAGTTCCAGGTCGCTGGCGGCGAACCGGCCCGGCAGCACCGCCAGCGGCGGGCAGTTCCACATGACTTCCTCCACCACGGCGGAGATGTTCAGCTGGCCGCTGATCAGTCCGGAGAGCCGGGCGGTGTCGGTGAGGACCAGTTGCAGGACCCGCGCCAGCAGGTTGCTGGTCGTGGTGTGCGCGGCGATCAGCACCAGACGCAGATGGCTGACCACCTCGTCCTCGTCGAGGCCGGCCGCGTGTCCCAGCAGGGCGGTGGTGAAGTCCCCGCCGGGCTCGCTCCGCTTGCGCTCGGCCAGTTCGCCGAGGATCCCCATGATGCGCTCGTTGTGCGCGAGGGCGTCCTCACCGCCCTTGAGGACGTGGGCGCAGGACTCGACCAGGTCGCGGCCCTCCGCCTCGGGGAGCCCGAGGATGCGGGAGAGGACGAGCATCGGCAGGTACTCGGCGTAGTCCGCCACGAGGTCGGCGCGTCCGGTGTCCGCGAACGCGTCGATCTGCTTGTTCGCGAAGTGCGTCGCGTGGCGCCGGATACCCCGGGCCGCGGCCGCCTGCAGCCCGTCGGTGACGGCGGCGCGCAGCCTGCGGTGCGGCTCGCCGTCCTGGGAGACGCAGTCGGGCCGCCAGCCGATCATCGGAATCAGCGGCGAGGTCTCCTCGACCCGCCCCTCGGCCCAGTCCCGCCAGATGCGGGCGTCCCGGCTGAACTGGCGGGGGTTGTCGAGCACCCGCCGGTTGTCGCGGTAGCCGAGGACCAGCCAGGCGAACACGTCGCCTTCGAGCAGAACCGGCGCGACCGAGCCGTGTTCCTTGCGCAGCCGCTCGTAGATGCCCTCCGGATCGGTCGCGGCCTCCGGCCCGTACAGCCGGGTCAGGTCGCTGCCGTGGTGGGCTACGGGGCAGCCGCGCATGGCCTGGAGCGGGTTTTCGGTTGCGTCGTTCATCGGGGCTCCAGGGCCACGGCCGAGCGTTCCTTCAGATGGTGGATCAGGGCGACGAGGACGTCCCGGCTGGAGGCCCGGTCGCGGGCGTCGAAGGCCACGACCGGGGTGTTCTCCGGGATGTCCAGGGCATCCCGGATCTCCTCGGCCGGGTAGTTCCGGGAGTCGGGAAAGACGTTCAGGGCGACGACGAAGGGGACCTGCTGCCGCTCCATCTCCTCGATGGCCCGGAAACTGGACTCCAGGCGGCGGGTGTCCACCAGGACGATCGCGCCGAGCGCCCCCTTGAACAGCCCGTTCCACAGGAACCAGAACCGTTCCTGCCCTGGTGTGCCGAACAGGTACAGCACCAGGCTCTCGTTGATGCCGATCTTGCCGAAGTCCAGGCTGACGGTGGTCTGCGTCTTGTCGGCGACGCCGATGAGGTGGTCGACGTCGACGCTGGCCTGGGTGAGGGTCTCCTCGGTCGTCAGCGGCTTGATGTCGCTGACCGAGCGGACCATGGTGGTCTTCCCGGTGCCGAACCCGCCGGCGATCATCACCTTCACCGAGCGGGTGTCCCCGGCCGCCCGCCCTCCGGGTTGGTCAAAGCCTTTCAAGTCCACTGAGTACCTCCTCAAGGAGCGCGAGGTCGGGCCCGCGGCCGGCGTCGTGTGCCGGGATGGGGTTACGGGCTTCGACGCGACCTGCGTCCAGCAGGTCCGACAGCAGCACGGCGAGAATGTTGAAGGGCAGCCCGAGGTGAGCGCCGAGTTCGGCGACCGACAGGGGATCGCGGCAGCGGCGGAGGATCTCCTCGTGCTCGTGCTGCATGCCCGGTAACGGGGCGGCGCGGGCGACGACCAGGGTCGCCACGTCGAGGCTCGACGCCGAACCGCCCGGTCCGCTGCGCCCGCCGGTGAGGACGTAGTAGCGCTCGAGACCGGACGGGTCCGACGGCCTGCGGGGAGCACTCATCCAGAGTGCTCCTCCAGGCGCGGAGTGGTACCGAGGAGCTCACCCATCCTGCGGGCCAGGTCCCTCATCTGGTGCCCGAGCAGGCCCTGGTCGAGACCTTCCCTGGCGAGGACACCGAGGTACGTCTCCACACCGGCGCGGACGACGAAGAGGTGCCCGCCGTCCACCTCGATCATCGCCAGGCGCAACTGCCCGGCGTACGTGGGGAACTGCTCGGCGACCGGCTGGGCCAGGGCCTGCAGGCCGGCCACCACGGCGGCGAAGCGGTCGACGTCGTCGGGGTCTTCGGCGCCGTAGGAGGTGATGGCCTTGCCGTCACTGGAGGCCACGAGGGCGAAACGGATCTCCTGGATGCTCTCGACGAGATCGCGGAGCGCCCAGCTCACGTCTGTTCCTTGTTGCGTCATGAGGACTAGTCGCTCTCTTCGGTGCGGTGCTCGGGGAACTCGCGTCCGGCGGGGTTCTCGTGGTCGTCGGCCGTCCATGAGGCCTCCGCGGCGTCGCGTCCGGCGGTGGCGAAGGCGGCGAGACCGGAGAAGGAGGCGTCCGGCGGGACGGGGGCGACCGTGGTCCGGTCGGTCGGCCCGGACTGCTTCGGCCCGTCCGGCTCGCTCCGCTTGCTGCGGCGCCGGGGCAGTCCGCCGGGCGTGGTGTCCACGGCGCCGTCCGGCGCGGCCGGTGCCGGTCCGGTCTCCGTCTCACGGGCCGGGGCGGCCGCGGCGGTGCGGACCTCCGGGGCGGGCGCGGCCGGGGTGGCCGTGACCTGGGCGGTCGCGGCCGTGGGCAGCGGGCTGAAGTACTTGTGCGGGACCACGACCACCACGGAGGTACCGAGCCACGGCGAGTCCGCGAAGGTGACACGGATGCCATAGCGGCGGGCGAGGGCGCCGACGACGCGCAGACCGATGCTCGCGTCCTCGGTGATGCCACCGAGGCCCGCGCCGGGCGCGGTGCCCGCGAGGGCGTGCTCGGCCTCGCGCTTCTTCTCCTCGCTCAGGCCCTTGCCGGAGTCCTGGATCTCGATGCCGACGCCGTTGGGGACCTCCTTGCCGGAGATGAGCACCGGCTCGGTGGGCGGCGAGTAGCGGGCCGCGTTGTCCAGGAGGTGGGCGAAGATCAGCGTCAGGTGGTCCACCAGGCCGCCGTCGACGCCGAGTTCGGGCAGGTGGCGCACCTGGACGCGGTGGAAGTCCTTGATCCGGCCGACACCGCCGCGCACCACGCTCAGCAGCCGCTGCGGCTCCTGCCACTGCCGGCCGGGCCGGTCCGAGCCGCCGAGCACGCCGATGCTGGCGGCGAGACAGTCGGCGGGGCCGATCTCCTGGTCGAGCTCCATCAGGCCCCGGGCGACGGCGGGCAGCCTGCCGTGCTCGCCCTGCATCTCGTGCAGTCGGCCGCGGAGCTTGCTGGTCAGGACGTGGATGCGGTTACCGATGCTGATGACGGCCTGCTCCGCGGAGGTGGAGCGGTCGAACTCCGCCTCCAGGCCGATCAGGGCGGTGCGCAGCACCTTGCGCAGCGCGGACTGGAGGTCGGAGCTGACCTTGGCGCACTGGTTGACCGTCGGCAGGACGTCGTCGATGGCGTCGCCGGAGCGCAGCCTCTCCATCGCCTCGGACAACTGCTCGTCGGCGAGCCGGGCGACCGCGGCGAGCTGGTGGGAGAGCTGCTCCTGCCAGACCTCGGCCTGGTCGGCGAGCTGGGCCTCGTAGGACGTGGCCTGCTCGGTCAGCCGTTCCTCGTACGCCCGGGACCGGTCGGCGAGCTGCGTCTCGTACGTGGCGCTCTGGTCGGCCAGGCGCCGCTCGTACGCGGCGTTCTGCTCGGTGAGCTGGGACTCCAGGGTGGCGCGTTCGGCGGAGAACTTCCGTTCCAGGCCCGCCACATGCTGCTGCCACTGCTGGTTGTACTCGGCCTGCGCGGTGCGGAAGGAGCCCTCCGACCGCTGCAGCTGTGCCCGGGTACGCAGCAGCAGGCGTACGCACACGGCGCTGACCGCCGTCGCCGCGACACCGGCGACGGCGGCGGTTATTCGCTCCGAGCTCATGAACGTGGCGGCAACCGTCCCGCCTCCCAAGCCCAGCGGCATCAACCACCAGCTGTACCAGGCGACAGGGGCCCGCGCCGCCGGTGGCGGAGTGGCGAGTTCCATCTGCATCCTTCGAAGCACACAATCGAACAGGGGGGTGTGGACCGCACTCATGAGTACGCACTGCGAATCGACTGGACGCGATCGCCTCAACTCGCAGCGTCGATGGGAACCTTATCGGGTTTGGACCCCAGGGGATCAACCTCGGCCCCCCGCCGGACGTGAGGGTTCCGTCACTCTCCGAGAGAAGACAACACATCGACAAATGGCTTTGCCTGCTTGGGGAGTTGGGCGGGACGCGGGCTCCGCGGACTTCAGCGAGCGGTCTGGAAGGTACGCCGGTACGCCTGCGGCGAGACCCCGATCGCCGTGGTGAGGTGCTGGCGCAGGAAGCACCGGTCGCGAAGCCCACCCGGTCGGCGGGGTGGCGATTTTGCCATTGGCGGACGGGGCCGCTGACCGGCACGCTGGATCACCATGAGCACTCAGAACACGATGCGAACCATCAGCCAGGACGTCCTCGGCGGTCCCGAGGTCCTGAAGGAGGTGGAAGTCGGGCGCCCGGTACCGCGGCCGAACGAGGTGCTGGTCCGGGTGCGGGCCGCCGGGGTCAACCCGACCGACTGGAAGCACCGCGCCACCGGCGGATTCCTGGGCGACCCGCCCTTCGTCCTCGGCTGGGACGTCTCGGGCGTGGTGGAGGCGGTCGGCGTCGGCGTGGCCGCGTTCGTGCCCGGTGACGAGGTCTTCGGCATGCTGCCCTACCCGTTCGGGCACGGCTCGCACGGCGAGTTCGTCACGGCCCCGGTGCGCGCCCTCACGCACAAGCCCGCCGGGATCGACCACACCCAGGCGGGCGCACTCCCCCTGGTCTCGCTCACCGCCTGGCAGGCGCTGACCGAGCACGCGGACGTCCGGCCCGGGCAGCGCGTGCTGATCCACGCCGCCGCCGGTGGGGTCGGCCACGTGGCGGTGCAGATCGCCAAGGCGCGCGGCGCGTACGTCATCGGCACCGCGAGCGCCGGCAAGCACGACTTCCTGCGCGGTATCGGTGTGGACGAGGCGGTGGACTACCGCGAGAGGGACTTCACCGAGGCCGTTAAGGACGCCGACGTCGTCCTGGACACGATCGGCGGTGACAACGCCCTGCGCTCCTTGCGCGTCCTGCGCCCCGGCGGTGTCGTGGTGTCGATCCTCCCGGGCGGCTCGAACGACCTCTACGAGGAGGCCGAGCGGCTCGGCGTCCGGGCCCTGCGCATGCTGGTGGACGCCGACCGCGGCGGCATGCGGGCGATCGCGGAACTGGTGGAGGCGGGGAAGCTGCGCGCCACGATCGCCGGGACCTTCCCGCTGGCCGCGGCCGCCGAGGCCCATGCCCTGGGCGACACCGGCCGGACCACCGGGAAGCTGGTGCTGCTGAACGACTGACCCGGCCGGCCCGGGCGGATCAGAAGGTGAGGACGGGCTTGATCGTCTTGCCCGATCGCATGTCCTGGACCGCCCGGTCGATGTCCCCGAAGGGATAGGTGCTGATCAGGCGGTGCAGGGGCAGCCGGCCGTCCTTCACCAGGCGGACCAGGGCCGGGATCACGGCCTGGGTCTCGCTGTCGCCTAGCGTGAGGCCGACGATCCGCTTGCCGCCGAGGAGGCCGTTCACGTCCAGGGCGACCTCGGTGCCGAAGGGCGGGGCGCCGACGACGACCAGGGCTCCCCGGGCGGCGAGCGCGTCGACGCCCTGGCGCAGGACGCCGACGTTGCCCGTGGTCTCCACGACACCGTCCGCGCCCTGGCCGCCGGTGATCCCGGCGAGGGCCGGGGCGAGGTCCGTCGCGCTCGTGTCGACGGTGTGGGTGGCGCCCAGCTCCCTGGCCAGCGAGAGGCGTTCGGCGACCCGGTCGACGGCGACGATCCGCGTGGCCGGGGTGAGGGCCGCCGCCATCACGGCCGACAGGCCGACCGCTCCGGCCCCCAGGACCACGACCGTGCTGCCGGTGTCCGGCTTCAGGACGTTCCAGACGGCACCGACGCCCGTCTGCACCCCGCAGCCCAGCGGGGCGATCGACTCCAGCGGTACGTCCGCGTCGACCTTGACGAGGCTGCGCTCGTCGGCCAGGGCCCGCTCGGCGAAGGAGGACTGGCCGAAGAAGTGGCCGCCCAGGGCCTCTCCCCCGCGGCTGATGGTGCTCGTGCCGTCGGCCCGGCTGCCGCCGATCAGGTTCAGCGGCAGCCAGGTCGAGCAGTACGCGGGGTGCCCGCCGCGGCAGTTGCGGCAGTCGCCGCAGGAGGTGAAGGAGAGCAGGACGTGGTCGCCGGGCTCGACGCCGGTGACTGCGGAGCCGACGGCCTCGACGACGCCCGCGCCCTCGTGGCCGAGGACGCCGGGCAGCGGGAAGGGCAGTCCGCCGCTCGCCACTCCGAGGTCGGTGTGGCACAGGCCGGTGGCGGCCATGCGGACCAGTGCCTCGTGCGGACCGGGCTCGTCGAGGACGACGTCGGAGAGGGTGAAGGGCGCGCCGCCGGACTCGACGACCGCGGCACGGGTGGTGATGGGCATCGGGAGAACTCCTTGGCGGTGTTCAGTCGAGCGAGACGACGACGGACTTGACCTTGGTGTAGCCGGCGAGCGCCTCGGGCCCGTACTCGCGGCCGTAGCCGGAGTCCTTCACGCCGCCGAAGGGCACGGCGGGGTCGAGCATCGCCCAGTCGTTGACCCAGACGATGCCGGCCTGGAGCCGGCCGGCGACCCGGTGGGCGCGGGCGAGGTGGTTGGTCTGCACGCCCGCGGCGAGGCCGTACGGCGTGGAGTTGGCGAGGGCGACGGCCTCGTCCTCGTCGTCGAAGGGCTGCACGGTGAGGACCGGCCCGAAGATCTCCTCCTGGATCACGCGGGAGTCGTTCGACAGGTCGGCGATGACGGTCGGCCGGTAGTAGTAGCCGCCGTCCAGGTCGAGCCGCTCGCCGCCGCAGACGACGCGGGCGCCCTCCTTGCGGGCGAGGGCGACGTACTCCTCGACCTTCTTCAGGTGCTTCTCGGCCGCCATCGGGCCGATGACGGTGGCCGGGTCGCGCGGGTCGCCGACCGGCACTCCGGGCACGGCCTCGGCGAGGATGCCGAGCAGCGTCGGGTACACCGAGCGGGCCACGAGCAGGCGCGGGCCGCCCATGCAGAACTGGCCGGTGTTGAACACGAAGCCCTTGATGACCGCGCCGACCGCCTTCTCCAGGTCGGCGTCCTCGAAGACGATGTGGGCGGCGTTCCCGCCGAGTTCCATGGTCACCGGCTTGAGCGCCTCCCCCGCGACGCTCGCCACGTGCCGGCCGATCGCGGTGGAGCCGGTGAAGGCGACCTTGTCGACACCGCGGTGGCGCAGCAGCGCCTCGCCGGCCACCGGGCCGGTGCCGGTCACGACGTTGACCACGCCGTCGGGGACGCCCGCCTCCTGGAACAGCCGGGCCATGTAGAGGGCGCTGAGCGGGGTCTCGTCGGCGGGCTTGTGGACGACCGTGTTGCCGGCCGCGAGGGCCGGGCCGAGCTTGGAGCCGGCCAGGATCAGCGGGAAGTTGAACGGGGTGATCGCGGCGACCACGCCGAGCGGCTCGCGCCTGGTGTAGGCGAGGGCGTTCATGGGGGTGTCGCGCACAGCACCGTCCAGGCTCTGGGCGAGGCCCGCGTAGTACTCGTAGTCGTTGGCCGCGTTGGTGATGTCGACCGCGCCGCACAGCGTGATCGGCTTGCCGACGTCGAGGCTCTCCAGCGCGGCGAGTTCGTCGGCGTTCTCCCGGATCAGCTGGGCGACGCGGTGCAGCACCCGGCCGCGCTCGCGGCCGCTCAGTGCGGACCAGGCGCCGTCGTCGTAGGCCTCGCGGGCGGCGTGTACGGCCGCGTCCACGTCGGTGGGGCCGGCTTCCGCGACGGTGGTGACGACCGTGCCCCGGGACGGGTCCACCACCTCGGCGCGCGCCCCGTCGGCCGCCTCTCGCCACCGGCCCCCTATGAACAGTTGCCCGGGTGAGTTCTCGAAGGTGGTCATCGCCACTCCTCAGCGTCGTCGCCAAGATCCAACCGCATTAACATTCAACAAACAGGATTCCTGTCTGTGCGCAGTCTCTTTACAGGCAGGTTTCCTGTCAATGGTCTAGCCTGATTCCATGCTCGACACACAGGCGGCCAAGACGTCCCCCTCCCTGCTCTACATGGTCAAGCAGGTGGAGCTCGTCGTGCGCTCCCATCTGGACGAGCTGGTAAGACCCTCCGGGATCACCGCCCTTCAGTACACCGCGCTCACCGTGCTGGAGCGGCACGACGGACTGTCCGCGGCCCAGCTGGCACGCGACTCCTTCGTCACCGCGCAGTCCATCGCGGATCTCGTCCGCTCTCTGGAGGGCCGCGGTCTGGTGCGCCGGGAGCGCAACCCCCGCAACCGCCGGGAGCTGCTGATCCTGCTCACCGACGCCGGCCGCGGGCTGCTCACCCGGCACGCCGGGCCCGTGCGGGAGTTGGAGGAGCGGATGGTGCGCGACCTCACGGCACACCAGACCGAGCAGTTCCGCCAGGCGCTCACCAAGACCTGGCACGCCCTGTCGTAGCCCCGCCGGCCCTCGCCGCGCGCCCCCGGATTCACACCCGCGCACACCCCGGCGTGAACCTCGGCCAACTCGGCAGGAATTCAAAGACATATGTCAATCGAACATGCTCAAATTCACTCGTTGGAGGGTAACTTGCAGGGCGGGGAACGGCCTTGAGGGCCGAAGCCCCTCCCCCACGCACGGAACGCACGGAACGCACGGAGCAGGCTGGAGGCGATCTCGTCGTGCGGCAGGAACCTGCACCGCTCACCCGGCATCTGCGCGTCCGCCGGGAACGGGGGCACACGGTGCTGGAGTTCCGTGGCGAGATCGACCTCGCCGCGGCCTCGGAGATCGCCCCGCACCTGGACCGGGAGACGAGCCGCCCCGCCGCCCGGGTGGTGATCGACCTCAGCGGGATCGAGTTCTTCGACTGCTCGGGCCTGCGGCTGCTGCACCGCGCCCGGAGCCGGGTGCTCGGCCGGCACGGTTACGTGCTCCTGGTCTGCTCCCACCCGCTGACCCTGCGCGTCCTGCGGATCACCGGCCTGTCCCGGCTGCTGCCGCCGCAGCCGACCCTGGACGCGGCGCTGGAGCAGCCGGAGGCGACGTCCCGCCCGTGACGGGTGTGCGCCCGGCGTGCTTCCGCCGGGGCCGTCGAATCCTCAACTCGGCGGTCTGGCACGGGGCCTGGCGGGCATCCGGACAGTAGGAAGGAGGGCCGTCGCATGACGACTCCCGTCAAACGCCTCCCCAGGCGCGTGCCCGGCTGGGCGAAGGTGGTGGCCGCGCTCGTGCTGGTGCTCGTCGTGTTCTTCGCCGGGATCCGGCTGAGCGTGCTCCCGGGGCTGAAGGACCTGTTCGGCACCGAGACCCGCGACCGGTCCGGCCCCGCGCTGCTGAAGTCCATCCAGGACATCAGCCGGTACGACGCCGCCTCCGGCAACTTCCAGGTCGTCGTGGACCTGGAGAAGGACGCCAAGCTCCTCCCCGACGCGATCCGCGGCACCCGCACCCTGTATGTCGGGGCGGGCACCGTCGACGCCTACGTCGACCTGGGCAAGGTCGGCGAGAACGACGTGCGGGTCAACGGCGACCGCACGTCGGCCACGCTCCGGCTGCCCCACGCGCAACTGGGCAAGCCGGCCCTGGACCCCGACCGCTCCTACGCCGTCTCCAAGCAGCGCGGTCTCTTCGACCGCCTCGGGGACCTGTTCTCGGACAATCCCAACGGCGAGCAGGCCGTGCAGAAGCTCGCGGTACGGCACATCGGCGACGCGGCGAAGGAGAGCGAACTGACCGCGCGCGCCGAGTCGAACACCACCGGCATGCTCCAAGGGCTGCTGCGTTCCCTCGGCTTCAAGGAAGTGCGCGTCTCCTACGGGAGTTGATCGGCTCCCAGGACCCCGGGCGGAGCAAGCGCGCTCGCGGCGGCCCCGGGCGGGAGTGTCCCATGGAACACGGGGCAACCGAGAGTGGGGACGGTCGGCGGCATCGCCGGTGTTTCCGTGGGTAACCTCCTTACCGGGCAGCGAAGTTGAAGACTGGAGGACCGAATGGCCGGTGCAGCCTCACGTCCCCGGACCGCCGGGTCCGGGAGCGAGCGACGCCCGCTCCCCCTGCCCGTCCGGCTGCTGGCGGTGCTGTGCGCCTTCACGTTCATGGTCGCCTTCGCCGTGGTCCTGGCACGGCTGACCCTGCAGCCCTCGCCCGCCTCGGAGGCGCTGACCCACAGCAACCTGCAGCCGGGCAGCTCCGTGAAGGCCTATCTCGACCAGCCGGAACTGCGCGACGCCGTCCGGCAGATCGGCGGCAACATCCTGCTGGGCGTCCCCTTCGGCATCCTGGTCCCCGTCGTCGCCCCCCGCACCCGCGGCATCCTCCGGGTCCTGCTCCTGACCGCGGTCGTGATGCTCCTGGTGGAGTTCGCCCAGGGCGCCCTGGTCACCGGCCGGGCCTTCGACATCGACGACGTCATCCTCAACACGACGGGTGCGCTGATCGGTTACCTGCTCCTGGGCCGCCGCCTGAGCCGCGCGGTCCATGCCCGCAAGCCCCGGAAGGACCGCGCGGGCGAGGCGCCGGCGAACGGCTGACCTCCCCGCCCCCACTCCGCGTCGCCCAGCCGCACCAGTCCCCTCGATCGAGTCCAGGCGGGGCGGCGGTGCCGTGCTTCCGACGGCGGCGGAGGGCGGCGCGACCTATCAGCTGTCGCGTGCGATGAAGACCGGCCCGAGCCGGTCACCGACGAGGGAGACCGGCTCGTCGGCCGGGAACACGCCGGTGCCGTGGACGCGCCGGGCAGGGTCGGGCGACCGTGGGCCACGGCCGTGCGGACTGGCCAGTGCCGCGGCAGGCAACGTTTGCCCGTCAAGGAGCGGCGTCGTGGGGGTGCCTCCCGCCCGAGCCGTGCGAAGCGCGGTTCGAGGGTGGGGGAGCGTGCTCTCGGCGTGCCGGCCGGAAGTCCTCGTACTGGATGTACCTGGGCTTTCGGCCGGTGCGGCGAGTGGGGGCACCTCCCACGCCTTTCGGGCAGTGGGGGAGCGTGCCGGGCGTCGCGACGGGGCGAACCTTGCCTGCCGCGGCACTAGTGAACGGTCCAGGTGAATTTGTCTCCGCCCACCCAGCGGACCACGTCCGGGTCGTCCAGGTCGTGGACCGTGATGCCGAACGCGGTCGCGGCCGCGAGGACATCGGTGATGGCTCTGGCCTCCCCGACCACCTGGCCGTCGATCTCCACGATCCGGAACGGCGGTGTGCCCGGCTGTACCCCGAGCACCATGATCCGCGGGTGGGGCATGTACGGGCTCGCGCTTTCGGTCATGCATCGAGCGTAGAGCGGAACCGGCCGGAACGTGGGGTTCAGGGCAGCGGCCGGGCGTCGAGGACGGCTCCTCGACCGGGCCCGGACGGCCGGGCGCCCCGGACCCGGCAACGCGGCGCACGCCCCGTCCGAGCCGGACGCGGCGGAACCCGGGCTCGTCGCGGGAGCTGGGGCGCGGTCTCGCCGCGGCCCGCTCACGGGCGGCGCCAGTCGTGACCCGGCAGGTGCGAACCGGCCTGTGGGCCCATCCGGAGCATGCCGCCGTCGACGCTCCAGGAGGCGCCCGTGACGTACCTGGCGTCCGGGCCGGCGAGGAAGGCGATGACGGCGGCGACCTCGCGGGCGTCGCCGGGCCGGCCGAGCGGGATGCCGGGACGGCTCTCGGTGTGCGGGTCTGTGTCCTCCTGCCCGGTCATGGGTGTGGAGATCTCGCCGGGCGCGACGGCGTTGACCGTGATGCGGTGCTCGGCGAGTTCGAGCGCCATGACCTGGGTGAGCAGGCCGAGACCGCCCTTGGCGGCGCAGTACGGCGCGGCGCCCACGCGCGGCTGGTGCTCGTGAACGGACGTCACGTTGATGATCCGGCCCCCGTCACCGTGCCGGATCATGTGCCGGGCCGCCTTCTGCCCGCACAGGAACGGCCCGACGAGGTCCACGTCGAGGACCTCGCGCACGTCGGACAGCTCCAGGTCGAGGAAGGGCGTCATGGTGCCGGTGCCGGCGTTGTTGACCAGCACGTCGATCCGGCCGAGCCGCTCGCACAGGTCGTCGACGGTGTCGGCGGCGTCGGGCAGCCGGGTGAGGTCCATCCGGGCGACCTCGGCCCGCCGCCCGTGCGCCCGGACCTCGTCGGCCGTCTCCTGCGCCCCCTTCTGGTCGCTGTGCCAGGTGATGCCGACGTCCATGCCCGCCTCGGCCAGGCGCACGGCGGTGGCTCTGCCGATGCCGGAGTCGGCGCCGGTGATCACAGCGGCCTTGCTGGGGGGCGCGGTGGGGGCGGACATGGCAGGCCTCCTCGTCGACACGGCCGGGACGAGGCATCGCAGTACCCGGGGGGATGCGGGGCAAACCGTCCGCCCGTCGTGCGGCCCGCCGGGCGCTGGGGAACCCTTGAGGTGGAGGTGGCGATGGACCCCGTCGAGGCACTGGAGCGGATCGCCTTCCTGCTGGAGCGGTCCCTGGCACCGACGTACCGCGTGCGCGCCTTCCGTACGGCGGCGCGGGTGCTGAGGGAACTGGGCGGGGACGAGGTGAGCCGGCGGGCGGCGGACGGTTCGCTGGAAGGGCTCAAGGGGGTCGGGCCGAAGACCGCGCAGGTGGTACGGGAGGCGCTGGCAGGCCAGGTGCCCGGCTATCTGTCGAAGCTGGAGGGCGAGGCGGAGCAGCGGCCGGCCGTGCGGGGCGGGGAGAAACTGCGCGGGCTGCTGCGCGGGGACTGCCATCTGCACTCCGACTGGTCCGACGGCGGCAGCCCGATCGAGGAGATGGGCCGGGCCGCGGCGGCGCTGGGCCACGAGTGGGCGGCGCTGACCGACCACTCGCCGCGGCTGACGGTGGCCCGCGGGCTGTCGGCCGAGCGGCTGCGGGAACAGCTGGACGTGGTCGCGGAGCTGAACGAGACCTGGGCTCCGTTCCGGCTGCTGACCGGCATCGAGTGCGACATCCTCGAGGACGGCTCGCTCGACCAGGAGCCGGAGCTGCTGGACCGGCTCGACGTCGTGGTGGTGTCGGTGCACTCCAAGCTGCGGATGGACACCCGGTCGATGACCCGGCGGATGGTGGCCGCCGTTCGTGATCCGCACTCGGACGTACTCGGGCACTGCACGGGGCGGCTGGTGACCGGACGGGAGCGGCCGGAGTCGGAGTTCGACGCGGACGCGGTGTTCGAGGCGCTGGCGGAGACCGGCACGGCCCTGGAGATCAACAGCAGGCCGGAGCGGCTCGACCCGCCCCGGCGGCTGCTGCGCCGGGCCGTGGACGCGGGGGTGCTGTTCTCCGTCGACACCGACGCGCATGCTCCGGGGCAGCTGGACTGGCAGCTCAACGGGTGCACGCGGGCCGAGGAGTGCGGGGTGCCGTCCGAGCGGGTGGTGACCACGTGGTCCCTGGACGAGCTGCTGGCCTGGACCCGTGAGCGACAGTTGCCGTCGGGCGTGGCGAGCGGCTGACGTGGGTACTCGCGCGGCCGGACGTGGCACTCGCGCGGCCGGAGAGGAAAGGGACCACACCTATGGATCGCGCCGAACGGGCGGCCGTGTTCGACGTCGACGGCACGCTGGTCGACACCAACCATCTGCATGTCGTGGCGTGGTGGGAGGCCTTCCGCCAGGCGGGTCACCAGGTGCCGATGCACGCCGTGCACCGGGCCGTGGGCCTGCCGTCGACCGACCTGGTCGCCCATCTGCTGGGCGAGGACCGCGACACGGAGCAGGACGCCGCCATCAGCGCCGGGCACAAGGCGCTGTACGGACAGTACTTCGACCGGCTGCACGCACTGCCGGAGGCCGGGGCGCTGCTGCGGCGACTGCACCGGGACGGCTGGACGGTGGTCCTGGCCACCTCCGCCGGCGGCGCCGAGCTGAGCGCGCTGCGCCGGGCGATCGACGCGGACGACGCCATCGCCGCCACGGCGAGCGCCGACGACGTCGACCAGGGCAAGCCCGCGCCCGAGCCCGTCGAGCACGCCCTGGAACTGGCCGGGGTGCCGGCGGAGCGGGCGGTGTTCGTCGGCGACACGGTGTGGGACATGCGCGCGGGCACCAGGGCCGGGGTGCGCTGTGTGGGCGTCCTGTGCGGCGGCATCCCGCGCACGGACCTGGAGAAGTCCGGCGCGGACGCGGTCTACGCCGATCCCGCGCATCTGCTTTCCTCGCTCGGGGAAAGCCCGCTGGCATGAGACGACGTGAAACCCCCGGTCACGGGGATACCCGCAGCGCATGACGCGTGTAACGAGTGCGGTGCGGCGGACGGCGGGCGCCTTTCGCCGACGGAGGGACCAAGGCACGACGGCGGACGGCCGGACGGCGGACGGCACCGCCCCGGCCTCGGATCCGCGGCCCCGGGGAGATGCGAAGGCCCCGGGACGGATACGGAACCTGGAGCACGGAATCCGTGCCGTGCAGCCGGTGGACGCCGTACGGCGGGAGACACGGGCCGCCCTGGACGCGATGCGAGCGGCCTGGCGGGGGCCCGGGCGGGAACGGGATCTGGTCGTCCAGTCGCTGAAGGCCGCCGCGGCGGCGGTGATCGCCTGGCTGGTGGGCGGCGTCTGGATGGGGGACCCGCTCGCGCTGATGGCGCCGTGGGTGGCACTCGTGCTGGTGCAGGCCACCGTCTACAGCTCGCTGGTGCAGGGCGCCCGGCAGTTCGGCGCGATCTGCGTCGGCACCCTGCTGGCCTCGGCCGCGCAGGCGATCACCGGCGACACCACGGGCGCGCTCGCCCTGTCCGTGCCGGTGCTGATGCTGCTGGCGAACTGGCCCCGCTTCGGTGACCAGGGGATCTACGCGGCGACCACCGCTCTGTTCACCATCGCCGCGGGATCGGTGAGCATGTCCGGCGTCGGTCACCGAGTGGGGCAGGCCGCGCTCGGCGCCGTCATCGGCGTGGCCGTGAACGCGCTGGTCCTGCCGCCGATCCATCTGCGGGACGTGCGGGAGAACATGGAGGCGCTCGCCCGGGAGGTGGGTGACGTCCTGCACACCATCGCCGGCGACCTGCGCGAGGGCGAGTGGGACGCGCAGACCGCAGCCGGCTGGCTCAGCGCCTCGGCCGCACTGGACCACCGACTGGAAGTCCTGCATTCGGCGCGCCGGTGGAGCCAGGAGAGCCTGCGTCTGACCTCCGGCCCGCTGCGCGCCCTGCACCGCGTACCGCACGGGGCCACCCTGCCGCCGGTGGAGGAGGACGAGCGGTTCGTCCGGGTCACCGGGCATGTCACCGCTCTCACGCGGGCCCTGGCGGTGTCCGTGGACGACAGACGGACGCCCGCCCCGCCCGAGGCCGCGGCGCTGCGCTCGTACGGGCGGCTGCTGCAGCTGATCGGGGACGCCTGCCACCTGGAGGCGGACAACCTGCGCGAGGGCAGCCCGGAGGGCCGTCCGGACGACGAGACCGAGAAGGCGATGCGGGACCTGCACGAGGAACTGCAGGACAAGCTGCTCCGGCACGCCGGGGAAGGAGCCGCGCACACGGCGGTCCTGGGCACGCTGCTGCTCCAGGCGGAGAACCTGTGGGCGGAGACCGTCCCGGCCGACAAGGAGCAGGAACTCCGGGAACAGTGACGTACCTCACCGGACGGGGTGTCCGGGTGAGGAACACACAGAAGTGGTTCCCCGTTGAACAACTCGTGGGTGCGGAGGGGACAGTGTCCCCGGGCCTCACCATTCGCCCACAGGGACGATCGTTCGGCTGAAGCCCTGTGGAGCCCTTCGCCGAGAGGCGACCGCCCTCCGTGCCCACCCCTTTGCCGCCCCGGCCGCGATTCCCCCGTCCGGCCGGGGCTTCCTTCTGTCCTGATGCAGTCCGCCTCGCCCGGGTACTCGGTCAGCTCTCGCGGAAGCACACGGCCGAGAGGAGCCAGAGGTGAGCAGCGGAACAGGCATACGCGTCGTCGTCACGGGCGCCACCGGCAACGTGGGCACCAGTGTGGTGCGTCTCCTCTCCGAGGATCCGGAGATCGCCTCCGTGCTGGGCCTGGCCCGGCGGATCCCCGACTGGTCGCCGCCGAAGACGGACTGGGCGGCGGTCGACCTGACCTCCGAAGAGTCCGGCCTGACCGAGCGGTTCACGGACGCCGACGCGGTCATCCATCTGGCCTGGGCGTTCCAGCCGACCCACGACCCGGCGGCGACCTGGCGCACCAATGTGCTGGGCAGCATGCGGGTGTTCGAGGCGGTGGCGGAAGCCGGGGTACCGGCGCTGGTGCACGCCTCGTCGGTCGGCGCGTACTCGCCGGGCCCGAAGGACGAGGCGGTGGACGAGTCGTGGCCGACGCACGGCTGGCCGGACGCCGCGTACTGCCGGGAGAAGGCCTACCTGGAACGCGCGCTGGACACGTTCGAGCGGGACCATCCCGCCACGCGTGTGGTGCGGATGCGGCCCGCGTTCCTCTTCAAGTGGGAGTCCGCGAGCGAACAGCGCCGCATCTTCGGCGGCCGCTTCCTGCCCGGCCCGCTGGCACGCCCGGAGCTGCTGCCCTTCCTGCCCGACATCCCCGGGCTGCGGGTGCAGGCCCTGCACACGGACGACGCCGCCGAGGCCTACCGGCTGGCCGTTCGCTCCGGCGCCCGGGGCGCCTTCAACCTGGCCGCCGAGCCCGCGGTCGACGCGCGGCTGCTGGGCGAGATGCTCGGCGCGCGCCCGGTGCGGCTGCCGCGCACGGCGGCCCGGTCGGCGATCGCGGCAGCCTGGGGCCTGCACCTGGTGCCCGCCTCACCCCACCTGTTCGACGCGGTGCTGCGGCTGCCCCTGATGGACTCCGCACGGGCCCGTACGGAACTCGGCTGGGAGCCGGAACACACGGCGACCGAGGTTCTGGAGGAGTTCCTGCGGGGCCTGCACCAGGGCGGGGGCGCGCGGACGGAGCCGATGCGGGGACGCAAGGTGGGCTGAGCACGCGGTGTGAGCTGAGCGGGCGGCCGGTCCCTGCGTCGTTCCTTCGTCGTTCCTTCGTCTTCGTCGGAGCACTGGCCGCTGTCATGGCCGAGGGCCGCAGCCGACCCCCACAGTCGGCTGCGGCCCTCGGTGGGATGCCCTCCTCAGTCGGAGGGCTCGTCCGGCACCGGGTCTTCGGTCTGTGCCGTTCCCGAGCTCGGTGCCCCTTGCCGGCCCGTCCCCGCCTCGTCGGTGTCGGGGACGTCGTCGGCCGCTTCGTCGGGCTCGTCGCCCTCGCCCTTCCCGGTGCCCGTGAAGCGCGGTGCGACCTCCCACGGGTCCTCGCCGGTGCTGGCCTGCTGGTCCGGCATGTCACGCGGGACAGGCTCACCGTTCTCGCCGGGTGCGTCGAGCCGGTGATCGGTCACGGCGTACTCCCTTCGCTCGTCCGGACGACACGCGAGTACCTCCGCGGTGATCCGCGAAACCTCAGCGCGGTGCCCGTTCCCCGAGCGCCGCGCGCCAGGCGGGAGCGGGATCACCGCGCGGACCGTGACGGCGTAGGGCCCGAACCGGCCCAGGCCGACGGTCGTCTTCCCGCCGGGCGGCGCAGCGCGCAGGACGTAGCAGGCTCGCGCCGGAGCCGGTGTGAGCTAACGACGGGGTGAGGCAGTCTCCTCGATTTCGTCCAGGGCGGCGACGAGTTCCGGGGCGGCCGTCTCCCGCACCCAGCGCTCCTGCTCCTCGCCGGCCCGGCGCGGAACCGTCTCGGTGAGCATGATCAGGTACAGGTAGGCGCGGTACAGGGCGAGCCGGAGGCGGGCCGGGGTGTCGAAGCGGGCCCGGCCGCCGGCCTCGCGGTAGCCGGCCAGGAACGCCTCGTCCTTCCTGATGTCCCCGAGCAGCGCCAGGGAGACGAAGTCGGCCAGGGGGTCGCCCCAGAACATGCGCTCCCCGTCGATGAGGCCGCCGATGCGGGCCTCTCCGGCCGGGCGGTCGACGAGGATGTTGCCGCGCCACAGGTCGAAGTGCACCAGGCGCGGCTCGATGACCTCGTCGAGGGCGTCGTACCCGGACGCGGCGGCACGGGCCACCGCGTCGGCGGGGCGGGGCAGCCATGCCCCGTAGCGCCGGGCGTCGTCGAGGACGGCGTCGAACATGGTCGTGAACGCGGTCCGCCAGTCGGGGGCGAGCGGGCCGAGGGCGCCTGAGGGGTAGCCGTGGCCGGGGCCGGTCACGGCGTGCAGCCGGGCCACCTGGCGGCCCAGCTCCGTGCGCAGTGCGGTGTGTTCCGGGTCGGTGAGCGTGCCGTCCCACGGGGCGCCCGGGCAGGCCGTCATCAGCAGGTGGTCGTCGCTCAGGGACACCGTCCGCGGTGCGGGGACCGCGACGCGGGCGGCCGAGCGGTAGAACTCGGCCTCCGAGACGAGCAGCCGGCGCTCGTGCCGGAGGCCGGGCGTGGCGGCGGGGGGCGGGATCTTGAGCACGTAGCGGTTGCCGTCGGTGAGGCGGAGTTCCTCGACGGTGTTGTACGTGCCGCCGGTCAGCGGGGCGAGGTGGGCGAGGCTGCCGGGGTCCAGGCCCGCCTCCGCCAGGATGTGCCGGGCCCGTTCCCAGGAGTCCACCACTGTGTGCCCACCCCTCTCCTGCCGCCGCGGTCAGCCGGCGGCGTACACGTCCTCGACGTAACGCCCGTCCGCGATCAGCCCGTCGAGCCACTGCTCGGCAGCGGTCTCGTCCGTGCCTTCGTCGGCCGGTGCGTGCTTGCGGAACAGCGTACGGAACGCCTCCCGCACGCCGGGGGCCATGCGGGAACCGTCGCCGCAGACGTAGACGCGGGCCCCGCCCTCCAGCAGGTCCCAGATCTCCGCCGCCTCGGCGGCGATCCGGTGCTGCACGAAGCGCACCTCGCCCTCGGGCTCCTCGCTGAAGGCGGGGCGGAGGGAGACGGCCCCCGTGGTCTCGGCGGCGCGCAGTTCCTCTGCGTGCAGGAAGTCCGCGCCGGGCCCGTCGCAGCCGAAGTAGCAGACGGCCGGGGCGAGTCCGGTGCCCGACGCGAGGGCGGCCACGCGATCGGCGATGGCGCCGCGGAACGGGGCGAGGCCGGTGCCCGCCGCGACCATGACGACCGGCGCCGGTCCGGTGGCGTCGATGCGGAACGCCTCGCGGCACGACTGCACGCGCGCGTACACCGTGTCGCCGGGTTCGACGGCGTTGAGGTGGCCGGAGCCGGTGCCCCGGTAGACGCCCCTGCCGGAGCGGGCCGGGGCCTGGAGCAGCGAGACCATCAGGTCCGCGTGGCCGGGGTCGGCGGCGGGCGAGGAGGAGATGGAGTAGTGGCGCGGGCGCAGCGGGGTGAGGAGGTCGAGGAGCCGCGGCCAGTCCAGCGCGCCGCGCAGTGCCGGGTGGTCCTCCAGGATCTCCACGAGGGTGCGCGGGTCGTCGGTGAGGGCGGCCAGAGCCGCGCGCTCCGGCGGGCACGGGTTGGCCGCGGCGAGCGCGGCAAGCTGCCCACCGCTCGGGCGCTCCTGCAGCTCCACATGGTGGGTGAGGAGCCGCCGTACCGTCACGGGGCGGTCCACGGCGATGCCGTCGCGGCGCGGGCGGGTGGCGCGGATGTCCAGGACCGTGTCGAGGTCGGCGCCGAGCGCGGTGGCGGCGCGGGCGACGAGGTCCGGGGCGTTGGCGGGCAGCACCGTGAGGTGGTCGGCCGTGCGGTAGGTGACGCCTTCGGGGAGGGCGACGCGGACGAACCGCTTGCGGCGCGCGTAGCCCGGTGCGGTGAGGTCGTACGCCTCGGTCACCCGCATGGGGACGAGCTCGTGCCGCTCGGCGAGGGCGTCCAGCGGGCCGCCGGTCAGGGTGCGGACCGCGTAGGCGGTGGTGGGCCCGGCGTCCGGGGTCGTGGCGTCCGGGTCGCCGTAGCGCTCCAGGAGCGCGGTGCGCAGGGCTGCCGTGAACTCCCGGACGGCGCCGGTGAGGTCTCCGGAGGCGTCGGCGGCGGCGCGGTCCAGCAGCCGGGTGGCGCCGGACTCGGCGAGCCGCTCGTCGACGCGGATGGGGACGTGCTGGTAGGTGGCGGCCCAGTTGCGGTCGCCGACGCCGAGGACGGCGTACGTCACGCCGGACCGGTCGCCGGTCTCCTCCAGCCGGGCCGCGAAGGCGGTGGCGTCGTCGGTGGGGCGGCCGTTGTAGGAGGCGGCCGTGATGATCACGGGCCGGTCGGTGGGCAGGCCGTCGGCGTAGGCGTCCAGGGGTGCCACCCGGGTCTCACAGCCGATGGCGGCGGCCTCGTCGGCGAGCTGGGCGGCGATGTCGCGGCAGGTGCCGTAGTTGCTGCCGTGCAGGAACAGGGCGGAGGTGCCGGGGCGGACGCGGGCGGGGAGGTCCCGCGGTTCGGCCGACCGGGCGTCATGGGCCGGGGCGGCGCCGGGCAGCGGGGTGTGGAGGCGGTCGGCGGGGGTGCGCGGAGTGAGCGCGAGGGTGAAGCCCTCGGGCTTGAGGGTGAGGGTCTCCTTGACCGTGAGCCGGTAGCCGGCGTGGTCGCGCAGCCGGTAGCGGTGGACGAGCATGGCCAGCAGCATGGTCGCTTCGTGCAGCGCGAACTGCCGTCCGATGCAGGCGCGTTCGCCGGTGCCGAAGGGCTTGAAGGCGTGCACCGGCCGCTCCGCCTCGGCCTCGGCCGTGAAGCGGGAGGGGTCGAACAGCTCGGGGTTGTCGCCCCAGACGGGCTGCCGGTGCAGCATCGGCGTGAGGACCAGGGCGGACTGCCCGGCGCGCAGCGGGATGCGGCCGCCGAGCAGGGTGTCCTCGCGGGCCTGCCGGGCGAACACGGCGGCCGTGGGCCAGAGCCGGAGCGCCTCGTTGAGGACCTGGCGGGTGTAGGTGAGCCGGCCGATCTCGTCGTACGTGGGCTCGGGGTCGGCCTGGTCGCCCCACAGCGCGTCGGCCTCGCGCCGCACCAGCTGGAGCGCGGTGGGGTGCTTGGCGAGGTAGTACAGGGCGAAGGACATGGCGCCGGAGGTGGTCTCGTGCCCGGCGATCAGGAAGGTGATGACCTGGTTGCGGATGTTGGCGGTGTCGAGCGTGGTGCCGTCGGCGGGGTGCTCGGCGGTGAGCATCAGTCCGAGCAGGTCGTCGGCGTCGCTCTGGTCGGTGCCGGTGCGAGCGGCGATGACGTCGTCGACGACCCGGGCGAGGTACGCGGAGTCGTCCCGGAAGGCCGCGTCCTGCGCCGAGCGGTCCTGGCCAGGCACGCGGGCGAGGCGGGTCATGCTCCACTCCAGGCAGCGGACCATGGACTCGACGAAGGGGTGCGGCTCGGCCCGTTCGAAGGAGCCGAAGTCGTAGCCGAATCCGGCGAGGCCGATGGTGTCGAGCGTCATGCGGGTCATGTCGTCGGGGACGTTCACCGGCTGCCCGGCGCGGGCGTCGCGGTCCCAGGAGTCGATGAGCCGGCGGGCCACCTTCAGCATCACGGGGTGGTAGGTGCGCATCGAGCCCAGCGCGAAGGCGGGCATGAGGATGTCGTGCGCCTTGGCCCAGTTGGGCTCGTCGTTGTAGGCGGTGAACAGGCCGTCGGCGGCGAACTCGCGGACGTTCTCCAGACCGGGCCCGATGTGCTTGGCGAACCGCTGCTCGTCCGCGAGGTCGGCCACGAGGTCCAGGTCGCCCACGAACAGGGTGTCGCGCCCGTACAGCCGCCGCGTGAACACGGGCCCGTGCTCGCGCATCAGGTCCATGGCCTGCTGGACGGGCGCACCGCCGGGTCCGCTGGCGGAGATGTCGGCGACGGGGACACCGGGGAAGCCGTCTGCGGCCGGGGAGGGCTGGGGTGTGGGGGTCATGACGCGGCAACTGCCTTTCGCGGTACGGAAGTACTGCGTTCCAGCGTGATCCACCAGGCACGGCGGGCGGCGCCGCGGCCCTGCATGATTGTGTAGCACAAGGAGGTGCGCCGCTCTTGCGCGGGAGCGGCACGGCACGGCATGGCAGGAGGTGCTCGTGGATCCGGCCCGGCTGGAGGCCGTGATGTGGCGCAACCGCGCCCTGCTCCTCTTCGACCGGGTCGCGATGCCGGTCGCGGTGTGCGACGTGTACGGGGCGGTGCTGCTGGCCAACCCGGCGATGGCCGCGGAGTGCGGCACGGCCCCGGGGCAGTTGCGGGGCCGGGACGTACTGGACCTGTTCAGCCCGCGAGAGGCGACGCAGGTGGAGCGGATCGCCGAGGCCCTGCGGCTGCGCCACCGCTCGCGGTACCAGGTCGCGGTGCGCTGGCGGGCGCCCGGTGGCAGGGAGCGGCACGGGGAGCTGACGGCGGACCCGGTGAGCGACACGGTTCAGGACACGCCGGCCCTGCTGGTGATGCTCCGGGTGGACGGCGAACGGGACCACCCCTCCCCCGCCCCGCCCGCCGCAGAGCCCCGGGTCTCCGCGACGGAGGCCCGCATCCTGGCCCTGCTGGCCGCCGGCGCCACCACGGCCAGGGCGGCCCGCGAGACCGGCCTCACCACCGACGGCGTGACCTACCACCTGCGCCGGCTGTCGTCCCGCTGGAAGGCCGCCAACCGCACGGAGCTGGTGGCCCGCGCCTACGCGCTGGGGGTGCTGATGCCCGGAGTGTGGCCGCCGGAGACCCCGGGCCCGGAGTAGGCCGTGCCGGCTCCCTCCGGAGCGCCGAAGCGGGCGAGGGTGTGCCAGACCATCTTGAGGTCCTGCAGCTCATAGCGGCCGGTGCGCGCGGCGTCGCCGACGGCCCGGGGATCGACCAGGCCGTCCCGGGCGATCCGGGCGCCCAGCTCGGCGTACTCGGGGCCGCGGTAGTGCGCGTGGCGGCGCAGCTGGGCCACCGTCAGCCGGTAGCCGGGGTGCCACTCAAGGGGGCACGGCAGCGACCGGGCCGCCGCCTCGACGGGCGTGCCGCGGTAGCAGGCGTCCAGCACGAGCGCCTCCACGTCCCGGGCGAGGTCGACGCCGCCGTGCACATGGGCCTCGACGTAGTCGTTCAGGGCGTCCTGCTCGTCCGCCTCGGCGCGTGCGATCAGCGACATCCCGGCCGCGACGCCGAAGTCGGCCGGTTCCGCGGCGCTGTCGGGGTAACAGAAGGTGGCGCGGGCCAGGGTCGCGGCCCGCAGCCGGAAGTGGGAGGAGCCGAAGCGAGGTGCCGCGCCGACCACTTGCCTGCGGAAGTCCAGAGCTCCGTACACGGGCCTCTCGTGCCCGGCCCCGGTGTCGTACGCCCCGCCGAAGATCCGGCTCTCCCAGCGCCACCGGTCTCCTCCGGGGTGGGCGGTGAGGCCGCCGTTGCCCGTGCCGGTGACGAACTGCGAGTGGTAGGCGCCGTCCTGGGCCAGCGCCGTGAGGATCGGCCGGCCGCGCACCGTACGGTCCGGATGGAAGTTCAGCGTGATGCGCAGGCTCGGGTCGACGGCGGGTCCTGCCGAGCGGCCCGCCACATGGCGCAGTGCCGCCCGGGCACGCGCGGAGACGACCTCACCGAAATCCACTGGCTCCCCCTCGTCGCCGATGTCTAACCTGTACCAGAAACCTAGGGCCCCTAGGTTACGGAAACGACGACCAGGAGCCCTCCCATGAGATCACTCACCGAGCAGGACATCCGCAACTCCTTTGTCAACTGCTCGAAGGGCGAGGCCAAGCGTCTGGCCGTTCCCCGGGACCTCGCCGAGCGGCCCTGGGACGATCTCGACTTCCTGGGGTGGCGGGACCCCGGAGCGCCCGACCGGAGCTATCTGGTGACCGAGCACCAAGGGCGCCTCGTCGGCGTGGCGATGCGGTTCCAGGCCGCGCGGCGCGGATTCCTGCATCGCAGCATGTGCTCGCTGTGCCTGACGACGCACCCGCGGGGCGGTGTGTCGCTGATGACCGCGCCCAAGGCGGGGGCGGCGGGCCGCGAGGGCAACTCGGTCGGCGCGTACATGTGCACCGACCTCGCCTGCTCCCTGTACGTACGCGGGAGGAAGGTGCCGGAGTCCGGGGGCCGCTTCGAGGAGAGCCTCACTCTCCAGGAGCAGATCGAGCGGACCACGGGCCATCTGGCCGCCTTCCTCGACAAGCTCCACGCCTGAAGGCCCCCTCGGTCGCCCGCGTTTTCCCCCGGCATTAACGTCCTTCATGGACGTGTTCGCTGTGTCAGGGGAATTCTCTGTGCCAGGGGAGTCCGCTGTGCCAGGGAAAGGGGAGCAGCCCGAGGATGCCAGAGGTACGTGAATGGACGGCCCGTGCCACACGGATCGTGAGGAAGCGGCGGGACCCCGTGGTCGTCCAGACGCTGCGGTCCGCGACCGCGGCGACGATCGCGTACGTCATCGCGCTGCGGCTGAGCCCCGAGCCGGCCCCCCTCACCGCTCCCCTGACGGCGCTGCTGGTCGTTCAGGTGACGCTGTACGCCACCCTCACCAACGGCTTCCGGCGGGTGAACGCCGTGGTGACCGGGGTGCTGGTCGCCATCGCGTTCAGCCTGCTGGTGGGTCTGACCTGGTGGAGCCTGGCGTTGTTGCTGGTGGCCTCGCTGGCCGTGGGGCGGCTGGTGAGGGTGGAGGAGTACGTACCCGAGGTGGCGATCAGCGCGATGCTCGTCCTCGGCGTCACCACGGTCGGGGACACCGCCTGGGCCCGGGTGGTGGAGACGCTGATCGGCGCGGTCGTCGGGCTCGGCTGCAATCTGCTGCTCGCTCCGCCGGTGTGGGTGGAGGAGGCGGGCGAGTCGATCGAGGGCCTGGCTCGCCGGCTGCGGCAGCTGATGCTGCGGATAGGCGAACAGGCCGCCGGGGGCACGCCCGTGGACCGGGCGGCGGAGCAACTGCACGAGGCGCGGCGCCTGGACCACGACATCGTCGAGGTGGACGCCGCCCTCCGGCAGGCCGAGGACAGCCTGAGGCTCAACCCGCGGGTGCGCGAGGGCCTGCTGCACCGGGTGGTGCTGCGCACCGGTCTGGACACGCTGGAGATCTGCACGGTCGTCCTGCGCGTGCTCGCGCGCTCCCTCACCGACCTCGCGAAGGAGCGGGAGCCGAAGCGGCTGTTCGAGGCCGAGACGGGCGCCGCGCTGGAACAACTGCTGTCACAGATCGCCGATGCCGTGGTGAGTTTCTCGGTGCTGGTGACCACCGATCTCAGCGTGAGCGCCGAGTCGGCGGAGGAACGTCTCGCCGCTGAACTGCGCGCCGCGGCCGGCACCCGCGACAAGCTGGCCCTGCTGCTGCGTGAGGAAGCCGACCGCGAGACCCGGCACTGGCAGCTCCTCGGCGCCGTCCTCACGGAGGTCAACCGGATTCTCGACGAGCTCGACACCGAATACCGCACCAAGCGCCTGTTCGAGGAGCTGGACCGGGTGTCGGCGGAACAGCGCGCCCGGATGCCGCGGCTGACCCGCGTGCGTGAGCGTCTGGGCGTGCAGGAGCAGTTGTGGCGGAACCGGACGGGGCTCGGCGGGCGTTCTCGCTGAGGGAGCGCCGGCAGGGGGCCGGCCCCGGGGCGAGGGAGCGGGCCGATGGCCGACACCACCGTGCGGATCGACGGGAACACTCTGCGGCTGCCGGGCGGTGCGGCCGTGCGGTTCATCCGCACCCTGCGCCTGCCGGAGACGGGCACCCATCCGCTGCCCCCGGGGCTGGGCGAGTTCCCGGTCCGGCGCGTCGCGGACTACGCGGACAGGGTGCCTGAGGCGTGGCGGGCCCGGGGCGGTGTGATGCTGCCGGTGTATCTGCGCGAGGCGATGTGGATGAACTTCGCGGGCACCTCGGAACCGGCCGCGCTTCAGGTCGGCGTCGGCAAGGTGTGCGCGGTCTCGGGCCGGCCCTGGAGCGACGCCCTGGCCCGTGACCCGCAGAACTACGTGGTACTCCCCCGGCAGCCCTGGCTGGACGGCATCAACTCCGGCACGGGCACGGTGCGTCAGTTCGTGGCCGTCCCGCTCGGTCTGGGCGCCACCGTCGAGGGCCAGGTCACGGGCGAGGAGGTATGGGGCGGCGTACAGCTGCAGTCCTTCGCGCTGAACGACCGGGAGCTGGGGCGGTGGCGTGCTCAGGAGCGGCAGCGAGCGGAGCGTGCCCGGTCGATGCCGCCGCCGAGCGCCGCTATGGGGGGCGGGCCGGGTGGCGCCGCGCCAGGTGGTTTCGGCGCCGCGATGCCCATGGCGGCTCCGCCCGCGTCCGGCGGCTTCGGTGCCGCGATGCCCGTGGCGGCTCCGCCCGCGCCCGGGGCGGCCCCCGCGCCCGCCGCCGGCGCCGCCCCGGCGAGCCCGCCCCGCGCGCCCGCCGCGATGGGCCTGGGTGTCGGCGGCTCCATGCGGCAGGAGGTCTACGAGGACGACCGGCCGCTGACGGACTGGGCGGAGCGGCCCGCGGGTCGGGTGTTCGTGCACCTGGTGACGCCGCCGGAGTGGCGCCGCATCACCGGTGAGGCCGCGCCGCCGTCACCGGTGGACCGGGCCGCGTACACCCGCGCGGGCCTGCCCTGGTTCGACTACTACGACCAGGACGCCGAGGACCTGGCCGCCACGGATGCCCTCCAGGCCGTCAAGCCCGTCGGCGACTGGCTCGGGGACGACCACGACCCCTGGCAGCAGCCCGCGCCCGGGCAGGTGCGACGGCTCAAGGACGCGCCGGGCGAGCCGGTCGAGGACGGGGACTGGTGAGCGGCGGACCGCGCCTCGCGCAACGCCCGGTGCCGTTGTTGCACCCGGCGGGTGATCCACGCCAAGGTGGCTGTCGCGACGGGGACGAGCGACGACCTGAGGGACGACCCATGGACAGTGGCTGGAGCAGGCGCCGGTTCGCCGGCGCACTGGCCGGCGGGGCCGCCGCGGCGGCGCTGCCGGCCTGCGACGACGCACCCGCGCCCGCGACGACTCCGACGGCTGCTCCCGAGGCGGGTACGAGCCCGTCCCGCGAGGCCCGGCGCCCCTCCGGGCCCCGCACCGTCCACCTCGGCACCTACACGTCCGTCGAGGGCGGCGGCAAGGGCATCGGCCTGGCGACGTACGACGCGGCGACGGGCCGGATGACCGGCACGGGCACGATCACGGGCGTCGGCGACCCGTCGTACCTCGCGGTCCACCCGGACCGCCGCACGCTCTACGCGGTGAACGAGCGGGAGGACGGCGCCGTGACCGCCGTCCGCCTGGCCGACCGGAAGGTGCTGGGCAGCCGGAGCAGCGGGGGCGCGGCTCCCTGCCATCTGTCGGTGCATCCGGGCGGGCGCTGGCTGTTCAGCGCGCACTACGGCTCGGGCAGCGTGGCCGTGCATCCGATCGACGCCTCGGGGGCGCTCGGGGAGCGCACCGGCCTCGTGCGGCACTCCAGCCCGCCGCCCGGCCCGGGCCAGGAGGGGCCGCACGCCCACCAGATCATCACCAGCCCCGACGGTGGCCATGTCCTCGCCGTCGACCTGGGGACGGACACGGTCTACACGTACCGGCTCGACGAGAAGGCCGGCACGCTCACCGAGATCGCGCGGGCGCGGACCCGGCCGGGCGCCGGGCCGCGCCATCTGACGTTCCACCCCGGCGGCCGGTACGCCTACCTCGCGAACGAGGTCGGCAACACGGTGGCGGTCTGCTCGTACGACCCCGCGTCCGGCCGCGTCGCCGTCGGCGAGGCGCAGTCCACGGGTACCGGTTCGGGCACCAGCTACCCGGCGCAGATCCTGGTGACCGCGAACGGCCGGTACGCCTTTCTCGCCAACCGCGGTCACAACAGCCTGACGCGCTACGCCGTCGAGGCGGACGGCGCCCGGCTCAGGCTGCTCGGCACCGTGCCCGTGGGCGGGGACTTCCCGCGCCAGATCGCCTTCTCGCCGGAGGGCACGCTGCTGTTCGCCGCGAACCAGAAGTCGTCCACCGTCACCGTCTTCCACGTGGACGAGGAGAACGGCGAACTGCGGCGCGCCGGAGAGCCGTTCCCGTCACCGGTCGCCGTCTGTGCGCTGCCGCTGTAGGGCCCGGGGGCAGGAGGCGGCGGCCGCCTGGCCGAGCAGGACGTGCATGCGCTCGGTGAGCTGCGCGACGTCGTCGGCGGGCGCGTGGAACGGGAGGCGTACGTCGCCGTGGGTGCGGGCGCGTTCGATGCGCAGGGTCAGCCCGTGCCGGTCGACGGCGAGCGGCTGGACGCGGACCACGGCGTGCAGGCTGTCGGGGTCGACGAGCCGGGTGAGGCGCTCGACCGCGTCGGCGTGGCAGTCGGCGAGGTGGGTCAGCAGCCTGGCCTCGGCCGTGGTGAGCGGGTCGGGCGCGGCGGCGGTGAAGTCGGCGAGGTCCACGACCACGGCACCGGACGGCTGGCACAGCACCACGCGCGTGGGCGTGAAGGCCAGCCGGCCCTCCTCTACGGCGAACCAGCCCGCGAGCCACAGCCGGGCGCGGATCCGGTTGCGGACGGGGACGGGTGCCACGTCGGCGAACTCCAGCACCGCCGACGGCTCGCCGCGGGGCGCGCAGACGGCGGCCGCAAGCAGGGCGCTGTCCTCGGGCACCTCCACGAGCACCCGGCCGTCCTCGGCGACCGTGTGCGCGCCGACCAGTTCCTCCCGCGCGCCCTCCGCGGTCACCGAGCAGGACCACGCGGCGGCGAGCACCGAGCGCGCCTGCTCCGCGGCGGCGGGGGCCGCCGTCCAGCTGTGGCTGTCGTCACCCATCCCAGACCTCCTTAGGTAAGCCTCACCTAACCTATCGGAGATCGGAGTGCACGCCAACCAGGTCACCCGATCCTTGCGAGGCCTTTCAGGGCGTGAGGACACCCAGCAGAGCGCGGGCGCACAACGCGCGCACCTGGTCCCGGTCCAACTCCGTGTCACGCAGCCACTCCAGGCAGACGGCCGTGGTGAACGCCAGCCAGCCGCGCACGGCCAGCCGCACCTCCGGCCGCGCCTCGAAGGACGGCCCGAACTCGGGGTCCGCGGCGAGCGCGGCGAGGATCTGCCGCTCCTGGGCGGCCAGGGCCCGTTGGTAGACGCGCCGCACCGCCTGGTCCCCGGCCGCGTCGGCGCGGTGGAAGGCGCGGTAGCCGTGGGCATGGGCCTGTACGTACCCGAGGAACGTGTCGAGCCCGTCCTCGAGTTGCTCGCGCACCGGCACGCCGGGCACCGCCGACGTCATGCGCAGCATGCGCTCGCTCTCGCGCTCGACGACCGCCGCGAAGAAGTCCCGCTTGGCCGGGAAGTAGTGGTAGAGCAGACCGCGCGACACCCCGGCGATCTCGGCGACCTGCTCGATCCACACGTCGTCGTACGGGCTCTCCGAGAACAGCCGCGCCCCGACCGACAGGAGCTGCTCCCGGCGCTCCTCGGTGCTGAGCCGGCGGCGCGTGCGCCCGCCCTGGTTCGCGGCCATGCCCGCACTTTACTTGACGCCGGTTCAACAACGGGACCAGACTGATACGCCCTATTGAACCCACGTACAACACGTGCGAACCCGCCGCCGGATCAAGGGAGATCGCGTCATGACGGAGACGCCGATACGGGCCGGGCAGTCCAAGGGGTTCCGGAGTGCCGAGCTGGGCTGGCCGGAGCTGGAGCGCATCCCGCACCCGCCGCGCCGGGTCCCGCTGCTCGGTGACGTGGTGGGCGTGGACCGGCGCACTCCTCTGCAGGACTCGCTGCGCTGTGCCCGCCAACTGGGGCCGGTGTTCCGGCGGAAGGCCTTCGGCAAGGAGTTCGTGTTCGTCTGGGGTGCCCGGCACGCGGCCGACCTCGCGGACGAGTCACGGTTCGCCAAGCACGTGGGGCTCGGCATCGCCAATCTGCGGCCGGTCGCCGGGGACGGCCTGTTCACGGCGTACAACCACGAGCCCAACTGGCAGCTGGCGCACGACGTGCTCGCCCCGGGGTTCAGCCGCGAGGCCATGGCCGGCTACCACCCGATGATGCTGTCCGTCGCGCGGCGCCTGACGGAGCACTGGGACCGGGCGGCGGCGACGGGCCAGGCCGTGGACGTGCCCGGCGACATGACCAAGCTGACGCTGGAGACCATCGCGCGCACCGGCTTCGGGCACGACTTCGGGTCGTTCGAACACGGCCGGCCCCACCCCTTCGTGACCGCGATGGTCGGCACGCTCACCTACGCGCAGCGGCTCAACACCGTGCCCTTCCCGCTGGCTCCGCTGCTGCTGCGGAGTGCGAGCCGGCGCAACGCGGCCGACATCGCCCACCTCAACCGCACGGTCGACGAGCTGATCCGGGCCCGGCGCGCCACCGGCGGCGACGGGGACCTGCTCGACCGGATGCTGGAGACGGCCCACTCCGAGACCGGGGAGCGGCTGGAGCCGCGGAATGTCCGCCGTCAGGTCATCACCTTCCTCGTCGCCGGCCACGAGACGACGTCCGGCGCGCTCTCCTTCGCCCTGCACTACCTCTCCCGCCACCCCGAGGTCGCGGCCCGGGCCCGCGCCGAGGTGGACCGGGTGTGGGGCGGCACGGCGGAACCGGCGTACGAGCAGGTGGCCCGACTGCGCTACGTACGCCGGGTGCTGGACGAGTCACTGCGGCTGTGGCCCACCGCGCCCGCCTTCTCCCGGGAGGCCCGGGAGGACACCGTGCTGGCCGGGGAGCATCCCATGCGGCGCGGGGCATGGGCGCTGGTGCTGACGCCGATGCTGCACCGGGACCCCGAGGTGTGGGGCGCGGACGCCGAGCGGTTCGACCCGGACCGCTTCGAGGCGCAGGCGGTACGGTCCCGCGCCCCGCACACCTACAAGCCGTTCGGGACGGGGGCACGGGCGTGCATCGGGCGCCAGTTCGCCCTGCACGAGGCGACGCTGGTGCTCGGCCTGCTGCTGCGCCGCTACGAGCTGCGCTCCGACCCGGCCTACCGGCTGCGCGTGACGGAGCGGCTGACGCTGATGCCGGAGGGCCTGCGACTGCACCCGGAACGCCGGTCTCCGGTCCGCGAGCAGGCGTCAGACCGGCGCTGCCCGGTGCCCAGGGCGGGTGAGTGAGCCGGGAAAACGGGTGGCGCCCCGGAACCTTCCCCCTGCCCAGCGCCCGGCCGGGACGGATCACTCAGCCCGGGCACTGGACGGCTCAGACCTGCGCCGCCCACTGCCCGGGAACGGCGACTCGCGCCCGGGCACCGGATCGCGTCCTCAGGCCTGAGCCGTCCAGTGCCCGGGGCGGGTCAGTGACTCGGGGAGGCGGGTGCCGGCACTCCCCCGGGCCGCGTTCAGCTGCGGCTGGGTGAGGAAGAATGCCCCGGTCAGGTCGGCGTCGGTGAGGTCCGCGTCGCGCAGGTCGGCGCCGATCAGGTCCGCGCCCCGCAGGTCCGCGCCGGTGAGGTCTGCGGCGATGAGGTACGCGCCGCGCAGGCTGGCACCGCGCAGGTCGGCGCCCTTGAGGCGGGCGCCCATCAGGTCCGCGCCCCGGCGGTCCTTCCCGCGGCCCCGGGTGCCGGCCCGGGCCAGCTCGCTGGTCCGCAGCAGCAGGACGTTGACCTCCTGGCGGTGGGCCGCCACGTCCAGCCCGGCGAGTTCCCCTGCGCTCAGGCCGGTGAGCTCACCGGTCTTCTCCAGCGCCTTGCGCAGATCGGCGTGGACCGGGCGGGCCGCGGGCAGGGCGAGCGCCTCGGTCAGGTACCAGAGCAGCTCGTGCAGCTGGCGGACGACCGGGAACACGTCGAACATGCGGCGGGCCTGCTCCGGCGGCCCGGTCCGCCAGTCCTGCCCGCCGAAGGTGACCTGCGAGACCTGCTGTCCCGCGCCGAAGCAGTCGTAGACCGTGCAGCCGGTGAACCCTTTCTGCCGCAGCCGGGCGTGGATGCCGCAGCGGTGGTCGGCCCGGAGGTTGCGGCAGGGTGTGCCGGCGTCCTTGTCGACCGCGAAGTCGGACGAGGCCGCGAAGGGCAGGGCGACGCAGCACAGCCCGAAGCATCGCTCGCAGTCGCCGCGCAGTTCCGCTCGCGCGGCGTGGTGATCTCGCATGCCGTTCAGCATACGAAACGACAACTCACCGATGAGATGTCCGACTGCGGACCACCTCCGCCGGGCGGGGCGGGCCGTGGACCCGCGCCGCACCGCCGGCCCGCCGGTCACCGCGGCCCGCATCAGCCCGCGAGCCCGGGCACCTCCGGGCGCCCCAGCCGCTCGGGGTCGGCCAGGACGTACATGCCAGCGATCCGGCCGCCGGTGATCGTGACGTCCATGACGGCTTCCAGCCGGCCTCGGTGCTCCTCGAACCGATCGGCCGGTTCCTCGCTGCCTGTCATGGTCTCCCCCGTCATCCGTGTCATCTGCCGAACAGCTCGAACGCCACCGCCGGCCTGCCCCCGAACCGCTCCCCCGTGGTCTCGGCGTGCCGGGTCAGGAAGCCGCGGACGTAGGTCTCCGGCTCTTCGTCGGTCAGGACCTCGATGTAGGTGCGGTGTTCCAGCAGGGAGCGCACCGCGCGCTCCATGCCGGGTGTCGCGTCTACGGCGTGCGTGGGGGTGCTGGAACCGGCGACGGCGACCCAGCGCACGCCGTCCCAGGGTTCGAGGCCCCGCTCGACGAGTTCCGGGAAGATCCACCGGTTGCCGGCGTCGCCGGCCGCGTCGAGCGTGGCCCGGCCGACGGCCACGTGGTCCGGGGTGTTCCAGGCGACGCCGCCCCAGGTGTCCCGGTGGTTGAGCGTGATGAGCAGCTCGGGCCGGTGGCGGCGGATCGCGGCGGCGATGTCACGGCGCAGGGCGGTGCCGTACTCGACGACGCCGTCCCTGTGGTCGAGGAACTCCACCTCCGAGACGCCCACCACCGCCGCGCTCGCCCGCTGCTCCCGCTCCCGCAGCGGCCCGCACCGCTCGGGTTCGATCGTGTCGATGCCCGCCTCGCCCCTGGTGGCGAGGACGTAGGCGACCTCGCGGCCCTCGTCGGTCCAGGTCGCGATCGCCGCCGAGCAGCCGTACTCGAGGTCGTCCGGGTGCGCCACGACCGCGAGGGCGCGTCGCCAGTCACCGGGCATGGGCTGGAGCTGAGTGGTCGTCATGCCGGCAGACTAATCCGCGCCACCCGCGTCACCGGGCGTCCAGCACGGCATCAGGCCTCGCCCCGCACGAGTGCCAGCAGCCGGTCGAGGACGCGGGAGCCGCCGGTGCGGATGCCGTCGTGCTCGAACTCGTCCGTGATCCAGGTGCGCAGGCCGCGGATCGTGCGGGCGGTGCGCAGGGAGTGGGCCGTGTCGACGTACATGTCGTCGTGGTAGACGGCCGCCACGACCGGCACCTCGTTGGCGGCGAGGCGGGCCGGGTCGTACAGGGGGGTCCAGTCGGTGCGGGCGGCGAGCAGGTCGGCACTCTCGCGCAGGGGTCGCAGGGCCGGGTCGCAGTCGAACATCCAGGGGTGAATCGATTCTCCCGTGAACAGGAGGGGCTCGTCACCCGCGAGGGCCTTGGCGGCGTCGAACTGCGGGAACTCGGCTCGGACCCGCTCGGCGGACCAGGCGGTGGGCCGTTCGTCCTGGCCGTAGATCGACTCATGGACGAGGGCGTACAGCGGGTGGCGGGCGTAGGAGAGCATGGCCTGCGCCTGCTCCTGGAACGCGTCGGAGAGCGCGAAGCCCTGCGGGGTGCGGACGAAGGCGTTCTCCAGGAGGTAGTGCAGGCGGTGGGTACCGTCGCCGGTGCCGAGGACGATGCCGAGGGACTGGAACGCCTCGACGGTGAGCCGGTGGCCGTTCGGCAGGACCACGTCGTGCGTGAGCAGGTGGTCGGCGATGCGGCGAGCGCGTTCGGCGTCCTGCGGGTAGCGAGCGTAGTGAGCGGTGACCTTGCGTTCGATGCGCGGGAAGGCGGCCCGGTAGACGTCGTCGGCGTGGGCGTCGACGGCGGGCAGCCCGCCGGTGATGACGGCGGTGGCCAAGCCCTCGGGGGCGAGGGACAGGTAGCTGGTCGCGCAGAAGCCGCCGAAGCTCTGACCGAGGACGGTCCAGGGGGCGCCGCCGGTGACCTCGGCGCGGAGGGCCTCGCAGTCGCGGACGATCGAGTCGGCGCGGAAGTGCGTGAGGTAGTCGGCCTGGTCGGCGGGGCCGCCGCGCAGCGGGAGGGTCTGGCGGTTGGCGGGTGTGCTGTGGCCGGTACCGCGCTGGTCGAGGAGCAGGACGCGGTACTCCTTCAGGGCCCTGCCGAGCCAGCCGGGCCGGCCGATGGAGCGGTCCGCGCCGAAGCCGGGTCCGCCCTGGAGATAGAGCAGCCACGGCAGGTCCTGGTGCGCCTTGTCGCTCGCGACGACCTCGCGGGCGTACAGCTCGATCGTCTCGCCCTCGGGGCGGGCGGGGTCGAGGGGGACGGTGAAGCGGCGGTCGGTGAGGACGACTCCGGGCTGGCGGTAGCTGAAGGTCAACAGGGCTCCCGGGACGGACGGATGGTCGGCCGCGTCCCAGTCCATCACAGGGAACGCCCGCGGGTGAGCCCTTCGATCATGAAACCTTGCTGAACGGCCGTTCAGCCTCAGCGTGCGGACAGACTGGAGCGGCGGACCACCAGCTCGGGCTGGAGCACAACCCGCCGGTGCTCGTGCGGCCGGGCCGGGCCCTCCTCCTCCGTCTCCTCCAGGAGAAGGTCGGCCGCCATGGCGCCCATGGTGACGGCGGGCTGTCTGACCGAGGTGAGCGGCACGGCCGCGGCGGCGGCGAACTCGATGTCGTCGTAGCCGACGATGGCGAGGTCGTCGGGGACGCCGACGCCCGCCGCGTACATGGCCTGCAGGACGCCGAGGGCGAGCAGGTCGTTGGCGCAGAACACGGCGGTCGGCCGGTCGGCGAGGCCGAGCAGGCGGGCGCCGGCGTCCCGGCCGGCGGCGACGTCGAGCCGTTCGGTGGGCAGCTCGCGCAGCGCGTCGGGTCCGAGCCCGGCCTCAGCCAGCGCTTCGAGGGCGCCGGTACGGCGGTCGCGTACCTGGTTCAGGCCCGGCGGCCCGCTGACGTAGGCGAGGGAGCGGTGCCCGGCGTCGACGAGATGGCGTACCGCGAGGGCGCCGCCCGCCACGTCGTCGACGGAGACCGAGCACTCGGTGGTCCCCTCGGCGACCCGGTCGACCAGGACGAACGGGATGCCGTGCCTGCGGAACGCCTCGATGTTGCGGCCGGTCGCGTCGGCGGGGGTGAGCAGCACGCCCCGGACGCGCTGCTCAGCGAAGAGCGACAGGTACTCGGCCTCCTCGTCCGGGTTCTGGGCGCTGTTGCAGACCATCACACCGAGTCCGGCCTGGCGTGCGGCGCGCTCGGCGCCGCGCGCCACGTCGACGAAGAAGGGGTTGCCCATGTCGAGGACGAGCAGCCCCATGATGCGGCTGCGGCCCGCGCGCAGCTGGCGGGCGGACTCGCTGCGGACGTAGCCGAGCCGGTCTATCGCGGACAGTACGCGGGCCCGGGTCTCGGTGGCGACCGTGTCCGGGCGGTTGATCACGTTCGAGACCGTGCCGACGGAGACTCCGGCGACGCGGGCGACGTCCTTGATACCCACCGACTGGGCCATCGGGCAGGGACCTCCAGAGGGAGTCGAGTGGGGGGCGGCGGCCGGGGCGGCATCACCCTACCGGCACGCCGCCCCGGAAACCGGTCGTGGTCAGGCGGGCAGCCGGAAGTTCAGCGAGCGGAGCGCCGAGGGCGTGGTACCGCTGGACTTCTCCTGGTACATGACCGACAGGAAGTTGTCCTGCGCGATCCGCATCTCGTCGATCACGACCTCGCCGAAGGCGTTCAGCCCGGCGGCGACGCCGTCGTACAGGACCCTCCAGTCGGTGTACCCGGACGCCTTGGAGGCTCCGGCGATCCGGCAGAAGGGGAAGATCGCGTACGCGTTGTCGTACTTGTCGAGGATGAGCTTGGTGCGCTGGCTGGAGTTGAGCGGGACCGGTATCTCGGTCTTCTGCCAGGCGCCGGAGGAGTTCTTGCGGACGTGGAAGGCACGGCCGTTGGCGGTGCGGTTGGCGACGTAGTTCGTCGTGCACTGGCCGAAGCGGCCGGGGACGTAGCTGATGATCGCGTGCGGCAGGCCTGCCGAGTCGGTGAACTGGGCCTCCTGGTTCATCAGCGAGTGGTCCGGGTTGAGCGGGTCCACGACCAGCCCGGCGTCGGTGACGGAGACCCGGTCGGAGGTGCCGGTGGTGCCGACGACGGTGCCCGCGTTGTTGCGCCAGGTACGGCCGCGGTCGTCCGAGTAGACGTAGCCAGTGTCGTGGTTGGTGATGCCGCCCCTGTTGCACATCACGGCGCCGTTCTGCTCGCGCCAGGTGAAGAAGGAGTGCAGGCGCCCGTTCTTGTCGTAGTCGATGCCGTGCAGGTACATGTTGCGGGCCGTCGAGGAGCCGTGCTCGCTGCTGTAGGTGCCGGTGGAGCTGCTCCACTCGCCGAGGTTCCTCCAGGACGTGCCGTCGTACTCGGCCAGCGCGTTGCGGCCGTTGCCGGAGACGGCCACGCGGTAGCTCAGCTGGAGCCTGCCCTCGGGTGTCGAGATGAACTGCGGGTAGGTGAACTGCGAGGTGAGCGCGAGCCCGTCGAGGGTGGACTGGGGAGCGCCGAAGCGGCTCGCGGTCCAGCTCATCCCGTCCGGGTTGTCCATGAGGCCGGCCACCGACTTGACGTAGGTGAAGCCGTCGCTGTGGGAGTCCATGTTGAGGTGCAGCCGGCCGTCGACCTCGGAGACGCCCATGGAAATGACGTTGTGGGAGTCGTTGTACCGCAGGGTGTGGCCGACCTTGACCGTCTGCCAGGTGCTCGATGGGAACTTGCGGCGGCCGACGACGGCGTTGCGGTCGGCGGTGTACCAGACGGCGTACTGGTAGCCCTTGTAGGTCAGCAGGCCGTTCTTCTGGAACGCGTTGTTGTTGACCAGACCGTCGTAGGAGACGAAGAAGATGGCCTGGGAGTCGAGCAGAGTGCTGCCGGTCAGGGTGACCGAGGGGCCCGGGTCCGCGGCCCGGGCGGTGCCGGAACCGAGGGCGGGGGTCACCACGGCACCGGCGAGGGCGGCGCCCAGCAGTGTGCGTCTCTTCATCTCAGGGGACTCCATTGTCGTGTGAGGCGGGGGGTGAGGGGTGGGCAGGGGTGGGAAAGGGATTCGATCGAGCGGGTCATCCTCAAGTCTGGGGTGACGCGCGAAGCGGGGGGAATGCGAACCGGGGTGTCCCGAGCCTGGGGGGATCAGGCGAGCTGGGGATCAGGCGAGGTGGAACACCTCGGTGAGTGGCTTCATGGCCTCGTCGGGTCTGGCGCCGTCCAGCGACTCGAAGAACGGCGCCATCTCAGCCTGCCAGCGGGCGTTGACGTCGGTGTCTTCCATTCCGGCCTGGGCGGCCGCGAAGTCCTCGGTCTCGAGATAGCCGACGAGCAGTCCGTCCTCGCGCAGGAAGAGCGAGTAGTTGTGCCAGCCGGTGTCCGAGAGCGCCTGGAGCATCTCGGGCCACACGGCGGCGTGCCGCTCGCGGTACTCGTCGAGGCGGTCCGCCCGGACCTTCAGCAGGAAGCACACGCGCTGCATCAACAGCCCTTTCGGTGATCGGAACGCGGTGATCGGAACGCGGGGATCGGCCCGCGGGGATCGGCCCGCGGGGATCAGAAGTTGAACTGGTCGATGTTCTCGGCGTCGAACACGGTCGGCTTGCCGAGGCTGATGACGCCGTCCTTGCCGATGGTGTACTCGCCCATGGAGCCGGCCTTGAAGGTCTCGCCCTCCTTGCCGGTGATCTGCCCGGAGGACAGGGCGACGGCGGTCCGGGCGGCCAGCTCGCCGAGCTTCGCCGGGTCCCACAGCTCGAAGGCCTCGACGGTGCCGTTCTTGACGTACTTGCGCATGTCGTTGGGGGTGCCCAGGCCGGTCAGCTTGACCTTGCCCTTGTACTTGGAGCCCGACAGGTACTGGGCGGCGGCCTTGATGCCGACGGTGGTCGGGGAGATGATCCCCTTCAGGTTCGGGTACTCCTGGAGCAGGCCCTGGGTCTGCTGGAAGGACTGCTGGGCGTCGTCGTTGCCGTAGGCGACCTTCACCAGCTTCATGTTCTTGTACTCGGGCTTCTTCAGCTCGTCCTTCATGAAGTCGATCCAGGTGTTCTGGTTCGTCGCGGTCTGCGCGGCGGACAGGATCGCGATCTCGCCCTTGTAGTCGATCTGCTTGGCGAGCAGCTGCACCTCGGTACGGCCCAGGTCCTCGGCGGAGGCCTGCGAGACGAAGGCGTTGCGGCAGTCGGCGGTGGTGTCCGAGTCGTAGGTGACGACCTTGATGCCGTTCTTCATGGCCTGCTTGAGCGCGGTGCACAGGGCGCCCGGGTCCTGCGCGGACACGGCCATCGCGTCGACCTGCTGCTGGGTGAGCGTGTTGACGTAGGAGACCTGGCCGGAGGTGTCGGTGGCGCTGGACGGACCGACCTCCTTGTAGGTGGAGCCGAGCTCCTTCAGGGCCTTCTCGCCGCCCTTGTCGGCGGTGGTGAAGTACGGGTTGTTGACCTGCTTGGGCAGGAACCCGACGGTGAGGCCCTTCTTCAGCTCGGCGTTCGGGTCGGCCTTGCCGGCCGCGGCGGCGGAACCGCCCTCGTTCTGCACGTCCTTCTTGGTGGTGCCGCCACCGCAGGCGGTGAGCGCCAGGGCGAGGGAGGTGGCGGTGGCGAGTGCCGCGCAGCTGCGGCGGAGGGTTGACTTACGCATGACGATGGTCCTTTACGAGGAGGGGCTGGGTTACGAGGCCGGAGTCGAGGCGGCTCTGCGGCCCGCCCTCGCTACGGAGATCTGCCGTGCGACCCGGGGGCCGAGCACGGAGAGGACGAGCAGAACGCCGGTGACGACGATCTGCGACTGGGCGGAGACGTCCTGGAGGCTCATGACGTTCTGCAGCGCCCCCAGCAGGAACACCCCGGCGATGGCGCCGCCGAGCGTGCCCTTGCCGCCGTCGAAGTCGATACCGCCGAGCAGTACGGCGGCCACGACGGACAGTTCGAGGCCGGTGGCGTTGTCGTAGCGGGCGCTGGCGTAGTGCAGCGCCCAGAAGACGCCGGTGAGTGAGGCCATCAGGCCGGTCAGCGTGAACAGGAGCAGCTTCTGCCGCTTGACGCGGATACCGGCGAACCGCGCCGCCTCCTCACTCGCCCCGATCGCGAACAGCGACCGCCCGAACGGGGTGGCGTGCAGCGCGACCACGGCGATGGCGAGGAGGACGAGGAACGGGAGGAAGGCGTACGGGATGAACGTGTCGCCGATGCGTCCTGCCGCGAAGTCCAGGTACGGGGTGGGGAAGTCGGTCACCGCGTCGGAGCCGAGCACGATCTGCGCGATCCCCCGGTAGGCGGCGAGCGTGCCGATGGTGACGGCGAGGGACGGCAGCCCCAGCCTGGTCACCAGCAGGCCGTTGACCAGCCCGCACACGACACCGAGCAGCAGGCAGATCGGGATGATCGTCTCGATGGCCATGCCCTGGTTCCACAGGGCGCCCATCACGGCACCGGACAGGCCCGCCGTCGAGGCCACCGACAGGTCGATCTCCCCGGAGACGACCAGCAGGGTCATCGGCAGGGCGATCAGCGCGATCGGCAGCGTGCTGCCGATGAGGAACGACAGGTTGAACGCGTTGCCGAATCCGTCGACGAAGCCGAAGGAGAACAGCAGGACCACGATCAGCAGGGCGCCGACGGCGGAATCCCACCTCTTCAGGGCGGACCAGCGGACCGCTCGGCTCGGGGAGATGTCAGCCATGGCGGGCGTTCCTCTTCTTCAGGGCGGAGGCCACGCGCAGCGCGACGATCCGGTCGACCGCGATGGCGAGGATGAGCAGGATGCCGTTGATGGCGAGCACCCAGACGGAGCTGACGCCGAGGGCGGGCAGCACACTGTTGATCGAGGTCAGCAGCAGTGCGCCGAGTGCCGCGCCGTAGACGCTGCCGGAGCCGCCGGTGAAGACCACGCCGCCGACCACCACCGCGCTGACGACGGTCAGTTCATAGCCGTAGCCGGTACCGGAGTCGACGTTGCCGAACCGGGCGAGGTACATCGCGCCGGCGAGTCCTGCGAGGGCGCCGCAGAAGGTGTACGCGGCGAGGATCCGCTTGCGCACGGGGATGCCGGCGAGGCGGGCGGCCTCGGGGTTGGAGCCCAGTGCGTAGAGCTCGCGGCCACTGGCGAACTGCTTGAGGTAGTAGGCGGTGGCGATGAGGACCGCCAGGGCGACCAGCGCCAGGTACGGCACCGCCGAGATGCCGCCGGAGCCGAAGTCGACGAAGCCGCCGGGGAGATCGGCCGCGGTGATCTGGCGGGAGCCGACCCAGATGGAGTCGATGCCGCGGATGATGTAGAGCGTGCCGAGGGTGACGACGAGCGCGGGCACCTGGCCGAGGCTGACGAGCAGTCCGTTGAGCAGTCCGAAGCCCATGCCGAGCAGCACCGCCAGGGCGATCGCGACGACCGGATTGCCGCCGTCCTGGAGGTAGAGGCCCGCGGCGAAGGCGCTGATGCCGAGCGTGGAACCGACGGACAGGTCGACGTTGCGGGTGATGACGACGAGGGACTGGCCGGTGGCGACGAGCACGAGGATCGTCGCGTTCAGCAGCAGGTCCTTGATGCCCTGCTCGGACAGGAACTCGCTGTTGCCGGCCTGGGTGACGCCGATCATGATTAGGAAGACGGCCAGGATGGCGAGTTCGCGCATCTTGAAGACGCGGTCGGCCAGGCGGGTGCCGCTCGACTTGGGCACGTCGGCCACGGGGGCCTCTTGTGGGGTCACGACCGTCATGCGGCGGCCCTCCCCGTGGCTGCGGCCATCACGGTTTCCTCGGTCGCGTCGGAACGTGGGATCTCGGCCGTGAGGCGGCCCTCGTGCATCACCAGCACGCGGTCGGCCATGCCGAGGATCTCGGGCAGGTCGGAGGAGATCATCAGGACGGCCACCCCGTCGGCGGCCAGTTGCGACAGCAGCCGGTGCACCTCGGCCTTGGTGCCGACGTCGATGCCCCGGGTCGGCTCGTCGACGATCAGCACCTTCGGGCCGGTGGCGAGCCACTTGGCGAGTACGACCTTCTGCTGGTTGCCGCCGGAGAGCGTGTTGACGGTGTCGGCGATCCGGGCGTACTTGACCTGGAGCCTGACGGCCCAGTCGAGGGAGCGGCTGCGCTCGGCGCCGCGGTCCATGAGCCCGGCCTTCACCGTCGTGCGCAGCCCGGTGAGGCCGATGTTCCGCTCGATGGACATGTCCATCACCAGCCCCTGGGCGCGCCGGTCCTCGGGGACCAGGGCGAGGCCGGCGGCCATGGCGGTGGAGGGCGCTCCGTTGACCAGGGGCCTGCCGTGGACGGAGACCTCGCCGGCGTCCCAGCGGTCGATGCCGAAGACCGCTCGGGCGACCTCGGTGCGTCCGGCGCCGACGAGTCCCGCGAGGCCGACGATCTCGCCGTGCCGGACCTCGAAGGAGACGTCGGTGAACACACCCTCGCGGGTCAGCCGGCGCACACTCAGGGCGACCTCGCCCGGCGTCACGTCCTGCTTGGGGTACAGCTCGTCGAGGTCGCGGCCGACCATGCGGCGCACGAGGTCGTCCTCGGTCATGCCCGCGAGCGGCTCGCTGGCGATCCAGGCGCCGTCGCGCAGGGTGGTGACCCGCTGGCAGACCTCGAAGATCTCCTCCAGCCGGTGGGAGATGAACAGCACGGCGGCGCCCTGCTCGCGCAGGGTGCGGACGACGCCGAAGAGGCGGGCGACCTCGCTGCCGGTGAGCGCGGCGGTCGGCTCATCCATGATCAGGACGCGGGCGTCGAAGGAGAGGGCTTTGGCGATCTCGACGATCTGCTGGTCGGCGATGGACAGCCCGCGGGCGGGCCGGCCGGGGTCGAGTTCGACTCCGAGGCGCTCCATGAGGGCGGCGGTCGCGTTGTGCGTGGCCTTGTGGTCGATCCGGCCGAGGGCGCGCCGGGGCTGGCGGCCCATGTAGATGTTCTCGGCGATCGACAGGTCGGGGAAGAGCGTGGGCTCCTGGTAGATCACGGCGATGCCGGCGTCGCGGGCGTCGCCGGGGCCGTGGAAGGCGACGGGCGCACCGTCGAGCAGCACGTGGCCGGCGTCCGGCCGGTGCACTCCGGCGAGCGTCTTGATGAGGGTGGACTTGCCGGCGCCGTTCTCACCGGCGAGCGCGTGCACCTCCCCGGGAAACAGCTCCAGGGAGACGTCCCGCAGTGCCCGGACGGCGCCGAAGGACTTGGAGACGTCCCTCAGCGCCAGAACCGGGGCCGGACCCGTGGTGGACGGGTGGGTCATGGGGGCTCCTCGACGACGCCGGCGGGACGGCCCTCCCGGCGTCGTGAAAGGTTTCAACTGGGTTGCCGGGACGTTAGGCGCGGTGCGCATGTCACGTCAATGGGTTCCGGTCGAAAAAGTTTCGAGGACAGAAGGTCACGCGTGAGTCACGGGAAGCCTTCATGGTTGGAGGGGTTGACACCCCTTCGGGGGACCCATAGCTTCGCGTCCTGAATCGTTTCATTCGATGGTCGTTACGACCCGATGTCACAGGAGCCTGACGTGACCGAGCTCGCCGCGGCGAAGGCCGCTCTCAAGACACAGGCCGTCGAGACGCCGTCGTGGGCCTACGGGAACTCGGGGACACGGTTCAAGGTGTTCGCGCAGCAGGGCGTTCCCCGCACCCCGCAGGAGAAGCTGGACGACGCGGCGAAGGTGCACGAGTTCACCGGGGTCGCCCCGACGGTGGCCCTGCACATTCCGTGGGACAAGGTCGACGACTACGCGGCACTGGCCAAGCACGCGGAGCAGCGCGGCGTGAAGCTGGGCGCGATCAACTCCAACACCTTCCAGGACGACGACTACAAGCTCGGGAGCATCTGTCATCCGGAGGCTTCCGTGCGCCGGAAGGCCGTCGACCACCTGCTGGAGTGCGTCGACATCATGGATGCGACCGGATCCGGTGATCTGAAGCTGTGGTTCGCCGACGGGACGAACTATCCCGGGCAGGACGACATCCGGGGCCGGCAGGACCGGCTGGCCGAGGGGCTGGCCGAGGTCTACGAGCGGCTCGGGGACGGGCAGCGGATGCTGCTGGAGTACAAGTTCTTCGAGCCGGCGTTCTACACGACCGACGTGCCGGACTGGGGCACCGCCTACGCACACTGCCTGAAGCTCGGGCCGAAGGCCCAGGTCGTGGTCGACACGGGGCATCACGCGCCGGGGACCAACATCGAGTTCATCGTGGCGACGCTGCTGCGCGAGGAGAAGCTCGGAGGGTTCGACTTCAACTCGCGGTTCTACGCGGACGACGACCTCATGGTCGGGGCCGCGGATCCGTTCCAGCTGTTCCGGATCATGTACGAGGTGATCCGGGGCGGTGGGTTCTCACCGGAGGTCGCTTTCATGCTCGACCAGTGCCACAACATCGAGGCGAAGATCCCGGCGATCATCCGGTCGGTGATGAACGTGCAGGAGGCCACGGCGAAGGCACTGCTGGTCGACGGCGACGCGCTGAACGCGGCGCAGCGCGGCGGTGACGTGCTGGAGGCCAATGCCGTGCTGATGGACGCGTACAACACGGACGTGCGGCCGCTGCTGCGGGAGGTCCGGGAGGAGATGGGGCTGGACCCCGACCCCATCGCCGCGTACCGGCGGTCCGGGTGGGCCGAGCAGATCGTGGCCGAGCGGGTCGGCGGGGAACAGGCCGGCTGGGGGGCGTGAGCGTCCGCCGAGTTCCGTTGTCTGGTGCGTGCGGGTCGTATGCGGCGGATCGCGCCCCGCGGCGGAGCCGCTGATCAGCGCCGCCCCGCGCCCCCGAGAAGGCACCTCATCCCACTCTCTTCTGAAAAGGAACTGGCATGGCTACCCATCCCGAAGCTGCGGCCCTGCTCGCCCGGTCGCACCGGCTCGGCTCCGACCCCCGCAACACCAACTACGCCGGCGGCAACGCCTCCGCCAAGGGCACCGAGACCGACCCCGTGACCGGCGGCGACGTCGAGCTGATGTGGGTCAAGGGGTCGGGCGGTGATCTCGGGACGCTCACCGAGGCCGGGCTGGCCGTGCTGCGGCTGGACCGGATGCGGGCGCTCGTCGACGTGTACCCGGGCGTCGAGCGCGAGGACGAGATGGTCGCCGCCTTCGACTACTGCCTGCACGGCAAGGGCGGAGCCGCTCCCTCCATCGACACCGCCATGCACGGGCTCGTCGAGGCCGCGCATGTCGACCACCTGCATCCCGACTCCGGGATCGCGCTCGCCTGTGCCGCCGACGGGGAGAAGCTGACCGCCGAGTGTTTCGGGGACAGTGTGGTGTGGGTGCCGTGGCGGCGGCCGGGCTTCCAGCTGGGGCTGGACATCGCGGCCGTGCAGAAGGCCAATCCGCAGGCCATCGGATGCGTTCTCGGCGGGCACGGCATCACCGCCTGGGGCGACACCTCCGAGGAGTGCGAGCGGAACTCGCTGCACATCATCCGGACCGCCGAGCGGTTCCTCGCCGAGCGGGGGAAGACCGAGCCGTTCGGGCCGGTCGTCGAGGGGTATGCGCCGCTGGGCGCCGGTGAGCGGCGGGAGCGGGCCGCCGCCCTCGCGCCGTATGTACGTGCCCTCGCCTCCCGGGACCGGCCTCAGGTCGGGCACTTCGACGACTCCGAGGTCGTCCTCGACTTCCTGGCGCGTGCGGAGCATCCGCGGCTCGCCGCGCTGGGGACATCCTGCCCGGACCACTTCCTGCGGACCAAGGTCCGGCCGCTGGTGCTGGACCTGCCGCCGAGCGCGCCGCTCGACGAGGCGATCGCCCGCCTCAAGGAGCTGCACGCCGAGTACCGCGAGGAGTACGCCGCCTACTACCGGCGGCACGCCGAGCCCGGCTCCCCGGCCATGCGGGGCGCCGATCCGGCGATCGTGCTGGTGCCGGGCGTGGGCATGTTCTCGTTCGGCAAGGACAAGCAGACCGCGCGGGTCGCCGGCGAGTTCTACGTCAACGCCGTCAATGTGATGCGCGGCGCCGAGGCGGTGTCCAGCTACGCGCCGATCGAGGAGTCCGAGAAGTTCCGGATCGAGTACTGGGCGCTGGAGGAGGCCAAGCTCCAGCGGATGCCGAAGCCCAGGGCACTGGCGACCCGGGTGGCGCTGGTGACCGGTGCCGGCAGCGGCATCGGGAAGGCCATCGCGCACCGGCTCGTGGCGGAGGGGGCGTGTGTGGTCGTCGCCGACCTCGACGCCGGCAACGCCCAGGCCGTCGCCGAGGAGCTGGGCGGGCCCGACAAGGCCGTCGCGGTGACGGTGGACGTCACGTCCGAGGAGCAGATCGCCGAGGCGTTCCGGGCTGCCGTGCTGGCCTTCGGCGGAGTGGATCTCGTCGTCAACAACGCGGGGATCTCGATCTCCAAGCCGCTGCTGGAGACCTCCGCCAAGGACTGGGATCTGCAGCACGACATCATGGCGCGCGGGTCCTTCCTGGTGTCGCGGGAGGCGGCGCGGGTAATGATCGCCCAGGAGCTCGGCGGTGACATCGTCTACATCGCCTCGAAGAACGCCGTGTTCGCCGGCCCCAACAACATCGCCTACTCGGCCACCAAGGCCGACCAGGCCCACCAGGTGCGGCTGCTCGCCGCCGAGCTGGGCGAGCACGGGATCCGGGTCAACGGGGTCAACCCGGACGGTGTCGTGCGCGGGTCGGGGATCTTCGCCGGCGGGTGGGGAGCCAAGCGGGCCGCCGTGTACGGGGTCGAGGAGGAGAAGCTGGGTGAGTTCTACGCCCAGCGGACCATCCTCAAGCGCGAGGTGCTTCCCGAGCACGTCGCGGGCGCCGTGTTCGCGCTGACCGGCGGGGACCTGACCCACACGACCGGGCTGCACATCCCGGTCGACGCCGGCGTCGCGGCCGCCTTCCTGCGATGAGCGCGGCCGTGAAGACGTACGCGGGGGTCGACCTCGGCGCGTCCAGCGGGCGCGTCATGGCCGGCCGCGTCGGCCCGGACTCCCTGGAGCTGACCGAGATCCACCGCTTCCCGAACCGGCCGGTGCGCGTGCCGGAAGGGCTGCGCTGGGACGTGCTCGGGCTGTACCGCGGAGTGCTGGACGGGCTGCAGGCGGCCGGGCGGGTCGACTCCGTCGGCATCGACAGCTGGGCCGTGGACTACGGCCTGCTCGACGCGGACGGGGCGCTGCTCGGCAACCCCGTGCACTACCGGGACTCCCGGACCGAAGGTGTCGCGGACAAGGTGTGGGCGACCGTGCCCGCTCAGGAGCTGTACGCCGCGACCGGGTTGCAGTACGCGCCGTTCAACACCCTGTACCAGCTGACGGCGGCTCGTTCCACGGCCCAGCTGGCCCAGGCGAAGCGGCTGTTGCTGATGCCGGACCTGCTGGCGTACTGGCTGACCGGAGAGCAGGGCACGGAGCTCACCAACGCCTCCACGACCCAGCTGATCGACCCGCGGACCCGCGACTGGTCGCACGACATCGCCTCCCGGCTCGGCATCGACCTTGACCTGTTCGCACCGCTCAGGCACCCCGGTGATCCCGCGGGGCTGCTGCGCGGCGAGGTGCTGGAGGAGACCGGGCTCACCGGCCCGGTGCCGGTGACGACGGTCGGCTCACACGACACCGCCTCGGCGGTCGCCGCGGTCCCGGCGTCGGGCGAGCGGTTCGCCTACATCTGCACCGGCACCTGGTCCCTGGCCGGTCTGGAGCTCCAGGCGCCGGTGCTGACCGAGGAGAGCCGGGCGGCCAACTTCACCAACGAGCTGGGCCTGGACGGCACGGTCCGGTATCTGCGCAACATCATGGGGCTCTGGCTGCTCCAGGAGTGCGTGCGGGCCTGGGGCGACCCTGACCTGGGCGCACTCCTGCTGGAGGCGTCCAGGGTGGAGGCGCTGCGCTCGGTCGTGGACGCGGGCGACGCCGCGTTCCTCGCGCCGGGCCGGATGCCGGAGCGGATCGCCGAGGCGTGCCGGGAGTCGGGGCAGCCCGTGCCCGAGTCGCCGGCCGAGGTGACCCGCTGCATCCTCGACTCCCTCGCCCTCGCGCACCGCAGGGCGGTCCAGGACGCCCAGCGCCTCGCCGGGCAGGCGGTCGACGCGGTGCATGTGGTGGGCGGCGGTACGCGCAACGCCCTGCTGTGCCAGCTGACCGCCGACGCGTGCGGGCTGCCGGTGGTGGCCGGTCCGACCGAGGCGGCCGCCCTGGGGAACGTGCTCGTACAGGCGCGGGCACACGGGCTGGTCGGCGACCTCGCGGGCATGCGGGGGCTGCTGGTCCGGACCCAGCCGCTGACGCGGTACGAGCCGCGGGGCGGGACCGGGCGGTGGCGCGCCGCGCAGGACCGGCTAGCCGGGACCTGACAGGGTTTCCCCCGGGCCGTGTGCCCGGACCTGACGGGCTCTGCCCCAGGCCGTGTGCCCGGACCACTCCCCCTCTACGCTGGACGCGTGTGGGCGGTACCTCCAGCACTCATCCGATGACCAACCACAAGGAGCCGCGATGCGTGTCGCCCTGTTCCTGACCTGCGTCAACGACACGCTGTATCCGGACACCGGGCGCGCCGTGGTGAAACTGCTGACCAGGCTGGGCGTCGACGTCGACTTCCCGATGGCGCAGACCTGCTGCGGCCAGGCCCACTACAACACCGGATACCGTCACGAGGCCGAGCCGCTCGCCCGGCATTTCTCCGATGTCTTTGGCGAGTACGAGGCGATCGTGACGCCGTCCGGGTCCTGCGGAGCGATGGTGCGGGAGCTGTATCCGCGGATGGGCGAGCGGGCCCGGGCCGAGGGGCGCGGGGACACCCTCGCGGCCACGCTGGCGCCGGTCGTGCCGAAGACGTACGAGCTCACGGAGTTCCTGGTGGACGTGCTGGGCATGACGGACGTCGGGGCGTACTACCCGCACCGGGTGACCTACCACCCGACCTGCCACGGGCTGCGCGGACTCGGGCTCGGCGAGCGGCCGCGGCGGCTGCTGCGGGCGGTGAAGGGGCTGGAGCTGGCCGAGCTGCCGGGGGCCGACGAGTGCTGCGGGTTCGGCGGCACCTTCGCGCTGAAGAACGCCGACGTCTCGGCGGCCATGGGCACCGACAAGGTGCGCAACGCCGAGTCGACGGGCGCCGAGGTGCTGTGCGCGGCCGACAACTCCTGCCTGATGCACATCGGCGGGACGATGACCCGGCTGCGGACCGCCATGCGGCCGGTGCACATCGCGGAGATCCTGGCGAGCACGGAGGAGGAACCGGCCGTATGAGCGGGACGTTCGTCGGCATGCCGACGTTTCCACAGGCCGCGCGGGAGGCCGTCGGCAACGAGACCCTGCGCGGCAATCTGCGGCACGCCACACACACCATCCGCGCCAAGCGGGCCAAGGCCGTGACCGAGGTGTCCGACTGGGGCGAGCTGCGCGAGGCGGGCAAGCGCATCAAGGACCACACGCTGCGCCATCTGGACCGCTATCTCGTGCAGTTGGAGGAGTCGGTCACGGCCGCGGGCGGCGTCGTGCACTGGGCGGCCGACGCGGCCGAGGCCAACGAGATCGTCACCCAGCTCGTGAAGATGACCGGCGAGTCGGAGGTCGTCAAGGTCAAGTCGATGGCCACGCAGGAGATCGGACTCAACGAGGCACTGGAGGCCGAGGGCATCCACGCCTACGAGACCGATCTCGCCGAGCTGATCGTGCAGTTGGGCAAGGACCGCCCCTCGCACATCCTGGTGCCGGCCATCCACCGCAACCGCGGCGAGATCCGGGACATCTTCGCCCGCGAGATGAGCGCATGGGGCCGCCCCGCCCCCGAGGGCCTCACCGACACGCCGGCCGACCTCGCCGAGGCGGCCCGGCTGCACCTGCGGGAGAAGTTCCTGCGCGCCAAGGTCGGTGTCTCCGGCGCCAACTTCATGGTCGCCGAGACGGGCACCCTGGTGGTCGTGGAGTCCGAGGGCAACGGGCGGATGTGCCTGACCCTGCCCGAGACGCTGATCTCGGTCGTCGGCATCGAGAAGATCGTCCCCACCTGGCAGGACCTGGAGGTGTTCCTGCAGACCCTCCCCCGCTCCTCGACGGCCGAGCGCATGAACCCGTACACGTCGACGTGGACCGGCACGACGGACTCCGAGACGGCTGACGGGCCGAGCACCTTCCACCTGGTGCTGCTGGACAACGGGCGCACCGACACCCTCGCCGACGAGGTCGGCCGGCAGGCACTGCGCTGCATCCGCTGCTCGGCGTGCCTCAACGTGTGCCCGGTGTACGAGCGGGCCGGCGGCCACGCCTACGGCTCGGTGTACCCGGGCCCGATCGGCGCGATCCTCAGCCCCCAACTGCGGGGCACGGACAGCGAGATCGACGCCTCGCTGCCATACGCGTCCTCGCTGTGCGGGGCGTGCTACGAGGTGTGCCCGGTCGCCATCGACATCCCCGAGGTGCTGGTGCATCTGCGGGAGCGGGTCGTCGAGGGCGGCGAGGTCACCCGGGAGGGCAACAAGGTGGTGCTGCGGCCCGCGAAGGGGCATGCCGCCGAGCGGGCCGCGATGCGCGCGGCGCGCTGGGCGTTCACCCACCCGGGCGCGCTGCGCACCGGCCAGCGCGCGGCCTCCCGGACCCGCCGCTTCCATCCCCGGACGCTGCCGGGTCCGGGCAGGGCGTGGAGCGGGTCGCGGGACCTGCCGCCGGTGCCGGCCGAGCCGTTCCGGGACTGGTGGCAGCGCACGCGCGGCGGGAAGGACGGTGCCGAGTGAACAGCAGGGAACGGGTCCTGGGCCGGGTGCGGCGCGCGCTGGCGGACGTACCGCGGGACGACCCGCCGTACGAGCAGGCGGTTCCGCGCGACTATCTGCGACAGCACGGGGACCTCGGTGCCCCGGAGACGGTGGATCTGCTCGCCGGGAACCTGGTGGACTACCGGGCGGTCGTGCACCGCACGGACGCCGACGGGCTGGCCGGGCTGATCGCGGCGCTGCTGGAGAAGCGGGGGTCGGCCTCGGTGCTGGTGCCTCCCGGGCTGGACGAGGGGTGGCTGGCGGCGACCGGTGTGACACGGGTGGCGGACCGGGCGGAGAGCACGCCGCACGAACTCGACCGGGTGGACAGTGTGGTGACGGGCTGTGCGGTCGCGATCGCGGAGACCGGGACGATCGTGCTGGACGGCTCACCCGACCAGGGGCGGCGCCGGATCACCCTCGTCCCGGACCATCACATCTGCGTCGTCCGGGTTCCCGGCCAGGTCGTGTCGTCCGTACCGCAGGGGCTTGAACGCCTCGACCCGGCGCGCCCGTTGACCTGGATCTCCGGGCCGTCGGCGACCAGCGACATCGAGCTGGACCGGGTCGAGGGGGTACACGGTCCGCGCACGCTGGAGGTGATCCTGGTGGGAGAGGCCTGACGGGCGGAGCGCCGGCTCAGGGGTCCTTTCACTAGGGGCTTCCCGTGTCGCGCGACCCGGCAGAGGACGGCCGGGTCGGCCGCCAACCCGGTCTCGGCCTGCCGCGTGATGCCGTCGGCCAGCACCTCGAAGGCACCGGAGGCGACGCCGGCGAGGGCCTGGGGGCGACACCCCCGGCCGTGGACGTGCGGCCGGCAAGGGCGACCCCGGGGAAAATCAGGGTTGCCCCCGATGCCCCGGGGGAGGAGGTTCCCTACGCTCGCCGATAACGGAGGGGGTCCCATGAAGGCAGTGGTGCAGGACCGGTACGGCTCGGCGGACACGCTGGAGTCCAGGGACGTCGGCAGGCCGGTGCCTGGCCCGCCGAGGTGATCCGGTTCCTGGAGGAACACACGCGGGCGAAGGTGGTCGTCACCGTGTGACACGCCGCCGGCGCGCGGGTGACCGGCCAGTCCTTCCCACCGGTACTGCCCCTACTCCTTCTTGGCGTACTCCTTGGCCATGCTGCCCGCGAAGTCGTACACCACGCACGGTTCGTCTCCGACCACCCAGGCGTCGTGCCCGGGCGAGCAGACGAACACGTCGCCGGGTCCCACCTCGCTTTCCGCGCCGTCGTCCATGCGGATGTGCATACGGCCCGAGACGACGTAGCCGTTGTGGTGGATCCGGCAGCTGTCGGTCCCGGCGATGGGGGCCACGGACTCGGACCAGCGCCAGCCCGGTTCGAACGCGGCCACGGCGAAGTCCAGTCCCGTCATGTGGACGGCTTCCAGGTGGCCTTGGGGATAGTCGCGCCGCTCGTCCGGCTTGTCGAGCGTCTTCACTTCAAGCATGACGCTCCTCCTCGGTAAGGGGTCTCCTTCCATCGTCCGTCCGTCAGGCGGGCGGCGCCATTCCGGGGGCGGTGTGGCCGCAGAGCCCGGCGAAGCGCTCGGCATCGATGTTGCCGCCGGAGATGATCACACCGACGCGCTCCGGGAGAGGGCCCGTGCGGCCGGTGAGCAGGGCCGCCAGCGGGGTGGCGCCGCTCGGCTCGACGACGATCTTCAGGCGTTCGAAGGCGAACCGCATCGCGTCCCGGATCTCGTCGTCGGAGACCAGGGCGACGTCGTCGAGGAGGGTGCGGTTCATCGAGAAGGTCAGCTCGCCGGGCGTGTGCAGGGCCTGGCCGTCGGCGATGGTGTGCGGGACCGGGATGCTGACGCGCCGCCCCTCCGCCAGGGAGCGCCTGGTGTCGTCCCCGGCCTCCGGCTCGACGCCGGTCATCCGGATGTCCGGGTGCAGGTCCTTGGCCACCGTGGCGCTGCCCGCCATCAGCCCGCCGCCGCCGACCGGCGTCAGCAGAGCCCCCAGCTCCCCCGCTTCCTCGAGGAGTTCGAGGGCGGCCGTGCCCTGCCCGGCGATGACGTGCGGGTGCTCGTAGGGCGGGATGACCGTCAGACCGCGCTCGGCGGCCAGGGCCTCGGCGATGGCGACACGGTCGCCGGTGTAACGGTCGTACGTGACGATCTCGGCGCCGTAGCCGGCGGTGGCCGCCCGCTTCGACGACGGGGCGTCCTCGGGCATGACGATCACCGCGGTGGTGCCGAGCTCGCGGGCGGCCAGGGCGACGGCCTGGGCGTGGTTGCCGGAGGAGTAGGCGGCGATACCGTGGGACAGCTGCTCGGGGGTGAGGCGGGAGGCGGCGTTGTAGGCGCCGCGGAACTTGAAGGCGCCCATGCGCTGGAAGTTCTCGCACTTGAGGTGGACCTCGGCGCCGACGAGCGCGTCGAGCGTACGCGAGCGCAGTACGGGCGTGCGGTGGGCGACGCCCTTGAGGCGGGCTGCGGCGTCCCGGACGTCGTCGGGGGTGACCGGCGGGGTGGTGGTCGTCACGCGGATCCTCCGGTGGGAGTGTCATGGGCGGTCCTGGCCTGGGACAGGTAGTTGTAGGCGGATGCGCGGGAGATGCCGAGCCGGGCGGCGACCTGCTCGACGGCGCCGCGCACGGCGAAGACGCCGCGGGTGTCCAGTCCGCCGAACAGCTCCAGGCGCTCCGCGCGGTCGAGTTCCGCCCAGCTCCCCCGCTGTTTTGACTGGTGGGCGTCGACGAGGGCGTCGACCACGGAGTCGATGTCGTTGCCGAAGGTGGTGGTCGGCGGCTCCGCGGGGGCGGCGCCGGCCCCGGCGAGCGCACCGAGCAGCCGGTGCGCCTGGTCGACGGCGCCGACGTCGACGTTGACGCAGAGGGCGCCGAAGACGGCTCCCTGGGAGTCCCGGAGCACCATCGTGGAGGACTTCACCCGTGTGCCGTTCCGGGTGCGGGTGACGTAGTTGAGTTCGTCGGCCGCCCCGTCGCCGCCGGCGAGGACGCGCATGCCGATCTCGCTCATCGCGCCGCCCACCGAGCGCCCGGTCACGGAACCGGCCACGGCGACCACGGACTTCTCCGGGTTCCGGTAGTCGTGCAGCACGACCTCGCAGACCGGTCCGAAGGTCGCGGCGATCCCGTCCACGACCGGCACCAGCGCGGCGAGGATCGCGTTCCGTTCGGCGTCCAGCTCTGCCGTCATCCCGCCTCCTCTCACTTCGCCCACCTTCACTTTAGACCACATGTCCAACGATTGGATAGACAGTCCAGAGCATCCCAACAACTGGCAATGGTTTCCACATGACTTCGGCCAGAACCCGCACGTGACATTCATTCCCATCTAGCGTGACGGCTGCCAGCAACCCCCTGAGCATCCGTCCTGGAGGAGCCATGTCCCTGTCCACGTCCCGCCGCCTGGCGCTGCTGACCAGCGCGTCACTGGCCATGCTGGCGGGCTGCGGCAGCTCGTCGGACGCCGCCGACGGCACGAGCGCCTCGGCCAGGGTGTCCGTGGTCGCCTCCACGGACGTCTACGGCGACATCGTCCGGCGCGTGGGCGGCGACAGGGTGGACGTCACCTCGCTCATCAGCGACCCCGACCAGGACCCGCACTCCTACGAGGCCGACCCGCAGAACCAGCTGGCCCTGTCCAGGGCGAAGGTCGTCGTCGAGAACGGCGGCGGCTACGACGACTTCGTCGACCGCATGCTGAAGGCCCACCACGACGACTCGGCCCAGGTGATCGACGCCGTCGAGGTGTCCGGCAGGACCGCGCCCGAGGGCGGCGAACTGAACGAGCACGTCTGGTACGACTTCCCCACCGTCGCCAAGGTCGCCGACCGGATATCCGCGGCCCTCGCGCGGGCCGACCCGGGTCACGCGGCCGCCTTCAGGAAGAACGCCGCCGCCTTCAAGGCGAAGCTCGCGCCGCTGGAGGCGAAGGAGGCGCGGATCAGCAAGGAGCACGGCGGCGAGGGAGTGGCGATCACCGAGCCCGTGCCGCTGTACATGACCGAGGCCTGCGGCCTGGTCGACAGGACGCCCCCGGCGATCAGCGAGGCCGTCGAGGAGGGCGACGACGTCTCCCCGCGCGTCCTCCGGGAGAACCTGGCGCTGTTCAGCGACCGGAAGGTCGAGGTGCTCGTCTACAACGAGCAGACCTCCGGCCCGCAGTCCGAGAAGACCGAGGCAGCGGCCAAGGCGGCCGGTATCCCCGTCGTACCCGTCACCGAGACCCTGCCGGAGGGCACGGACTACCTCGGCTGGATGACCGCCAACGTCGACGCGCTCGCGAGCGCGCTGGCCAAGTGACCCCGGCACCCCGGCGGGACGCGGCGCCCGTCGTCAGTCTGCGCGGAGCGGCCCTGTCCTACGGCGACCGCGAGGTGTGGAGCGGCCTCGACCTCGACGTGCGGCCCGGGGAGTTCCTGGCCGTGCTGGGCCCGAACGGGGCCGGCAAGACCAGTTTCGTCCGGGCGCTGCTGGGCCGTCGGCCGCTGTCCGCCGGCACCCTGACGGTCCTCGGCCGGCCGGCACGCGAGGCCGCCCGGCACATCGGCTACGTCCCGCAGCAGGCGGCGCTGTCCGCGCAGGCCATGCTGCGCGCCCGGGACCTGGTGCGGTTCGGCATCGACGGGCACCGCTTCGGCCCGCGGCTGCGCGCTGCCGGGGCCCGCCGCCGGGTGGCCGAGATCCTCGCATCGGTCGGGGCCCTGTCCTACGCCGACGTCCCGCTCGGGATGCTGTCCGGCGGTGAGCGGCAGCGCGTGCGCATCGGGCAGGCTCTCGCGACCGACCCACGCGTCCTGCTGTGCGACGAGCCGCTGCTGTCGCTCGACCTGAACCACCAGCGGGCCGTCACCGAGTTGATCGACGCCCGGCGCCGCTCCCACGGCACGGCGGTGGTGTTCGTGACGCACGAGATCAACCCGGTGCTCGGGCTGGCCGACCGGGTGCTGTACCTGGCCCGTGGCGGCCACCGGACCGGCACCCCCGAGGAGGTGCTGACCTCCGAGTCGCTGTCCCGGCTCTACGGCACGCGGGTCGACGTCGTCCGCGTGCGCGGCCGGGTGGTGGTCGCCGGAGCGCCCGACGAGACGGCCGCCCCGCCGCACCATCCCGGGCCGGTCCACGTGACGGACGGAGTGCGCGCATGACGCTCGCGGACGGGGCCTGGCACCAGATCTTCGACTTCACCGACTACGGCGCACTCCTGTCCCTGGTCCGCAACTCCCTCGTCGCCGGTGTGGCACTCGGGCTGGTGGGCGGGCTCGCCGGGGTGTTCGTGCTGATGCGGGACCTGCCGTTCGCGGTGCACGGCATCAGCGAGCTGTCCTTCGCGGGCGCCTCGGCGGCGCTGCTGCTGGGGGCGAACATCGTGGCGGGCTCGATCGCCGGTTCGCTCCTCGCGGCCGGCGCCATCGGTGTGCTGGGGACGCGGGCCCGGGACCGGAACTCGGTGATCGGCATCATCATGCCGTTCGGGCTGGGCCTCGGGGTGCTCTTCCTCGCCCTCTACAAGGGCCGGGCGGCCAACAAGTTCGGGCTGCTGACCGGCCAGATCGTCGCCGTGGACACCCCGCAGATGTCGTGGCTGCTCGGTACGTCCGTGCTGGTGCTGGCCGCCCTGGCGGTCATGTGGCGCCCGCTGGCCTTCGCCAGCACCGACCCGGAGGTGGCGGAGGCGCGCAGGGTGCCGGTCCGCGGACTGTCCTTCGCCTTCATGCTGGTTCTCGGGCTCGCGGTCGCCCTGTCGGTGCAGATCGTCGGCGCGCTGCTGGTGCTCACGATGGTCGTCACCCCGGCCGCGGCAGCCGCCCGCGTCACCGCCTCACCGGTACTGCTGCCCGTCCTGAGCGTCGTGTTCGCCGTGGCCTCCATCGAGGGCGGCATCCTGCTCGCCCTGGGCAGCAGCATTCCCATCAGCCCTTATGTCACGACGATCTCCTTCACGATCTACGCGGTGTGCCGGGTGGCCGGCCGGTACCGGAAGCGGCGGTGGGGGATCGGGCGGACGGAGCTGCGGGCGGCCTGACCGTCCACAACGGCCTTTGCTGACCGGCAGAAACCGCCGATGCTTGTCGCAAGGTCCGGGTCCGGCCGCCGAAGGATGTTCACGAAGACATCGGTGGGCATCGCTGCTGTCCCCCAACACCTATGGGCACTCAAAAGGAGGGAGACCGGTATGGAGCCATTAGAACTCCGCCGCGCAGTCGAGGCAGGACGGGCGACCGCTTCCGAGCTGGGCCTTCAGGTCGACGATGCGATCGTCATCCACAACTCGGACCGCGTCGCGCTGCGCCTGGTCCCTTGCGACATTCTGGCTCGGGTCGCACCCTCGGGGCATCTGGCTGATTCCGAGTTCGAAGTAGAGGTCGCCCACCGTCTCGCCGGCGTCGACGCTCCGGTGGCCGAGCTCGAGCCTCGGGTCGAGCCGCGAGTTTATTCGCGTGATGCCTTCGCCATCTCGCTCTGGACCTACTACGAACCGGTGGGGTCGGAGATCGCCCCGGCCGACTACGCGGACGTGTTCCTGCGGCACCATGCGGCCCTGCGCCAGATCGACCTGGCCGCACCGCATTTCACCGATCGGGTCGCCGTGGCACTGGGAGAGGTGAACGACCGGGACCGGTCCCCCGAGCTGCCCGACTCCGACCGGGAACTCCTCAGCTCCACACTCAGTGGACTGAGCGCCGCGATCAGCATCGACAACACCGGCGACCAGCTGCTGCACGGCGAGCCTCATCCGGGCAACCTCCTGAACACGAGGAGGGGGCCGCTTTTCGTGGACCTCGCCACCTGCTGCCGTGGGCCGATCGAGTTCGACCTCGCCCATGCGCCCGACGAAGTGGGAAAGCACTATGCGGGGGCCGACCACGACCTGATCCACCGGTGCCGCGCCCTGAACTGGGCGATGTTCTCCGCCTGGCGCTGGCGCCGAGACGACCACATGCCCGACCGGGGCCGCTGGAGAGTGCAGGGCCTCAACCAGGTTCGTGCTGCACTCGATCGCCGCGGACCGGGCTGAACCTGGGACAGAGGTGCTGCCGGCCAGCCCCGATCCTGGTTCTCGAACCTCGGACCACCTGGTGGAACGCGCCCTCACCGTTCGAAGACCACCCGACCGTCGAACACCGTGAGATCCACCCGCACGTCCGTGATCTCGTGCGGGTCGAGGTCCAGCAGCGGCCGGTCCAGGACGCACAGGTCGGCGGCCCTGCCCGGCTCGACGGTGCCCTTCCAGTCGTCGGCGAAGTCCTGCCAGGCCGGGGTGGCCGTGTAGGCGCGCAGGGCGTCGGCGAGCGGCACGCACTGGTCGGGGCCGCTGGGTCGGCCGCTGGCCTTGGACTCGCGGAGCATCATGGAGGCCACGCCCTGGCGCCAGTCGGGCTCGGTGATCGGGGCGTCGGAGCTGGCGCAGACCCGTACCCCGGCGTCCAGGGCCGAGCGCACCGGCCACTGGTAGGCGGAGCGTTCGGGACCGACCACCTCGTCCATCAGGTCGGAGATGGTCCACTTGATGGCGGGGTTCATGTTGACGCCGTAGCCGTGCGCGGCGAGCCTCGCCAGGCTGCCGGGGCTGATGAAGTCGCCGTGGATGACGTAGTGGCGGGCGTCGGGACGGGGTACGGCCGTGTTCGCGGCGACGAAGGCGTCCACCACGATGTCGATGGCCCGGTCGCCGGTCACGTGCACGCCGAGCTGGAAGCCGGCCTCGTGGGCGAGCCGGATCATCTCGCGGAGTTCGTGCACCTGGAGCGCGGGCGAGTCGCCGTGCACGCACAGGGCACCGTGGCCGCCCTCCGGGTACGGCTCACTCATCCACGCCGTGCGGTTGGGCGGGACGCCGTCGGCGAAGATCTTGACGCCGATGGCCCGCAGCAGCCGGGGGTCGGCCGACTCGGGGCGGCGCAGTTGGGCCAGGCCCTCGCGGACGTCGTCGGCCGAGCCGCCCATGGGTGCGGGCAGGAGCAGGACGCTGACCCGGGCCTGGAGGTCACCGCACGCGGCGAGTTCGGCGTAGGCGGTCCAGTTGTCGGTGCTCAGGCCCCCGAAGAGGGTGTCGGCGCCGCCGGGGCCGAGGCCGGGCTCGGTGTAGCTGGTGATGCCCCGGGAGTGCAGTTCGCGGATCACGCCCTGAATGGCCTGGCGGCGCTGGGCGAGGGTGGGGGCGGGGAGTGCGGACTGGACGAGCCGCCCGGCGGCCTCCCGAAGGATGCCGGTGGGCCGGCCGTCGGGGTCGTGGTCGATGACACCGCCGGGCGGGGCCGGGGTGTCCGCGTCGACGCCGCAGCGGCGCAGGGCCTCGGAGTTGGCCCACACCATGTGCGAGGAGAAGTCGGTCAGGCAGACCGGGTGGTCCGGGGCGACCGCGTCCAGATCCCGCCGGTGCGGGAAGCGGCCCGGGTCGGCCAGGCACTCGGCGAGGTAGCCGGGGTCCCAGCCCAGGCCGATGATCCACGCACCGGCGGGCGCATCCCCGGCTGCCCGGCCCACCGCCGCGGCGATGTCGGCGATGGACCCCACCGCCGGGTGGCCGACGTCGATGGCGAAGGGAGGCTTCGTCATGCCGTAGGCGGCCCCGTGCAGATGCGAGTCGTTGATGCCCGGGAGTACGGTCCGGCCGCCCAGTTCGACGATCCGGGTGCCGGGCCCGGCCAGCGCGCGCATCTCCGCGTCGGTGCCGACGGCCAGGATGTCCCGGCCGCGCACGGCCACGCCCTCGGCGACGGTGAAGCCGGCGTCGACGGTGAGGACCTGACCGCCGGTCAGGACGAGAGTGGGAGCGGTGTCGCTCACGGATGACCTCATTTCGGGGGGAGGGTGGGTCAGCGGCCGGTGCGGGGGGCGAAGTACGCCAGGGCCGCGCCGGCCACCAGCGCGGTGCCCTGCGCCATCTGCTGCCAGAACGTCGGCACGTCGAGCAGGGTCAGGCCGTTCTGCAGGCCGCCGAGGAAGAGCACGCCGAGCAGGACGCCGAGGATGGAGCCGGAGCCGCCGGTGAGGGCGACGCCGCCGAGCAGCACGGCGGTGAGCACGGTCAGTTCGAAGCCGGAGCCGGAGGTACCGGCGACCACGCTGTCCAGCACCGACGCCTTGATCGCCCCGGCCAGGGCGGCGGCCACGCCGGTGACGACGAACAGCGCGAACGGGGTACGGCGGATGTGGATGCCGGAGAGGTGGGCGGCCTCCCGGTTGACGCCGATGGCGAAGACGTGCCGTCCGGCCGGTGTGAGCGCCAGGAACAGGGCGCCCGCGGCCAGCACGAGCACCGCGATCACGACCGGCGCGGCGACACCCGCGATCCGCGCCCCGCCGATCCAGGCGAACCCGGAGCCGAACCCGCTCAGCGGCAGCGGGAACAACTGCTGGGCGAGGCCGCGTACGGCGGTCAGCATGCCGAGGGTGACGATGAACGCGGACAGGCCGAAGTAGCAGCACAGGACGCCGTTCACCGCCCCCACCAAGGCCCCGGCGGCGAGCGCCCCGAGCAGGGCGACGGCGGGCGACTGGTGGTGCTGCCCGGCCAGCCAGCCCGCGACCAGCCCGCCGAGGGCGAGCGTGGAACCGACCGACAGGTCGAGGTAGCCGCTGATGACGAGCAGGGCCAGCGGGACCGCGACGATGGCGAGGGTGGCGGCCTCGGTGGCGATGCCGGCGAGGTTGGCCGGGGCGAGGAAACTGCCCGTGGTCACCTGGAAGACCAGCACCATCGCGAGCAGCACGACGAGGAGCGGGTTGCGTCGTACGGTGGTCAGCCCGCCCGTGGCGATCAGGCGGGGCCGGGTGAGGACCGGGTCGGCGGTGGTCATGCTGCTCCTTCGTCGGTCAGGGGGTCGTGGACGGCCGACAGCAGGGCCTGTTCGGTGAGTTCGGGACCGGATAGTTCGCCGACGATCCGTCCCCCGGCGACGATCAGGCAGCGGTCGGCGAGCGCCACGATCTCCTCCGGGTCGCTGGAGGCGAACAGCACGGCGGTGCCCCGGTCCTCGGCGAGCGTGGACACCACCCGGTAGATCTCCTGGCGGGCGCCCACGTCGACGCCCTGGGTCGGCTCGTCCAGCAGCAGGACGTCCACGTGCCGGGCGTCGTTGATCCAGCGTCCGAGGACGAGCTTTTGCTGGTTGCCGCCGGAGAACGCGGCCGCGGGCAGTCCGGGCCGGGCCGGACGCAGCCCGACCGCCATGGCCAGCGCGCCGAACACCCGCCGCTCGGTGCGCAGCGCCCGTACCCCGTGGCGGGCCAGGGGCCGGACGGACGGCAGCAGGGCGTTGTCCTGCGCGGACAGCGAGGGGAACAGACCTTGGGCGCGCCGGTCCGCCGGTACCAGGGCGATCCCGGCGGCGAGGGCGTCGGCGGGGCGGGCCGGGGTGACGGTACGGTCGCCGACCCGGATCGTTCCGGCCGTGGCGCGGCGCCTGCCGTAGAGGGTCTCCAGGATGCGGGTGCGGCCGGAACCGATGAGGCCGAACAGACCGACGCGTTCCCCCGGGGCGACGGTGAGGCCGACGGGGCCGAAGCCCGGGCCGCACAGGGCGTCGGCGACGAGACAGGGTGAGACGGGAGTTCGCCGCGGCTCGGGCGCGTGGGGGTCCGGCGTACTTGCGGGGTCGTGCACATCGGGGACCGGCGTGGTTCGGGAGCCGGGCACATCGCGGACCGGCGTGCTTCCGGCGCCGGGCGCGCTCGGGCCCGCTCCGCGCCGAGGCGTCCGTGTCTCCTCCGTGGGCCGTCCCGCGATCGCCTCCACCAGTTCCCGCCGCGTCCGCCCCGCGACCGTCGCGTGATGAGCCACCCGCCCGTCCCGCAGCACGGTCACCGCGTCCGCCAGCCGTTCCACCTCCGCCAGCAGGTGGGTGACGTAGACGATGGCCAGCCCCTGGGTACGCAGGTCCTCCACCCGTTCCGCCAGGGCGTCCGTCTCGGCGCCGGACAGCGCCGCCGTCGGCTCGTCGAGGACCAGGACCGAGGCGCTGCGGCTCAGGGCCTTGGCGATCTCCACCAACTGGCGCTGGCCCATGGGCAGATCGCCCACCCGGTCACGCGGGGAGCACCGGGCCGCGACCCGTTCCAGGAGCCCGGCGGCGACCTCCTCCTGGGCGCGCCGGTCGATACGGCCGTACCGGGTCCACTCCTGGCCGAGGAAGATGTTCTCCGCCACGGTCAGAGCGTCGACCACGCTGAGCGTCTGGAAGATGATCGCCACGCCGGACGCGATGGACTCGCGCGGGGTGAGGCGCTGGTACGACGCGCCGCCGACCTCGATGGTGCCCGCGTCGGGCGGGAACGCGCCGCCGAGGCACTTGATGAGGGTGGACTTGCCGGCGCCGTTGTGGCCGAGCAGGGCATGCACCTGGCCGGCGGGGACGGTGAGGTCCACGCCGTCCAGGGCCCTGACTCCGCCGAAGGACTTCGTCAGGCCGCGGATGCGGAGGTTCGTGATCGTCATGGCCGGCCTAGGCGTTCTGGGCGAGCAGCGCGTCGATCCGGGCGGTGTCGGCACGCTGGACGAGGGTGATGGGCACCTGGACGCTCGGGTTCGCCCGGCCGGCCGCGACCGCGCGCGGCACGTCGACGATGGCCGCCGCGATGTCCTTGGGCGCCAGGGCGGCGGAGGCCCGGTAGAAGGTGCCCTGTTTGACGGCGAGGAGGGAGGGCGCGGCGCCGTCCTGGCCGCCGACGAAGGTCTTCGCGTCGTCCTTCGCGCGGCCCGCCTGCTGGAGGGCCTTGAATCCGCCGTACGCGGCGGCGTCGGTGACGCCGAGGACGAGGTTGAGGTCGGGGTGCTTGGCGAGGATCGCCTTCGTCTTCGTCAGGCCCGTGTCCGGGTCGATGGCCTGCTCCTGGGCGACCACGTCGACGCCGGGTGCCGCCTTGGTGAAGGCGTCGATCATGCCCTTGGTGCGTTCGCGGCCCAGTTCGATGGCGCTGTCGGTGAGGAAGGCGATCTTGCCCTTGCCTCCGAGGTGCTCCTGGGCCCACCTCGCCGCCGCCTCGCCGAGCAGGGTGCCGCCCTCGCGGAAGCTGAACTGGATGTCGGCGCTCTGGTGCTGCAGGGAGCCGCCGTAGGTCACCCAGATCAGTCCGGCGTCCAGGGCCGCCTTGGCAAAGGGCTCGGCGGCCTCGAAGACCATCGGGAAGGACACGATCGCCGGAACCTTGCGGGCGACCCAGGTCTTGAGGTTGCTGGCCTGGGTGTCGGCGCTGGCGTTGTCGCTGGTCGTGAGCAGCGAGATGCCGTGCTTCTCGGCCCGGGCCGTGGAGAGCTTCACCAGGGTCGAGTAGAGCGGGAGCTGGGTGAAGGGGTAGTCGAGGCCGATCTTCGTCAGGCGGGTGCCGCCGGAGGGTGAGGGCTTCGTCGAGGCGGCGGTGTTCTGCGGGGCCGAGCATCCGGCTGCCGCCAGGGCGGTGGCGGCGGAGAGGGCGAGGAAGTGTCGGCGCGAGGCGGTGTACGGGGGTGGGGTCATGGTGGGCTCTCTCCGAGGGGCGGGCCCGGCTGGAGCGGGCGTCCGGCTGTGCCGAACAGGAAAGACCCGCATGGCCCGCCGCGCCATCCGTACAAATACCGACTGCGACCGCGCCCCGGCTCGCTCGCCCGGTACCGGTGCACACCTTGTGGGGCACCAGCCGGGGCTCTATCGTTAGGCCTCAAACGATATCGTCGCCCGAGCCGCCCGGAGGCTCGTCATGCCCAGCCATCACCAGATCGCGGCAGCCGCCCGTATCGGCATGCTCACCCGCGAACGCGATACCGCCTCGGCCTCCGCACAGGCCCTCCGCGAGCTCGCCCGCGCGCTGCCCCTGGACGCGGCGACCCTGCTCACGATCGACCCGCTGACCGGCTCGCACGTCCAGGTCGCGAGCATCGGCTACACCGCCGCCGCCTCGCAGGCCATGGCCGGGGAGTTCGTCGCGACACCGTGGTACCGCAACGTCGTACGGCGGGAGCTGCCGCCGTCGATCTCGGAGGACGCCGAGGACGCCGGGCCGCGCTTCCGGCACGGCTGGTTCTACGCCGAGCGGGTCCGCCCGGCCGGTTTCCGGGACGGGGTCACAGGGGCCCTGCGGCACCGGGGCCGGCTGGTCGGCCTGGTTCACCTCTCCACCGAGAGCGCGGACGCCTACGACACCGACGCCCGCCGGCTGCTCGCCTCGGTCATCCCCGCCCTGGCCGCGCTCGCCGACCCGCTGGCGCACACCGGTGATCTGCACGGTCTGGCGGAGGCGGACGCGGCGAGCCTCGTCACCGGCGACGGCGCGGTGATCGACCTGCCGGGCCGCGACCGGCCCGGGGTACTGCGGGAGGACGGTGGATTTGGTGCGCTGCTGCACGCCTTCACCGGCACGGGCGGGCGGCGGCTGCGCCTGCTGTGGCCGGTTGACGGCGACTGGCGGCGGCTCGTCCTGCACCGGCACCCGGCGGGGCCCGGCCTGGCGGCGGACGCGGTGCTGGTGCACGAGACGCCCACGGAACTGCCGTACGGGCTGAGCCCCCGGGAACTGGAGGTGCTCACCCGGGCGGCCACGGGGCAGACCAACCAGGCCATCGCGCAGGCGCTGTTCCTGTCCCCGCGGACCGTGCACAGCCATGTCGAGCATCTGCTGCGCAAGACCGGCTGCGCCTCCCGGGCGGAGGCCACCGCGCTCGCGGTGCGGGACGGGCTGCTGCGGCCGGACCCGGATCACCTGGCACGGTTCGTCGAGCGGTGATCCGGGCCGGGACGGTCAGGACGCCAGGGCCTCGACCCGCCGCATGACCTCACGGCAGAACGCCCCCACCCCGTCGGGGTCGTCGATGAACTGGTTCGGCTTGACGCAGAACGTCGTGAAGCCCTGCTCCAGCTGCTCGGGGATGACGGCGAGCGCCGCGCCGAGGTCCGCCGGGGAGCGGTCGTCGGGGAAGACGGCCCGGGTGCCGCCGATCATCTCCAGCTCCGCGCTGTCCCGCCCCGCCGCGGCCATCGCCTCCTTGAGCGCCTGGAGGTCCTCGGGCGTGGGTTGCCCCAGCGGGTGGAAGCCGTGGCCGTACCGGACGAGGCGGCGCAGGACGGGGCCGCGCAGGCGCTGGCCGCCGAACCAGAGCCGGGGACCGTCCGGACGGTGGGCCTTGGGCTCGAAGTAGACGTCCTGGAAGGGGAAGTGCGGTCCGTCGTGGGAGATCGGGGACGGGCCCCAGGCCTTCGCCCACACCTCCAGGTGCTCGTCGAGCAGCCGCCCGCGCCGGGCGAACGGCACGCCGAGGGCGTCGTACTCGTCCTTGCTCCAGCTGACCGTGGGCTGCACGACGAGACGCCCCTCGCTGATCAGGTCGAGGGTGCCGAGCTCGCGGGCGAGCAGCAGGGGGTGGCGCAGCGGGGCGAGGACGGCCGCGGCGGCCAGGCGCAGCCGGGAGGTGACGGGGGCGATGGCGGCGAGCAGCAGCAGCGAGTTCGGCCAGGGGGTGTGCCGGTCCTGGTTGCCCGGGAGGGCGTAGTCGCGCGGATTGCCCATGACGCCGGCGGCCGCCGCGTCGGGGCCGAGGACGATGTGCTCGCTGACCATGACGGCGTCAAAGCCGGCGTCCTCGGCCTCGCGGGCCCAGCGGACGGCGGCGGGCAGATCGGCCCGGCCGCCGGTCAGGGTCCAGTTCTCGCTGAGGACGAGGAGCATGCGGGGAGAGGCGGGCATGTGGGGTTTCCCTTTCACCTTCGTACAATTTGAATCCGAACGACCGGACGGCGGGGTTGAGCCGCCCGTGTGTGACGCGCCGCGATCAGAAGGAGCCGCCCGTGCCGGGCCACCGATCCATCACCGAGGCCGAGAAGCTCGCAGCGGCGAAACTCGGGGGCATTCCGATCCGCCGGGAGCAGATGGCGGCGGTCGCGAACATCTACCGGGCCGCGTCCGCGGTGCGGCAGCACCTGGAGAACTCGGTGCTGCGGGGTTCCGATCTGACCTGGACGGCCTTCGTGGTGCTGTGGGTGGTCTGGGTGTGGGGCGAGTCGGAGACCCGGCACGTGGCGGAGGAGGCGGGGATCTCCAAGGGCACGCTGACGGGTGTGGTCCGCACGCTGGAGTCGCGGGGTCTGCTGCGACGGGACGGTCATCCGACCGACGGGCGGCTGGTGCTGCTGAGCCTCACCGACGAGGGCGAGGAGTTCATGCTGCGGGTGTTCCCGGCGTTCAACGAGGAGGAGGCCTTCGTCACCGCCGGACTCAGCGACGCGGAGTGCCGCGGCCTCGCGGAGGGGCTGCGCAGCGTGGTCCTCCAGGTCGAGGAGCACGGCGAGGAGCGCCGGCAGTCCCTGCTGGGTGGCGCCGAGCCCGCGCCGCGGCGCAGCGGCCGGCGGCCCCGGGCCTGACTCCCGCTGCCGCCTCACCGGACCGCGGCCCGCACGAGCGCGTCGAACAGGCCCTGCTGGGCCGGGTCCTCGTGGGCGGTGTCCTCCGGATGCCACTGGACGGCCGTGAACCAGCCGCCCGTACCCGGGAGTTCGAGGGCCTCGATCGTGCCGTCGGCCGCCCGGGCGGTCACCCGGAGGCCGGCGCCCAGGCTATCGACGCGCTGGTGGTGGTAGCAGGACGCGTCGGTCTTCTCGGCGCCCGTGGCCCGCGCGACGAGCGAGTCCGGCTCCAGGGTGACCGGGTGGACGAGGTGCCGGTGCTCGCGGTCCGGGCCTCCCATGTCCTGCTCCAGGGTGCCGCCGAGGGCCACGTTGACGACCTGGAGGCCGCGGCAGATCGCGAGCAGGGGCAGACCGGACTCCAGCGCGTGGCGGGCGGCGTCGAGGTCGAAGGCGTCCTGGAGTGGGTCGACGTCGTAGACGGTGTCGTGGGTGCCGGTGGCGCCGTAGCGGGAGGGCGCGAGGTCGCCGCCGCCGGGGAGCAGGACACCGTCGAAGCGGGCCAGCCGGGCGGCCGTGCCGGTGTCCGCCGGGTGGATGCTCGCCGGTTCGCCGCCGGCCCGCCAGACGGCCTCGACGAGGGCGCGGGCGTTGACCTCGGCGGCGTACCGGAGGGCGGAGGTCCGCGCGGCGAACCGGGCGGGGATCGCGATCAGCGGCATCACAGCTGGATCCAGGTGGTTTTGAGCTCGGTGTACTTCTCCAGGGCGTGGACCGACTTGTCCCGCCCGTTGCCCGACTGCTTCATGCCGCCGAAGGGCACGGTCAGGTCGCCCTCCTCGTAGCAGTTGACCCAGACGGTCCCGGCCTTCAGCGCGCGGGAGACCCGGTGGGCGGTGGACAGGTCGGAGGTCCACAGACCGGCGGCGAGGCCGTACTCGGTGGCGTTGGCCAGGCGGACCGCCTCGTCGAGGTCGTCGAAGGCGAGCACGGACAGGACGGGGCCGAAGATCTCCTCCCGGGCCAGGCGCGAGCCGGGGCCCACCCGGTCGAAGACGGTGGGTTCCAGATACGTCCCGCCCGTCTCGGCGAGGATCCGGTCGCCGCCGGCGCGCAGGCGCGCGCCCTCGTCGACGCCGTGCCGGACGTGCTCGCGTACGCGGTCCAGGTGCCCGCGCCCGACGAGTGCGCCCATCTCCGTCTCCGGGTCGAGCGGGTCGCCGACCCTCAGCTCACGGGCCCGCCGGACCACGGCCTCGGTGACCCGCTCGGCGATCGAGGCGTGCACGAGCAGCCGGGAGGGGGCCGTGCACATCTCGCCCTGGTTGAAGAAGATGCCCCAGGCGGCGGTGGCGGCGGCCTGGTCGAGGTCGGGGGCGTCCGGCAGGACGATGTTGGGCGACTTGCCGCCGAGTTCCAGCCAGACGCGTTTGAGGTTGGAGTCTGCGGCATAGCGCAGGAAGTGGCGGCCGACGGCGGTGGAGCCGGTGAACGCCAGGACGTCGACGTCGGGGTGGAGGCCGAGGGCCCGGCCCGCCGTGGGGCCGTCGCCGGTGACCACGTTGAGGACGCCGGGCGGGACGCCGGCCTCGGTCGCGAGACGCCCGAGGAGCAGGGCGGAGAGTGGGGAGTTCTCCGAGGGTTTCAGCACGACCGTGCAGCCGGCCGCCAGGGCCGGGGCGACCTTCCAGCCCGCCAGGGTCAGCGGGAAGTTCCAGGGGACCACCGCACCGACCACCCCAGCGGGTTCCCGGGTGACCAGGGCGAGGGCGTCCGGGGCGGTGTGCGGCGACTCGTCGGTGAGCTTGTCCGCGAGCTGGCCGTACCAGCGGAGCGTGCCGACGAGGGCGCGCAGTTCGATGCCGTACGCGTCCGCGATCGGTTTGCCCATCTCCAGGCTCACGGTCAGGGCCAGTTCCTCGCGCCGCTCGTCGAGCAGGCCGGCGAGGCGGAGCAGGGCCCGGCCGCGCTCGGCGGGTGCCAGGCGCGGCCAGGGGCCGGTGTCGAAGGCCCGCCGGGCGGCGGCGACGGCCGCGTCCACCTCGGCGGCGCCACCGTCGGCGACCTCGGCGAGGATCCGGCCGTCACGCGGGGACACGACGTGGAACGTCGCCCCTCCCCCGGCCTCCTCGGCGCCGTCGATGTGATGGGCTCCGGAGGGCTGGAACGCCTTGGCGCGGCGCAGCCATTCGTCATGGGTGACGGCCGGCATGGATGGTCCTCCTCTGGTCTCGAACGATACGTACGGGGCCGTACGCGGACGATGGCGCCGGCGGTCAGGGCGGCACCGACGGCCGGGACGGCAGTCACGGCCAGCCGCCGACGGCCAGGGCAGCACTCACGGGTCAGCCGCCGACGGCCGGGACAGCACTCACGGTCAGCCGTCGGCGGCCGCGACGGCCCTCCCCCGCACCCGCGCGGCCACGATGCCCAGCGTCATGACCACCGGCACGGACAGCGTGAGCCACAGGGCGGTGGTGCGTTGCCCGCCGATGAGGGTGGTGAAGTTGGCCAGGACGAGCCAGATCGCCCCGGCGATGCCGAGCGCGCCGAGGACGGGTGCGATCAGCGTGTTCCAGGGACGGGCGTCGAGCCGTTCGCGCCGGAAGAAGACCACCACGGACACCGAGGTCAGCAGGTACAGCAGCATCATCGCCAGCACGGCGACCCCGCTGAACCAGGAGAACAGCGTCAGCACGGGGTCCTTGCCCGCCAGCGCGAAGGGCGTCACCAGCAGCACGGCCAGGACCGTCTGGACGCACCCGGCCGCCCAGGGGGCGTGACGGCGGTTGAGCCGGCACAGCCGCAGCGGCAGCAGCCGGTCGCGGCCTAGGGAGAACAGGTAGCGGTTGGCGGAGTTGTGGAAGGTGAGGATGCCGGCGAAGAGGGACGTGGCGAGCAGGACCGGCAGCACGTCACTCACCCAGCCGCCGAAGTCCGCCGCGATGGGCGCGACGACGAAGCCCGCCCCGTCGCCGCTCTCCAGGGCCCTGCCCGCGGCCGCGGTGGCCTCGGAGGCGCCATAGGAGGAGATGATCATCCAGGAGACCAGGGCGAAGAAGCCGGTGACCACGGCGACCGCCAGGTACGTGGCACGCGGCACGGTCTTCCTGGGATCGCGGGCCTCCTCGCCGTAGATGGCGGTCGCCTCGAAGCCGAACATGGATGCCACGGCGAACATCACGGCCACGCCCGGCGCCCCGTCCAGGGCGGCGGACGGGGAGAAGCTGTCGGCGAGGCCGAGCCCCTCGGGGCCGCCGCCCTTGACCAGGGTGACCAGGGCGAAGACCGACAGGATGCTGAACTCCGCGAGGACGAGGACGGCCAGCACCTTGGCACCCATCTCGACCCCGGCGGCGCCGAGCGCCTGGACCACGGCCATGGTGGCCAACGTCCAGACCCACCAGGGCAGGTCGAGGCCGGTGTGGCTCGCGACCAGGCCGCTCACGATGGCGCCGTAGAGGCCGTACATGGCGGCCTGGATGGTGCAGTACGCGAAGAGCGCGAGGGCCGCGCTGCCGGTGCCGGTGGTCCGGCCGAGACCCTTGCCGATGTACGTGTAGAAGGCGCCCGCGTCCACCACATGGCGGCCCATGGCGACGAAGCCCACCGAGAACAGCAGGATCACCAGCCCCGCCACCAGATAGGCGGCGGGCACACCGGGCCCGTTGCCGAGCGCCACTGCGATGGGGGCCGCGCCGGCGATGCCGGTCAGTGGGGCCTGTGCGGACAGGACGAAGAAGAGGATGCCCAGGACGCCGAGGGCGTTGGGCTTGAGCGTGCCTGCGGTGGGCGCGTCCGGTTTCGCCGTGTGCCGGGAGACCGTCTGACTGTCCACTCGGATCACCTGCCAGAGGGGAGGAAGGATCGTTTCAGGCCAAACGAGTTGCCTCATCGTGGGGCGGAACTATCCGTTTGGCAAGGGGTGAGGGACGGGCAATTCCGCGGCTCCGGGACCGGAGAGTCCGGGCAGGCCCAGGGGAGCGGAGAGGCCGGTTGTGCCGGAGACGCCCGCATGAGCCGGAAGAGCCCAGGTGAGCCGGAAGGGCCCGGGTGAGCCGGAAGGGCCCGGAGAGGTCAGTCCTCGCCGTCCCGCCGCTCGGCGAGCAGCCTCAGCACGGAGCGCAGTTCGTCCAGCGCCCGGTCGATGACCTCGCGCTCCCCGAAGACCAGCTGGTGCAGGACGAGTCCCTCCAGCGTGGCGAAGACCATCCGGGACAGGCCCTCGTCGACCGGGCCGGGCAGCATCTGGGTGAGCTCGCGCCGGGTCGCGTCGAAGTACTCGTCGTACAGCGACCGCAGGTGAGCCTGAAGCTCGGGGCGGCGGCGGGACTCCAGCAGCAGTTCGTACTGGAAGGCCTGGAGGTCAGGTCCCGACTCCACCATGTCCGTCAGGCCCACCGCGAAGTCGGCGGCCTTGCCCGTGCCCGGTTCGAGGGCACTGCTGTTCAGGGAGGAGCGGATGGCGTGGGCGACGGCCTCCTCGATCAGGGCGTCGCGGGAGCCGAAGTGGTGCACGACCAGGCCGTGCGTGACCCCGGCCTCCTCCGCGACGGCCCGGTAGGTGAGCCTGCGCAGCCCGCCCCGGGCCACGACACGCACGGCGGCCTCCAGCAGGGCCTCGCGGCCCGTGCCGTAGTTCACGCGCTTGCGGGGGCGACGGGCGGGCTCGGTCATGTCCGTGACCCTACCCGGGGCGTCCCGCGCGGCGACGCGGCGGCCGGGGCCCGCGTCAGCGGCGCGGTGGCCGGATGCCACGGAACTCCCAGTCGCCGCCGAGCGCGGTCGACAGCACCTCCTCCGACTCGGTGGGCTGGGCGCCCACGTCGGCACGGATGGCGGTCGGCCCGGTCACGACGTGGTTGGCGAGCCGCCCGAGGCCTTCGACCTCCACCTCCACCACGTCCCCCGGCCGGACGGGCCGCGAGTTGGCGGGCGTGCCGGACAGGAGGACGTCCCCGGGGCAGAGGGTGATGGTGCGGGCGATGTCGGCGACGAGGTAGTGCATGTCCCACGTCATCTCGTCGGTGGAACCGTCCTGCACCACCTCTCCGTTGACGTACGTCCGCAGCCGCTTGCCGTGGAAGTCCCAGTCGGTGACCAGGCCCGGGCCGAGCGGGCAGAGGGTGTCGGAGCCCTTCACCCGGAGCATGGACCCGGCGTCGGTGTCACGGAAGTCGTGCAGGCCGTAGTCGTTGGCGACGGTGTAGCCGGCGATGTACTCCCCCGCCTCGGAAGGCGAGATGTTCCGCGCGGTCTTCCCGATGACGATGGCGACCTCGCCCTCGTAGTTGAGCCACTTGCAGCCCTCGGGCCGGACGATCGCGCCCTTGTGGGCGTTGAGGGCGGAGGTCGGCTTGTGGAAGTAGGTCGGCGTGCCGGGAAGCCCGATCCGGAACTCCTCCACCCGGCTGCGGTGGTTGAGGTGGACGGCGATGACCTTGGACGGCACGACCGGCGGCAGATGCCGCGCGTCCTCGGCCTTGACGCGGCGCCCGTCCCCGGCGACGAGTTCGTCCCCGTCGGCGGTGACCTGGACGGCGGCGCCGTCGAGGAGGATACGGCGGTACTCAGGCATGGGCGGACTCCTCGGCGGGGGTGTGGTCTGCGGCGGAGGTGTGGTCTGCGGCGGGGTGGTGGGGCGCCGTCCAGCCGTCGGCCGGGCGGTCGAACCAGAGGTGGACCTGGCCGGTGCCGACGGAGTTCTCGTACGCGCCGTACTGACGGGCTCGGGCGGCGCAGCGCCGCTCGCCCAGGGCGCCGGCCATCATCAGGTAGTGGAAGAACTTCGCCTCGGGCTTGACCTTCCAGAACGCGTCCATGGTGTCGAGGACCTTGTCGTGACGGCCCTCCTTGAACCAGGCGATGCGTTCGTGGTCGGCTTCCCGCGCCTTAGGTGTGCGGATGTGCGCCGGGTCGCTGGCCTCGTGGTCGCGCAGTTCGCGCAGCGGCCAGAAGGTGTGCGAGAGGGCGCCGGAGGCGATGAGCAGCACCCGTCGCCCGGGGGTCGCGGCGATGCCGTCGGCGAGCGCCCGCCCGAGCCGCAGATGATCCTCCATGTCCCCGGTCTGGCAGACCCCGATGGTGACCCACCGCTTGTCGGGCAGGCCCTCGCCCAGGTACTTCCAGAGGTTGATGGTGGCGTAGTAGATCGGCAGGTAATCGTCGTCGATCGGGGTGATCCAGGTGCCGTGCTTGTCGGCGAACGAGGCGATGTTGTGGGCGAGTTCGGGGTCGCCGGGGAAGTCGTACGGCATCCGGCACATGCCGCGAGGCAGCTCCTCGGAGGTGAAGAGCCCGGCCCTGCGCTGCTGGGCGGTGACGACGAACTCGACGGTGGTGGCCCAGTGCGAGTCCAGGACGACGACGGTGTCGTAGTCGTCGCGCGCGAAGACGTCCTCGCGCAGCTGTCGCAGGCCGGTGACGAGGGTGATCTCCTTGCCCTCGTTGAGTTCCAGCCGCTCCTCCTCGGGCAGCACGATGGTGGGGACGTGGGCGAGCAGCCCGGCTCCGACGATCTCACCCATGGTCCTGGTTCCATCCCTTCGGGGCGGTGACGGTGTTCTTGAGGTCGCAGTAGAAGTCGAAGCTCCAGGTGCCGCCCTCGCGGCCGACGCCGGACTGCCGGGAGCCGCCGAAGGGTGCCTGGAGGTCGCGCACGAAGAAGCAGTTGACCCAGACGGTCCCCGCGACCAGTTGCCCGCTGACCCGCTCGGCGCGCTCCCGGTCGCCGGTGGCGACGGTTGCGGCCAGCCCGAAGCGGGTGTCGTTGGCGAGCCGGACGGCTTCGTCCTCGCCGGTGAAGGTCTGGAGGGTCAGGACGGGCCCGAAGACCTCCTCCTGCACGATCTCGGAGTCCTGGGCGACGTCGGTGAGCAGCGTCGGCGCATAGTACTGCCCGTCCTTGCGGTGCCCTCCGATGACCGCCCGCGCCCCGGCCGCGACGGCCCGCCGCACGAAGCCGTCGATCTTCTCCAGCTGACGGGGGTGGATGGTGGGCCCGACGTCGGTGGCCTCGTCGCGGGGATCGCCCTGGGTGAGGGCGGACGCCCGCTCCACGAACCGGCGGGTGAACTCCTCGGCGACCGCCTCCTCGACGAGCAGCCGGGTGCCCGCCAGGCACACCTGCCCGGCGTTGTCGTACTGCTCCACGGCGAGGTCGACGGCCAGATCGAGATCGGCGTCGGCGAAGACCAGCAGGGGTGACTTGCCGCCGAGTTCGAGGCTCAGGGGCGTGAGGTGGCCGGCGGCCGAGGCGGCGATCCGCCGCGCGGTCGGCACCGAGCCGGTGAAGCTGATGCGCCGCACGCGGGGGTGGGAGGTGAGGGCGTCACCGATCTCGGACCCGTATCCCTGGACGACGTTGAGGACACCGGCCGGCAGCCCGGCCTCCGCCGCGATGTCGGCCAGCAGCGAGGCGGTCAGCGGGGACCACTCGGCGGGCTTGAGGACGACGGTGTTGCCGGCGGCGAGGGCCGGGGCGACCTTCCAGGTGGCCAGCATCAGGGGTGCGTTCCACGGCGTGATCAGCACGCAGGGCCCGGCGGGGTCCCACGAGACGTGATTCGTGTGTCCGCGCGTCTCGAAGTCCTCGTGGTCGAGCCGGCGCAACCAGTCGGCGAAGAACCGGAAGTTGTGGGCGACGCGGGGCATGACGCCCCGGCGGTGGGAGCGCAGGAGGGCTCCGTTGTCGGTGGTCTCGACGATCGCCAGGTCCTCGATACGCTTCTCGACGCCGTCGGCGATGGCGTGCAGGACGCGGGCGCGCTCGGCGCGCGAGGTGGCGGCCCATGCGGGGAAGGCGTCCCGGGCGGCGGCGACGGCCGCCTCGGCCTCGGCGGGCCGGCCGCGAGCGATCTCGCCCAGGACGCTTCCGTCGATCGGCGAGTGGTCGGTAAAGGTACCGGCGGAGGCGACGCGTCGGCCGCCGATCCAGTGCCGGGTGTCGACGGAGACACCGGCGACGATGATGTTGTCAGGCATAAGAAGAGTTCCGTTCAATACGAGGGGAATCGCACTCACCCAGGGGCGCGGGGCGGTGTTCGGTGTGCGGCTCCGCCGCGTGGGCGTGACAAGCCACGACGAACCCGTACCGGCCCACCCGCGCTAATCCGCAGAGGCTTCCGAGGTACCGGCCTCCAGCAGCCGCCCCCCGTCCCAGACCACCCCGACCTGCCGGTAGTACGCCGCGATCGGCTCCCGCACCTCCAGCCGGGCCAGCTCCTCGGTCGGCGCCTCGAACAGCTCCAGCTCCGCGTCTCCGACCCACGGTTGCCCGCCCTCGAAGGACGCGGCCCCTGACTCGATCAGCTCGTCGAGAGCCAGCCCCTTGCCCTCGATCGACGGCAGCCAGCGGTGATGCGCCATGGGATGGGCATTGACGAACCCGCCGCTCTCAGAAGGCCCCCGCAGCGTCACCACGGCCTGCGCGAGACGCCGGTCCGCGGCAGCCAGCGTCGCCCCGAACCGTGCCCCCGCCTCGATCCGCGGAGCGGGCCCGTAGGGATGCGGCCGCGTCTGGTGGATGGAGCCCAGCTTCTTCGGATACCCCTGGTGCAGCCCCCGCGCGATCGCGAAGTCCTTGTCGACCCAGATGTAGACGCACCGCGAGTACGTCCGCCCCCCGTAGCGGCACCGCACCACCGCGAACGCCTCCTTGTACTGCGCCCGCACCGGATCGAGCAGTTCCTCCCCCGACGCCGAGCACGACTGCCAGTCCGCCCAGATCAGAGCGACGGCCCCGGGATCGTCTTCGGCCAGGTCCAGCGGTGCGGGGAGCAGTTCGCGCACCCGCGCGGGGTCCGTCCGGTACTCGACGGTGAGCAGGTCGCCGGAGTACCGCCAGGGCGGGGAGGGGATCAGCGACGAGGCGCCCGTCGCCGTCTTGGGATGGAAGTAACCACGAAGACCGGTCACTGGAGGGCTCCTTACGAGGTGAGGGCGGGCTGTTTGAGCAGGTCGGCGCGGTACCGGGCGGCGGCACGGGCGGCGGACGGTCCGCCGAGCGCGACGACACCGACCAGCCGTCCGTCGCGGTGGTAACCGACCAGCACGTCCCCCGAGACGTCACCGTCGAGGACCCGGACGTCACCGAGTCCCAGGGCGGGCGCGCCGAAGGACTGCAGGCGGAAGTCGTGCTGGTCGCTCCAGAAGGTGGGCAGCGGCGCGAAGGGCGCCAGGCCGCTCTCGCCGCCGACCAGTACCTTCGCGGCGTGCTTGGCCGAGTCGGCCGGCACGGACCAGTGCTCGACCCGCCGCGGCACACCGTCGTAGCGGGCGTTCGGGAAGCGGGCGACATCCCCGACCGCGACGACCTCCGGCCGGCCCGCGACCCGCAGGTGCCGGTCGGTGCGGACCCCGTCGCTCAGGTCCAGCCCGTTGCCGTCCAGCCATTCGGTGTTGGCGACCGAGCCCACGGACTCCACCACCACATCGGCGGAAAGCACGGACCCGTCGCCCAGCACGACGCCGGTGACCCGGTCGTCCCCTTCGAAGCGGGCCACACCCGATCCCAGCGCGAAGGACACCCCGCGCTCCTGGTGCCGCGCGAACAGCACGCGCGCGAGCAACTCCCCGAGCGGCCCGGCCATCGGCAACGGCAGCGGATCGACGACGGTCACCTCGGCCGCACCGAGCCCGACCGCCGTGGCGGCCACCTCGCAGCCGATGAACCCGGCACCGACCACGACGACCCGCACCCCGGGCCGGGTCAGCTCGTCCCGCAGGACCTGGGCGTCGCCGATCGTCCGGACGGTGTGACGGCCCTCGACCGGCCCGGGGCAGCGCAGCCGCCGGGCCCGCGTCCCGGTGGCGACGACCAGCCCGTCGTAGGGGAGCACCGAGCCGTCGTGGAGCTCGACGGTCCGCTCGGCGAGCCGGGCGGCGGTGACCTTCGTACCCAGCCGCCACTCCACGTCGGCCGCTGACGCCTTCGGTGTGAAGGCGAGCGACGCGAAGGACGCCTTGCCGGCGAGGACCTCCTTGGACAGCGGAGGCCGGTTGTAGGGCCGGTGCGGCTCGTCGCCGATCACCGTGATCCCGCCGGTCCAGCCCGCGGCGCGCAGCTGCTCGGCGGCCCGGAGTCCGCCGAGGGAGGCACCGGCGACGACGATGCGCCCGCTCATGTCAGTCCTCGATCCGGATGGCCTGGAGCGGGCAGACGTCCGCGGCCTCCTCGACCTCGTCGCGCAGGGCGTCGTCGGGGTCGGGGACGTAGGCCAGCCTGCCGTCGTCCTCCAGCCGGAAGACGTCGGGAGCCGCGAAGACGCACTGGCCGTGGTCCTGGCACTTGGTCATGTCGACGACGACCTTCATGGCCGGTCCTCCTGAATGTGAGGGCGTCGAAGCGGAAGAGAAGGGGCCCGGCCGGAAGGGGCCGGGCCCCGGCCAACGGGGCGCGGTCGACGCGACCCGAACTCGTTTGGCTTCAAACAAGGTAGGCAGGGCCAGGGGTCTGGTCAATAGCTATCCGGATGGATAAATTCTTGCCACCGCCCCCTTGCGGCACCCTTCACCCACGCCTACCGTTTGGCATCAAATGAGATCCGGGCGGTCCTGGCGCCGCCGCGCCCGGACACTCGCTCTCATCGCCACCCGCCTCCCCGGCCCCCGTGTCCCGGAGGTGTCCCGACGTCCGCCCGAGGAGACAACGGTGAGCGCTCACGACCTTGAAGAAGTCCGCCGCCACATGGACCGGCTCGCCGCCGACGGCATCGACGTGGTCCGGGTGACCTATCCCGACCTCATCGGCACCGACCGGGCGCGTGACGTGCTGCTCGAGGAACTGCCCCGGGCCTGCGAGCACGGGCTGGCGTTCTGCCGGGCCGTCTACCACACCAGCCCGCAGGGCGACGTGGTCCCGGTCAGCGGCGGGCTGGACGCGGGCCTGCCGGACATCTGCGTCCACCCGGACCTCGACACGCTGGTGCCGCTGCCCTGGGAGCCGGGGGTGGCCGCCTGTCTGGGGGAGGTCCTCGACCCGGCGACCGGCGCGCCCGCCCCCGAGTCGCCCCGCGACCTGCTGCGATCGGTCCTCGCACGGTGCGGCGAGCACGGGCTGCGGCCGGTGGTCGGGCCCGAGCTGGAGTACTTCCTGTGCGACCCGGACCCGTCGGGCGGCTGGCGCCGCTACGCACCCGGCCCCGGGGTCGTCTACACCGCCGGCCTGCGGGCCGACCCGGACAACCACCTGCTGCGCGCCCTGCGTCACGTGCGCGACCTGCGGGTCGGGGCGATCAGCGGCAACCACGAGTTCGACGGCGGCCAGATCGAGATCAACCTGGCGCACTCCGACGCCGTGTCGGCCGCCGACCGCTCCTTCCGTTTCAAGGCCGCGATCAAGGAACTGGCGCGCAAGGAGGGCAGGCTGGCCACCTTCATGGCCAAGCCCTTCAACGACGCGGGCGGCTCCGGCTTCCACCTCCACCTGTCCTGCGACGACGAGGAGGGCCGCAACACCTTCGACGACCCGTCCGCCCCGTACGGCCTGTCCGCCACCGCCCGGCACGCCGTCGCCGGCGTCCTCGCCCACGCGCCCGCCCTCGCCGCGCTGCTCAACCCCACGGTCAACTCCTACAAACGCTTCGGCCCGGACACCCTCGCGCCCTGGCTGATCGACTGGGGGCTGGACAACCGCAGCGCCATGGTGCGCATCCCGCCCGAGCGCGGCTCCGGTGCCCGGCTCGAACTGCGGCTGGGCGACGCGAGCGCCAACCCCTATCTGGCCATCGCCGGGACGGCCGCCGCCGCCCTGCTGGGCGTCCTGGCCGGCGAGGAGCCGCCCGCCCCGCTGGAGGGCTACGGCTACGACACCGCCCGTTCCGCCGTTCTGCCGCAGACCCTGTCCGCCGCGCTGGACGCCCTGGAGGCGGACACCGCCCTGACCGATCTGCTCGGCAAGGGCTTCACCACGTCCTTCCTCTCCTACAAGCGCGACGAGGTCGAACGCTTCCACCGGCATGTCACGGACTGGGAGTTCACCGAGTACGCCTACCACCTGTGACGCCACCCGTGACGCCGAGGAGCATGCCGATGACGACCGAGACCCCGACCGACGCCGTGCGCGAGCCGCTGCCCCTGGCCGACGTGGACCTCACCGACCTGGACCGCTTCACCGACGGGGTGACGCCCTGGCGGATGTTGCACACCCTGCGCCACGAGGACCCGGTGCACTGGCAGCCCGAGGAGGCCCCCAACTCCGGCTTCTGGGCGGTGACCCGGCACCAGGACATCGTCCGGGTCGACCGCGACGCGGAGACGTTCACGTCCACGAAGTTCGTCAACCTGGAGGAGGTCGACGACGACCAGATCAACAAGCGCGCCTCGATCCTCGAACTGGACGGCGTCCGGCACCGGGCGCTGCGCAGCGTCATCCAGCGGCAGTTCGGCGCGAACGTGATCAGCGGCTACACCGACTTCCTGCGCGGGCTGACCGCGCGGACGCTGGACGCCGCCCTCGCCAAGGGCCGCTTCGACTTCGTCGAGGACGTCTCGGCGGACTTCCCCATCAACGTCCTCGCCCGGCTGCTGGACGTCCCCCCGGAGGACAACCGGAAGCTCATCGACTGGGGCAACCGCATCATCGGCCACACCGACCCCGACTACGCGGACGTCCTGCTGCACAGCGAGGAGAGCGAGCGGTACCGCGATCTGCCCTTCCGCTCCCCCGCCTCACTGGAGGTCTTCGAGTACGGCCGGGAACTGGCACGGCAGCGCCGGGGCGGCGACGGCACGGACCTGGTCTCCCGCCTGGTCAACACCACGCCCCGCGACGGAGTCCCGCTCTCCCCGCAGGACTTCGACAACTACTTCCTCCTCCTGGTCGTCGCCGGCAACGAGACCACCCGGCACACCATCTCCCACTCCATGCTGGCCCTCATCCAGCACCCCGAACAGCTGGCCCGACTCCAGGAGGACCCGTCGCTGATCCCCCTCGCCGTCGAGGAGTTCCTGCGCTGGGCCTCCCCCGTCTACCACTTCCGCCGCACCGCCACGCGCGATGTCCAACTGGGCGGAAGGCAGGTGCGGGAGGGCGACAAGGTGGTGATGTGGTTCGCCTCCGGCAACCGCGACGAGGAGGTCTTCGGCAACCCCTACGACTTCGACGTCACCCGCCGCGACAACGACCACGTCACCTTCGGCAAGGGCAGCCCCCACCTGTGCCTGGGCAACCTCCTCGCCCGCACCGAGATCCGCATCATGTTCGAGGAACTGATCCCGCGCCTGGCGAACATCCGCCTGACCGGCGAGGTACCGCGCGTACGGTCCAACTTCGTCAACGGCATCAAGAAGCTGCCGGTGGAGGTCACCACGGTCACCACGGCCTGACGTGATCCGGGAGTGGCCCGCGGCCACCACCGGCCCGTCGCGCAGCGCGGCCAGGTCGTCCGCCGTCACCGCCGGGGTGCTGCCCCCGTCCGGCACCGCCGAGCGGCCATGTCCGCGCAGGTCGGGCACGATCACCCGGAAGCGGCCGGCCAGGGCCTCGGAAGGGGGGACCCCTCCCGGCCGTCCCCGCCCCAGCCGTGCACCGGCAGCACGCCCGGGGCGCCGGTGGCGCCGAACCACGCGCGGAAGAGGCGGCTGCGGGCCGAGCCCAGTCCTCCCCTCACGCACCGCGGCGAACGGCGCGCAGGGGAGAGCTCCGCGGATCCTCCGGACATGCATCGCGGCGCGGTCGGCGGGAGGCTGGTGGTGTCAGCACGGTCACGCGCCCCGAGGAGATCGTCATGGACACCGCCACCCTGGAAGAGATGCGGTCAACGCTGCGGGGGCCGGTGATCGGCCCCCAGGACGCCGGTTACGACCAGGCCCGCAAGATCTACAACGCGATGATCGACAAGCGGCCCGCCGCCCTCGTGCCCTGCACCGACGCCGCCGATGTGATGGCCGCGGTCGGCTACGTCCGCGACCACGGCCTGGAACTCGCGGTGCGGGGCGGCGGGCACAGCGGCCCCGGCCTGTGCCTGGTGGACGACGGCGTGACGGTCGACCTCTCGCCGATGCGCTGGGTACGGGTCGACCCGGAGGCGCGGACCGCCGAGGTCGGCGGCGGCAGCCAGCTCGGCGACCTCGACCACGCCACCCAGGCCTTCGGCCTCGCCACCCCCACGGGCATCATCTCCATGACCGGCGTCGGTGGCCTGACCCTCGGCGGTGGCCACGGCTACCTCACCCGCAAGTACGGGCTGACCGTGGACAACCTCATCGCCGCGGACGTGGTGCTGGCCGACGGCAGTTTCGTCACCGCGAGCGAGACCGAACACCCGGACCTGTTCTGGGCGCTGCGGGGCGGCGGCGGCAACTTCGGCATCGCGACGTCCCTCACCTACCGACTGCACCCGGTGGGCACGGTCGGGGCCGGGGTGACGGTCTGGCCGGTCGACAGCACGCGCGAAGTGCTGGCGTGGTACCGCGAGTTCCTTCCGCAGGCGCCCGAGGACGTCTACGGCTTCTTCGCCATCCTCGTCGTCCCGCCCGGCCCGCCCTTCCCGGAGGAGCTCCACGGCAAGAAGGTGTGCGGCATCGTCTGGTGCTGCACGGGTGACCCGGACGGGGTCGGCGAGACGCTCGCGGTGGTGAACGACGCGGGCCGGCCGGCCTTCCACTTCACGACGCCGATGCCGTACGACGCCTTGCAGGGCATGTTCGACGACCTGATCCCGACCGGCTACCAGTGGTACTGGCGGGGCGACTTCTTCGACCACATCCCCGACGCCGCCCTGGACGTGCACCTCAAGTACGGCCGGAACAACCCCACGCAGCTCTCGCTGATGCACCTCTACCCGATCGACGGGGCCGCCCACCGGGCCGGCCCGGACGACACCGCGTTCAGTTACCGGGACGCGCTCTGGTCCGGCGTCTTCGCCGGAGTCGATCCCGACCCGGCCAACGCCGAGACGATCAGGCGGTGGTGCGTGGACTACCAGGAGGAACTGCACCCGTACTCGATGGGCGGCTCGTACGTGAACTTCATGGGTCCGGGCGAGGGCCAGGAGCGGGTCCGGGCGACGTACCGCGACCACTACGACAGGCTCGCCCGGGTCAAGCGGACCTACGACCCGGACAACCTCTTCCACGCCAACCAGAACATCGAGCCGGCGCGAGGGTGACGGACACCGGCCCGGGGAGGCCGCCATGGGACAGATGGTCAACGCCGACGGCGTGGAGCTCTGGGTGGAACGGCGGGGCGAGGGACCCGACGTTCTGCTCATCGCGGGGCTCGGGGACCCCGCGGAGGCATGGCAGCCGCAGCTCGACGGGTTCGCGGACCACTACCGGCTCACCGCGTTCGACAACCGCGGCGCCGGCCGCAGCCCGCTGCCCGAAGGCCCGCTCAGGCCGCCCGGCCGGTGCCCGCCGCCCGGCGGGCACCGTGGTCCGGTCGGGTCAGGCCGCGGCGAGTGCGGGTTCCGGTTCCTCGGCCGCGGCGAGCAGGGCCAGGAGCGTCGCCCGGGCGCGGGCCACGCGGGAACGGACCGTGCCGACCGGGCAGTCGCTCAGCGCGGCGGCCTCCGCGTAGGGCAGTCCGAGCAGCTGCGTGAGGACGAACGCCTCGCGGCGTTCGTCCGGCAGACCGGCCAGCAGCTCCCGCAGCGCCACACCGTCGTCGAAGCCGGGCAGGCCGCGCGGCTGGGCGCGTTCGACCGCCGGCTCCCAGTCCGGCAGGTCGGCCCGGCGGGGGCGTACGGCGGTGTATCGGATGCTGTCGGCGACCGCGCGCCGGGCGATGGCCAGCAGCCAGACACGCGCCGAGGAGCGGCCCTCGAACCGGTGCAGGCTGCCGAGCGCCCGCAGGAACGTGTCCTGCGCCAGATCGTCCACGGCCTGCGGATCGGCGCACAGGTGGGCGACGTAGCGGATGACGTCTCGGTGCAGGGCGCGTACGAAGCGGTCGGCGGCGGCGCGGTCACCGCCGCGTGCGGCCAGTGCCCAGGCGGTTGCCGAGTCGTCGGCCGAGGCCGCTCCCGAGTGGGAAAGGGGCAGGGCAGGAGTGATCACCTGGTGTCCTTCCGGGAATTCCGGGACCACGGGCACGCGGGCGGGCCGTGCTGTCGGAGTGCACGCGTGGGTGCGCGGTCCGGTGAGCGGGGATGCGGGCATGCCCGTACGGCGCCTGAGCGGGCGTGACCGCCCGCGGGCGCGCACACGTACGGACGTACGGCCGCGGCCGGGGCGCACGGGTGCTGCCCCGGGGATACCACCGGCTGCCGTCAGGCGGCAGCGGCCCCCGCGGGCGGCCCTCGGGAGGTGATCGCATGGACGAGGAGGAGGAGACGCGGCGTCCGGTCCGCGGGCCGGCGCCGTGCGCGCACGGGCGGCGGCGGGGGCACGGGCAGGGCGAACAGGAGCCGCAGCGGCGCGGCGAGCCGGGCGCCCAGCGCGCGCAGCAGACGGAACACGGCGCGTTCGCCGTGGGCCAGCCACAGCCCGCACAGCAGGGCGGCGAGCAGGTGGGCGGCGAGCATCCCGGGGGACGAGTCACCGCCGGAGGTGTGCCCCATGTGCCCCAGGGGCGAGGACATGGCATCCATGGATCCCATGTCGTGCCCCGGGTGCCCCATGTCCGTCGCGTGGGTGCTCAGGGCAGCGGCGCCGGCGGGTGACGTCGGCGGGCCGAGCGAGAACACCGAGTGCAGGGCCGTCTGCACGGTCACGGCGACCGCGACGACCGGGAGCAGTGCGCGCTCGCGGCCCGCCAGGCACCAGCCGACCAGGCCGGTCACCGCCCAGCCGGCCAGCAGCGTCGAGGGTGGCACGTGGTCGCCGGACATCATGACGTGCCCAAGTGCGGCGAGCACGACACAGACGGCCGCGAACACCGCGGCCCGTGTCGTGCGAGCACACCACTCAGCTGTCATGGCGCCTCATCCTCGCATCCGGCCCCGCCCTTTCCCCCAGGGGTACGGACATCGCCCGGCCCTGACACTCAATCCACGCCATGTGATCCAGGGCACTGCCGAGGAACCCGACCGGCCCTCGGCGGCCCGGGGAGCGGGGCCGGACCGGCGGTCCCGCCGGACGGCCTAGGGTGTGTGGCCATGACGACACAGCCGACTCCGGCCGCCCCGACGACGCAGGCCTACCTCACCCGGTTGTTCTCCCTGGAAGGCCGGGTCGCGGTGATCACGGGCGGGAGTTCGGGCATCGGCCGCGCCATCACCGGCGCCCTCGCCCGCGCCGGGGCGAGCGTCGTGGCCGTGGCCCGCAAGGAGGCCGACCTGGCCGCGACGGCCGAGGAGCTCACGGCCGAGGGCTGCCGCGCCGCCTGGGTCAGCGCGGACCTGAGTACGCGGGAGGGCGTGCGGACGGCCGCCGAGCGGGCGGTCGGGAAGTTCGGGGAGCCCGACATCCTCGTCAACAGCGCCGGGATCAACCTGCGTCCGCCGATGGACGAACTCACCGAGGACGTCTGGGACGCCACGATGGCCGTCAACCTCGAGGCGCCGTTCCTGCTGGGACAGCGCTTCGGCCCCGGCATGGCGGAACGCGGCTACGGGCGGATCATCCACATCAGCTCGCAGCAGGCGCACCGCGCGTTCGTCCAGAGCGGTGCCTACGGAGCCTCCAAGGGCGGCCTGGAGGCGCTGGCGCGTTCCCAGGCCGAGGCGTGGTCGCCGCGCGGTGTCACCTGCAACCTGCTGGTGCCGGGCTTCGTCATGACACCGCTCAACGCGCGCCTGTCGTCCGACCCGGAGGCGGTGGCCGCCCTCGCCGCCCGCACGATGATCGGGCGGAACGGTCTGCCCGGGGACTTCGCCGGCGCGGCGGTCTTCCTCGCGAGCCCGGCGTCCGCCTACCTCACCGGGCAGTCGGTCTTCGTGGACGGCGGTCTGTCCGTCCACTGACGGTCCGTCCACCGGTGACGGCGTGAGACGGACTCGCGGTCAGTCCTCGGACGCGGCTCGGCGCCACACGAACACCTCCGTGCCCGGCGCCCGTTCGGAGAACCGGCCCGTCGGGGAGGCCTCGCACAGCAGCCGCCGCAGGTCCGACTCGAAGTCGTCCCGGCGACCTTCGAACAGGTGCGGAGCCGAGAACGACATGGAGAACACCCAGGCGACGACATCGTCGAAGGTCCGCTCCAGGACCTGCCCGCCGGGTACGACGAGCTGCCGGGGGCCGGAGAACCCGGCCCGGGCGAACACCTCGGCCTCGCCACCCGGTGTCCCGTGCGGCAACACCCCTCGGCCTGCTCGCCGCACGGGCCCGAGGTACCGCTTGACCAGCGCGTCCACGGCCGCGTAGGGCACCGCCGGGTGCGGCAGGCCGTCGACGGTGCGGGGCCCGGTCTTCAGGTCCGAGATGTGCACCAGGGCCCCGCTGGGCCGGAGCATGTCCCGGACGGTCGCCGCCACCAGGTCCTGGTCCATCCAGTGGAAGGACTGCGCGAAGGTGGCGACCGCGAAGGTGCCGAGCCCGGCGGGCAGGGCTTCGGCACGGGCCCGTACCCATCGCGTCTTGGCGTCCACCCCCCGTTCGGCGGCCCCGCGCGCGGCTGCGGCGATCATCCCGCCGTCCGGGTCCACACCGACGACCTCGCCGAACAGGTGGGCGAGGCTCAGGGCGATGGTCCCCGGCCCGCAGCCCACGTCGATGAGGCGCCCCCGCCCGTCGGGCCGCAGCACCTCGGCGAGCGCGTCCGGCAGCCCGGGGGCGTACGGGAGCCGCCCGCGCGCGTAGTAGGCGGCGCTCCCCGAGAACAGCGTGTCGTCCCACTCCCAGCCGGCCACCACGTCCGCCACCACCCTCACCGCACGGAGTCCCGAGGCCACCCCTGCCGGGCGGCGACCCCGATGATCGCAGAGCCGGAAGGAGACCTTCGCCCCCACCACTCAGGAGTCCCCCGACCGGAGAGCGGCGACGGGCGCGTGTCAGTGCCCGGTGTCACGCTGGGCGGACAGGACCTGCGAAGGGAAAGCATCGCCATGATCACCACGGAGTACGTCCCCGGTTCCCCCTGCTGGCTCGACCTCGGCTCTCCGGACGTTCGGACCGCCGCCGCCTTCTACGGCGCCGTGCTCGAGTGGGACTACGAGGCCATGGGCGAGAGCGAGGACTTCGAAGGCGGGATGTTCAAGAAGGACGGCAAGATCGTCGCCGGGCTCGGCAAGCTCACCGAGGAGGGCGCGCGCTCGGCCTGGATGCTCTACTTCAGCGTCCCCGACGCGGACGCCACGACGCAGTCCGTGCAGCAGGCGGGCGGCACCGTGCGGGTCGCGCCGATGGACCTCGACGAGTGGGGCCGCATGGCGCAGTACAGCGACCCGCTGGGCGGCCAGTTCGCCGTCTGGCAGCCGGGGACGAACGCGGGCCTGGAACTGGTGGACCAGCCGGGCTCGCTGGCGTGGGTCGAGCTGTACACGAGCGACGCCGCGGCGGCGAGGGAGTTCTACGGCCGCCTCTTCGACTGGCGGTTCAGCGACATGCCGCTGCCCGGCGGCGGGGGCACGTACACCCTCATCACCCCTGCCGGACTGCCCGAGGAGCGCATGCACGGCGGCCTCATGGAGGTCGGCAAGGAAGTTCTCTCACCGACGAACGGGCGGCCGTACTGGCACCCGGTCTTCGCGGTCGACGACTGCGACGCCGCGGTGGCCAGGGTCCGGGAGAACGGCGGCAGTGTGCAGATGGGCCCCGAGGACGCGGAGGGCGTCGGACGAATGGCCGTCTGCCTCGACCCGGCGAACGCGGACTTCGTGCTGCTCACCCCTGCGGAGAGCTGACCCGGCCACAACGGTTGTCCTGATCATCCGGCTGCACGGCTCGCCAGGACCACGGTCGCGCCATGAGCGAAACACCCGATCCGGCGGAGACCCTTCGGCTCGTCGACGTGGCGAAGGGCTGGGCCGCCGCGATCGTCTCGAACGACCCCGTGAGGATCGCGGGCTTCATGGCGGACGAGTGGGTGATCGTGTCCGAGTCGGGCATCGACCCGAAGGAGAGGTTCCTGGCCCTCGTCGGGTCCGGGGATCTCACCCACTCGGCGATGGACCTGCGGACCCGCCCTCGGATCCGCGTCTACGGCGACACGGCCGTGGTCACCGGGCGCGTGACGAACACGGCCCACTTCCGGGGCGCTCGGTACGACGCCGACGAGTGGACGACGGACGTGTTCGTGAAGCGCGGGGGGCACTGGCTGTGCGTGCTGAGCCACATCACCTCGGCGGCCCCGGACCGGCCCACGGCCCCCGGCTGAGCACCGGCCAGGCCCTTATTGCATATGATGCGCAAATGCGCGACTACATCATCCGGGAAGCGGCAGCGGCCGACATCGACGAGGCCCGGGCGGTGATGCTCGACGCGGTGTACCGCGACTTCGGCACGGGCTATGTGCCGCAGTGGCACGCCGACGTCATCGACCCGGTGTCGTTCTACGTCGCGCCGCCCCGGCACCTCCTCCTGGTGGCCGTGGACGAGCGGGACGGGACGGTGGTGGCGACGGCGGCGCTGGACGCGCGCGGGCCGGCGCATCCGCCGAACCCGCGCTGGCTGGCCGAGCGGTTCCCCTCGGGCGAGACCGCACAGCTGCGGCGGGTGTACGTGCGACCCGAGCACCGGCGACGGGGGCTGGCCGGCCGGCTCGTGGAGGCCCTGCTGGAGTTCGCGCGGACCGATGGCGGCTACCGGTCCGTGTACCTGCACACCTATCCGCACTCGCCGGGCGCGATGGGCCTGTGGCGGACGCTGGGCAAGGTGCTGTGTGACGAGCGGGAGGAGATGCCCGGCGGAGGCAATGGCGTCGTGCACTTCGAGATCCCGTTCATTTAACGAAAATGGTATTCATATACGCTATGAGAACTTCCCGCCGCCGGCTCATAGCCGGTCTGCTCCTGCTCCCCTCGCTCTCCGGCTGTTTCGCGCCCTCCGGTGACGAGTCCTCGAACGCCTCCGGCTCCGCCGACGGCGCCCGCCTGCGCGTCGCCCTCCCCTTCGCTCCGACCGAGAACTACTCGCCGTACGGCCAGGACGCGATGCTCCTGTCCCGTCTCGGCGTCATCGAGGGGCTGACCAGGCTGGACGCCAACGGTACTGCGGTCCCCGCGCTGGCCGAGTCGTGGAGCAGTGAGGACGGCGGCAAGAGCTGGGTGTTCGCCCTGCGGGACGCCAGGTTCCAGGACGGCGAGGCCGTCACCGCCCGGGCCGTGGCCGCCGCCCTCACGTCCGCGGGGAAGGCCGACCCGGCCCCGTCCGCGCTCTCCGGCGTGAAGCTGACCGCCAGGGCCGAGGGCGACCAGCGGGTCCGGGTCAGCACCGCCGAGGCCGACCCCGTCCTGCCGCTGCGGCTGTCGAACCCGTCCCTCGCGGTGTTCGCGCCGAAGGCCTACGCCAAGAAGGGCACGGTGAACGTCGTCGGCACCGCCACCGGTCCCTTCGCGCTCACCAGGACCGACGGCGACACGGCGGCCGCACTGGACCGCTTCGACGACTACTGGGGCGGCCGGGCCCAGGCGTCCGGGATCAGCGTCCGGTTCGTCTCCGACGGCACCGCCCGCGCCAACGCCCTGCGCACCGGCGAGGTCGACATCGCCGAGTCCCTGCCGGTCGCCCAGGTCGCGTCCCTGGACAAGGACACCGTCCACGAGGTCAACACCGCCCGCAACACCAGTCTGTACCTCAACACCGAGTCCGGTGCCTTCACCGACGCCGGGCTGCGGGCAGCCGCCCGCGAGGCGATCGACACCTCGGTCATCGCCAAGGGCGCCTACGAGGGGTACGCCGTGCCCGCACAGGGCCTGTTCGGACCGGCCCTGACCTGGGCCGCCGGCAAGCGCCTCGAACCGGCCGGACGGGCACGGGCGGCCGACCCCGACGGCACGAGCATCACCCTCGCCACCTACAGCGACCGGCCCGAGCTGCCGGAGACCGCCCAGGTGCTCCAGCAGCAGCTGCAGAAGGCCGGGTTCAAGGTGAAGCTGGAGGTGCGCACGTACACGCGCCTCGAAGGCGACCTGCTGGCCGGGAAGTTCGACGCGGCGGTCTTCTCCCGCAACATGATGCTGGACACCGGCGACCCGGTGACCGTCCTGGCGAGCGACTACACCTGCGACGGCTCCAACAACCTGTCGTTCCTGTGCGACAAGGACGTGGACAAGCTGGTCGCCGCCGCCCAGACCGAGTCCGGCACCGCCGAGCGGCAGGACGCCGCCATGAAGGCGGAGGCCGCCGTCCTCGGCAGCGACGCGGTGATCCCGCTGGTGCATCTGAAGCTCGTCCAGGGCATCGCGACGTCCGTGCGGGGCGCGCTGCCCGATCCGTACGAGCGCACCCTCGTCGGTACGGGGACCCGGCGCTGAGTACCTCGGACACGCCCCCGATGAAAGGCGCCGCCGGTCTGCGCGCACTCGCGCGCGGCGGCGCCCCCGCGCTGCTGTGGCGGGCCCTTCTCACCGCCGCCCTGGTGTGCGGAGTCGGCCTGCTGCCGTGGCTGTCCCGTACCGACCCCGCGCTGACCGTGCTCCGGGCGCGGTCGGCCGACCGCGACCCCACCCCCGAGACCCTGCGTGCCATCCGGGAGCAACTGGGCCTCGACGACGGTCCGCTGGCGCTGCTCGGCCGGTGGCTCGGCGGGGCGCTGCGCGGCGACGCCGGCACGTCATGGGTGTCCGGCGCCGAGGTGCTGCCCGGTGTCGCGCAGGCACTCGGCGCGTCACTGCTGCTGATGTCCGGGGCGCTCGCGGTCGCCGCGTGCACGGCCGCGGCCGTCTGCGCCCGTACGATCCGGCTCGGCGCACGGGGCAGGCTCGGTGCGCGCGGGGCCGGCGGCACCGTGCCCGCCGTGCTGGCCGCGCTGCCCGAGTTCCTCGTCGCTACGGTGCTGGCCTCGGTGATCGGGGTGCAGCTGGGCTGGCTGCCCGCGCTCGGCTGGTACGGGCCGCCGTGGATGGTGCTGCCCTCGCTGGCCCTCGGCCTGCCCGCCGGGGCGGTGCTCGGGCGGATGCTGGACGATCTGCTGCCCGGCGCGTTCGGCGAGCCCTGGGCGAGGGCGGCCGCGGCGCGTGGCCTTCCGCCGACGTCCGCGGCGCGTCACGCGGTGCGCCGCTGCGTGCCCGGACTGCTGCCCAATCTGGGCCTGTTCGTGGTCGGTCTGACCGGCGGAGCGGTCGCCGTGGAGCAGATCTTCGACATCCCGGGCGTGGGCCGGCTCACCCTGCACGCGGCCCTGGCCCAGGATCTGCCCGTCCTGCAGACCGGCACGCTCGCCCTGGTCCTGCTCGCCGCCGCGGCGGGGCTGCTGGCCCGGTTCACGGCCCGGCTGTTGATCGGGCCCGCGCTGCGCGACGGCGCCCTGCAGTCCCTGCACCGGCCCGGTCCGCCCGCGCCCCGCACCCTGCCGCTGCTCTACGGAGGGCTGCTCGCCGCCGTCATCGGGGTCGGCCTGCCCCGCGACCCTCTCACCCTGGACGCCCTGGCCCGGCTGCAAGGCCCCTCCCCGGGCCACCCGTTCGGGACGGACGCGCTCGGCCGGGACCTGCTCGCCCGCGTCTCCCACGGCGCGCTGAACACCCTCGCCCTCGCCCTCGCGGTGAGCGCCGCCGCCCTCGTCGCCGGGCTGCTGCTGGGGCTGCTGCCGAGACTGTCCACGCCGCTGGTCGACACGGCCGGCGCGGTGCCACCGGTCCTGGCCGGCCTGCTCGTCACCGGCATCGCGGGCAGCGGCCCGTGGACCCCCGCGGTCGCCGTCGGTGTCGTGGCCTGGGCCCCGCTCGCCGCACACACCTCCTCGCTGCTGCGTCAGGAACGCGCGACCACCCACCTCACGGCCACCCGTGCGCTGGGCGCCGGCGACTGGTACCTGCTCCGCCACGCCTTGCTGCCCGCCGTGCTGCCGCCGGTGACCCGGCACGCGCTGCTCCGGCTGCCCGGCGTCGCTCTGAGCCTCGCCGCGCTCGGCTTCCTCGGCCTCGGCGCCCAGCCCCCGTCCCCCGAGTGGGGCCTGCTGCTCGCCGAGAACCAGCCGTACGCCGAGCGCGCCCCGTGGGCCGTGCTCTTCCCGGCCGCGGTCCTCGCCCTGCTCGGGGCGCTCGCGGTGACCGCCGCGGGCGGCGTACGGCTGCCCCGACGACGCAAGCGTCCCGCCGGCCCGGCCGAGCCGCCCGCGGAACGGGCCCTCCCGGCCCCGCGGCGACAGCCGGACCGCCCCGACGCCCTCCTTGTCCCCGTCCCCGCCCCACCGGCAGAAGAGCGATGACCGACCCCACCTCCCGCGTGCCGACCCGCCGCGCCTCCCGTACGGCCAAGGGCCCGCGCGCCCCGCGCGAGAGCACCCGGCGGCTCTGGAAGGAACTGTCACCGCTGCTGCGGCTGCTGATCCTGACCCAGCTCGCCTTCAACATCGGCTTCTACGCCGTCCTGCCGTTCCTCGCCGAGCATCTCGGCACGGCGATCGGCATGGCGGGCTGGCTGGTCGGGTTCGTGCTCGGACTGCGCACGTTCAGCCAGCAGGGGCTGTTCGTGGTCGGCGGCTGGCTCGTCGACCGGTGCGGGGTGCGCCCGGTCGTACTGGCCGGCTGCGTGCTGCGGATCGCCGGGTTCGCCTGGCTCGGATACGCGGAGGCGACCTGGGCCGTGATCGGCTCGGTGCTGGTGATCGGGTTCGCCGCCGCGCTGTTCTCCCCCGCCGTGGAGTCCGAGGTGGCCCGCCAGGCGGTGGTGTGGGAGGAGGACGGGCACGGTGCGCGCACCCGGGTGCTGGCGCTGTTCAGCGTGGCCGGCCAGGTCGGGGCCTTCGCCGGGCCTCTCCTCGGGGCGCTGCTGCTCGCCGTCGACTTCCGCACCGCGTGCCTGGCCGGCGCCGCCGTCTTCGTGCTGGTCCTGGCCGGGCACGTGTGGCTGATGCCGCAGCACATTCCCGGCCGGGTCCGCGTCCGGGAGCGGGGCGGGGTGCGGCTGCTGCTGCGCAACCGCCGCTTCCTGGCCCTGTGCTGCGCGTACGGCACGTACCTGCTCGCCTACAACCAGCTGTATCTGGCCCTGCCGGACGAGGTGCAGCGCGCGGCGGGCTCTCAGGCCCCGCTGTCCTGGCTGTTCGCCCTGTCCTCGGTGCTCGTGGTGGGCACGCAGCTGCCGGTGACCCGCTGGGCGGGTGACCGGCTCGATCTGCGCCGCTCCATGGCCGCCGGGCTGCTGCTGATCGCGTCCGGTTTCGCGGTGGTGGCCGCCGCGCGCCCCGCCGGCTGGACGGGTGCCGCCGGGCTGGTACCGGCCGCGGGCTTCGTGATCTTGCTCACCGTGGGGCAGATGCTGGTGGTGCCGGCCGCTCGCGCATGGGTGCCCGACCTCGCCGAGGAGGGCCGGCTCGGCCTCTACATGGGCGCGCTGTCCTCCGTCTCCGGTCTGATCGTCCTCGCGGGCAGCGCGGCCACCGGCTCCCTGCTCGACCTGGGCCTTCCGACGGCCGTGCCGTGGCTGGTCCTCTCGGCCGTACCGGCCCTGGCGGTGGCCCTGCTGCCGCGCCGGGAGGGGGCGACGGCCACGGTGTCCTGAGCCGCCACCGAGGACACCGGCCCGGCAACCACGCGCGCGGGAGCGTCACTTGAGAGGGCGGCCTCTCCGCTCCGGGAATTCCGGGACCGTACCGGCCGGGGACACCGCTGCGGAGATCGGTGGTCACGCGGCGCCAGTATCCTGGGTCGGCTGCGGCACCCCCGCCAATCCCCGTGCGGATGCGGGAAGTTCGGTCTGCGGCTACGACCTTCCCACAAGCATGATGCGAGGACGAGTGCTGCTAGCGGGCCGCTACCGGCTGGATGTTGAGATCGGGCGCGGTGGAATGGGAGAGGTCTGGCGTGCGTACGACGAGACGCTCGCCAGAGCGGTGGCCGTCAAGCTGCTGCTCCCCCAGGACACCGACGCCACGGCGGCCTCCCGGTTCCGTCTGGAGGCCCAGACCGCCGGGCGCCTCAACCATCCCAACGTCGTCGGTGTCCTGGACTTCGGCGAGTTCGACAACCGGCTGTATCTGGTGATGGAGCTGGTGGAGGGCGACAGTCTCGCCGGGGTGCTGTCCGCCTCCGGGGCGCTCGCCGCCGAGCGGGTGGCCGAGCTCGCCGCACAGGCCGCCGCCGGGCTCGCCGCCGCGCACGCGCAGGGCATCGTGCACCGGGACGTCAAGCCCGCGAACCTGCTGCTGGACGCGGGCGGCACCCTGAAGATCGGCGACTTCGGCATCGCGCGCTTCCTCGACGACCCGGGGGCCGCGCTCACCGCCACCGGACAGATCGTCGGCACCGGTCTCTACCTCGCGCCCGAACGGGCCCTGGGCAAGCCCGCGGGTCCCGCCTCCGACATGTACTCCCTGGGCTGCGTGCTCTACCAGCTCCTCAGCGGCCGGCCGCCGTTCGAGGCGGACACCGCCGTCGCGCTCCTGCACCAGCATCTCGACTCGGCCCCCGTGCCGCCGCGCGAGCTCGGAGTCACCGGTCTCCCGCCGGCGTTCGAGAACTACCTCCTGGGCCTGCTGGCGAAGCAGCCCGAAGATCGGCCCACGGCCCAGCGGTCCGCCGAGTGGTTCGCCGCGGGCCTCTGGCGGGGACTGCCGGAGCCGCTGCCGGAGGCCTCACCGCCCCTCCGGCCGGAGACCAGGCCCTCGGCCACCGCGTCCGTGCGGGGCTCAGAGACCGGCAGCCCGACCACGTACGCGCTGCCGGCGACCACGGGACACCGCAGCGCGGCCCGGGCGGCCCAGGCCGGGCGTTCGGGCCGTGCCGGGCGGCGGGGCGGCCCGGGCAACCGCTCGCTCGTGGCCGTGACGGCCGCCGCGGCTGCGCTCTTCCTCGCCGCGATGCTCATCGGCATGCGCGTGTTCTCTCCGGACAGCACCGCGACGGAGGGCACGGAGCCCGACGCCTCCCCCACCGCGAGCAGTCCCGCCGCCACCCCCTCCTCCGACTCCGGCTCGCCGCTCACCTCCGACCCGGCGCCCGCCGCCACGCCGGCCACCGGAACAGTGACGGATGTCACCCCGACCCCCGCACCGGCCGATGCACCGGCTTCCGGCGCGCCGACGCCGAGCGCCACGGCCCCGACGGAGGAAGCGGGCGGCGGCGGGCCGGAGCAGACGGACGAGCCGCAGCCTGAGAAGCCGCGCCAGGACTGGGGGGACGGCGAGGAAGACGACGGGGACGACGACGGCGAGGACTGACGTGATCGGGTCCGCGGGCGGCCCGGGCCGCCCGCTCCCTGCCGCGTGGATCCGCTGAGGAACCGCCGGGGATGCGCCGGTGTGCGAGCGGACGCCCCCTCGCGCGCCCCCGTGGGCGGCTTGTCATCGTCCTTACCCCGGCCTTATTGTCACCAGGCCTTGGTGAACGGGAAATCCGGTGTGATGCCGGTGCGGCCCTCGCCACTGTGAATCGGGAAGTCCGGCTCCGGCCCTCGCGGGCAGCCACTGGGTCCTAGTGACCCGGGAAGGCGGAGTTCGGGCGGTGGTACCCGTCAGCCAGGAGACCGGCCAAGGCGCGTCAACCATCCACGAGGTGCTGGAGAGGGTCTGCTGAGCCATGCACATTGCCGAGGGTTTCCTTCCTCCGGCGCACGCGGTCGCCTGGGGCGTCGCGTCGGCGCCGTTCGTCGTCCACGGGGTCCGGTCGCTCACCCGTGAGGTCAGGGAGCACCCCGAGAGCACACTGCTCCTCGGTGCCTCCGGCGCCTTCACGTTCGTCCTGTCCGCCCTGAAACTGCCGTCGGTCACGGGCAGTTGCTCCCACCCCACCGGCACGGGCCTGGGCGCCATCCTGTTCCGCCCGCCCATCATGGCGGTGCTCGGCACCATCACCCTGCTCTTCCAGGCACTGCTGCTCGCGCACGGCGGCCTGACCACGCTCGGCGCCAACGTCTTCTCCATGGCGATCGCCGGGCCCTGGGCGGGATACGCCGTCTACAGGCTGCTACGGCGGTCCGGTGCGCCGCTGATGGTGGCCGTGTTCTCCGGCGCGTTCGTCGCCGACCTGTCCACCTACTGCGTCACCAGCGTGCAGCTGGCGCTCGCGTTCCCCGACCCGGGCAGCGGATTCCTGGGCGCACTCGGCAAGTTCGGCTCCATCTTCGCCGTCACCCAGGTTCCGCTCGCGGTGAGCGAGGGGCTGCTGACGGTGCTCGTGATGCGGCTGCTGGTGCAGTCCAGCAAGGGCGAACTGACCCGGCTGGGCGTACTGCTCACCACGAAGCGGTCCCGGACCGAGACCGAGGCGGTGGCCCGATGAGCAGGAACACGAAGATCAACCTGGTGCTGCTGCTCGTCGTGGCCGCGCTGGCCGCGCTGCCGCTCGCGCTCGGTCTCGGCGACCACAAGGAGGAGCCGTTCACGGGCGCCGACGGCGAGGCGGAGACCGCGATCACCGAGATCGAGCCGGACTACGAGCCGTGGTTCTCACCGCTGTACGAGCCGCCGTCCGGTGAGATCGAGTCGGCCTTGTTCTCCCTCCAGGCGGCCCTCGGCGCCGGCGTCCTCGCCTACTACTTCGGCCTGCACCGGGGACGGCGGCAGGGCGAGCAGCGGGCGCTGGAGCGGGCGGTCGGGAGTGTGCCCTCCGAGGCCGCCGGCAAGTCCGCCGCCGAGCGGGACTGAGCCCGGGTGCTGCCGATCGACGCGGCGGCGCACAGCAGTCGCTGGCGCCGCCGTCATCCTGTGGACAAGGCCGTGCTCGGGCTCGGGCTGACCGTGCTGGCGATCTCCCTGCCGCCCTGGCCGGGCGCCGCGCTGGTGCTCCTGACGGCCCTGGTGGTGCTGCTGGGACCGGCGGGCGTGCCCGGGCGGCGGCTGTGGCGGGCCTACCGGGTGCCACTGGGCTTCTGCGTGACCGGCGCGGTCACGCTGCTCGTCCAGGTCGGCGGGCCGGGCGGCTTCGTCTCCCTTGCCGCGGACGGGCCCGTCCGGGCCGGGGAGTTGCTGCTGCGGACCTCGGCGGCCTCCCTGGGCGTGCTGCTGTTCGCCTTCACCACGCCCATGTCCGACCTGCTGCCCCGCCTGGTGCGGGCCGGCATCCCCGCGCCGGTGGTCGACGTCGCGCTGGTGACGTACCGGATGAGCTTCCTGCTGCTGGACTCGGTGCGCCGCATCCGGGAAGCCCAGGCCGCCCGGCTCGGCCACACCGGCCGGGCCGCCGAGTGGCGTTCCCTGGCCGGGCTGGGCGCCACCGCGTTCGTCCGGGCCTTCGACCGGGCGGCCCGCCTCCAGGCCGGTCTCGCCGGGCGCGGCTACGACGGCACCCTGCGGGTCCTGGTGCCCGAGGCCCGGGTCTCCGTCCGCTTCACGGCGGCCAGTTGCACGCTGCTCGCGACGCTGGCCGTCCTCACCTTCGTACTGGAAAGGCCGCTGACATGAGCGAGCCCGCCCTCGTCGCCCTGCGGGGCGCGTCCTTCGCCTACGAGGACGGCCCGGCCGTGCTCAGCGGCCTCGACTTCGAGATCCGCGAGGGGCGCGCACTCGCGCTGCTCGGCCGCAACGGCAGCGGCAAGACCACGCTGATGCGGCTGCTCAGCGGCGGGCTGAAACCGCACGCGGGCCGGTTGACGGTCGCCGGGCAGCCGGTGACGTACGACCGCAAGGGACTGACCCGGCTGCGGACGACCGTCCAGTTGGTGGTGCAGGACCCGGACGACCAGTTGTTCGCGGCGTCCGTCGAACAGGACGTGTCGTTCGGGCCGCTGAACCTCGGCCTGCCCGACGCGGAGGTGCGGGCGCGGGTGGCGGAGGCGCTGGACGCCCTGGACATCACCGCCCTGGCCGATCGGCCCACCCATCTGCTCTCCTACGGACAGCGCAAGCGGACCGCCATCGCGGGCGCGGTGGCCATGCGGCCCCGGGTCCTCGTCCTGGACGAGCCGACGGCCGGACTCGACCCGGACGGTCAGGAACGGCTCCTCACCACGCTCGACGGGCTCCGCGCCCGGGGCACCACGGTGGTGATGGCCACCCACGACGTCGACCTCGCCCTGAGCTGGGCCGACGACGTGGCGCTCCTCACCCCCTCCGGCGTCCGCACCGGGCCCGCGCCCGCGGCGCTGGCCCGCACCGATCTCCTCCGGGAGGCCGGGCTGCGGCTGCCGTGGGGCGCCGCAGCGGCGGAACTCCTGCGCGCACAGGGGTTGTTGTCCGGCACCGAGCCGGGGCCGCGTACGTCCGCCGAACTCGCCGCTCTCGCGGCGGCACGGCTGGGGGCGGCCGGAGGCTGAGGGCGGCCCCCGCGGCCCCGCCGGGCCGAACCGAGCGGCCGCGGGTCGAGCGGCCCGGCATCAGCCCCGGCCGGCCGGCGGCCCGGTCAGTCGACGTACGACCGGAGCGAGCCGCGGCGCCGGACGTCGAGGGTCGCGCAGTGGAACGAGCCGCCGAAGGGGGCGTAGTGCAGCAGGTCGCACGGGATCGGCTCGAAGCCCCACTTCTCCAGTGCGCGCAGCATCCCGGTGTGGTGCCGCTCCGCGATCACCTGCTTCTCGTCGAGCATGAGCACGTTCATGCTGAGCCACTTGCCGCACATCGACGTGATCTTGAGCAGCCGCTCGCTGATCGGGTCGGGCTCGGGCGCGACCAGGACGTCCCAGGAGTCAAGGACCTCCGGCAGGCGGTCGGCGTCGATGTACTCGGGGTTGATCAGCACCTTCCCGGGCGCGAGCAGGACGAACGTCGTGTCGATGTGCATGGGCGTGCGGCAGCGGCTCTCGATCTCGTGGATGCGGTACTCCGGGCCGAGGTGGCGGCGCAGCCAGTCGATGCCCATGGCGTTGGTGACGTTGCTGCGGGTGACGAACAGGTCCCGTCCCGCCCGGACGAAGTCCGCCGCGTCGAAGACGGGCTCGAACTCGGTGAGGATGTACCGCATGGGGTCATCCGGCCCGGGGAGGCGGTAGTCCGGATCGAACAGCTCGTCCGAGAGCTGCGGCTTGGGTGCCGCCGTCCAGCGCGCGCCGCGCCGGAAGTAGTCCTTGAGGATCGTGCGGTAGGAGTGCGTCTCGAAGTACCGGCACGGCCAGGCCATCGGCGTCTCGATGATCTCGTCGCCGACCACGAGCATGCTGTCGCGCGGGCAGGTGTTGCAGAAGCCGCGCGAGGTCCAGTCGGGGGTGCCGAAGCGGCGCCGGTGGTCGACCGCCTCCGGTCGCCTGACCGTGACACCGAGGAATTCCAGCAGGGCGACGAAGCCGTCGATCTCCTGCTGCGCCTCCTCGACGAGCAGCCGCGGGTACCGGAAGCCGGCCGCGAGCCCCTGCAGCCGCCCGGCCCACGGCGGCACGTTGCAGGTCACCACCGCGTGGTCGGAGGGGATCGTCGCGCCCTCCAGCCGCCCGACGATGATCTCCTCCAGTGGATCCCACTCGGTGTGCGACCCGACCGGCGACACGAGCTGCTCCGCGCCCTCGCCGGTCGCGGTCGGCACTCCGGGCTCTACTCCGGGATTGCGCAGATCGGTCATGCTCACCCCTCTTCGGGTCGCGGGCTCCTGTGATACGCCGCAATCACCAGGTTACTCAACGTGGTCGCCGGAGTCGTGCACGTCGACGGCCGCGACGCCCTCGGTGACGATCGTGTGCCCTGGATGTCCTTGTCGACGCTCGCGCCACCGCACTACGGTGCCGAGGTGGATCTCTTCTCACGCTCCTGGACGGCACTGCGTGCGGCGGTCGACGACCTGTCCGACGAGGACTTCGGACGGCCCTCCGGCTGTACGGGCTGGCTGGTGCGGGACCTGGTGTGCCACCTGATCGCCGACGCCCAGGACGTCCTGATCACCCTGGCGACCCCGTCCGGCCGGGAACCGACGCGCGACGCGCTGACGTACTGGGAGATCTCCGCCACGCCACCGACCGGCGACGACCCGCTCCACGCGCTGACCGTCCGGCTGGCGGCCGCGTACGAGGATCCGTACCTGCTCAAGCAGCACCTGGAGGACGTCGGTTCCGCCGCCGGCCGCGCTGCCCTGCTCGCCGACCCGGCCGGGAGGGTCGGCACCCGCGACGAGGTCCTGACCGTGGCCGACCACCTCTCCACGTACGTCATGGAGTGGACGCTGCACCACCTCGACCTGATCGCGTACCTCCCGGACCGGCCGCAGCCGCCGGCGGAGGGGCTCACCCGGTCCCGCGCGATGCTGGAGCAGATCGCGGGGAGCACGTTCCCGGCGTCGTGGTACGACCTGGACGCGCTGCTGATCGGCACCGGGCGGCGGGCGCCGACCGAGACGGAGCAGGCGGAACTCGGCGAACGGGCCTCGAAGCTGCCGCTGTACCTGGGCTGATCCCCGGCGGCACGGGGCTGGAGGAGGCACCGCCCTGCTCGCACTCGGTGTCCCCGCCGCCCCGCCCGGACCCGCCCCCCACCGAGCCGCATCACAGGAAGCAGCCGGCCATCAGCCACCACGACACCGCGACCGGCCCCGTCCTGTCCATGGCCGGCGACCCCGACTCGGCCGGGCCCCCGAACCGCGCCGCCTGATCGACCGGTTCCCCCCCGTCGGATCGCGAGGGCGCGGGGACATCCGCGCTGAAGCACGGCCCGGCTCCCATCACCGTTCCTGTGGACTGAGCAGAAGTGAGTCCGCTCAGCCGCACGCCCCGAACGGTCTTGGGCGTACTGGTCCCCGGCGTACTCAGCCCCGGGGCAGCGACACGGATCCCGTCCGTGGTCCGGGCCCGGGAGGCCGGTTCCCTGTGCGACCTGACCATGTGGGTGTAGCCAGAGGCGACGGGGAGGCCCCGAACCATCACTCCGGTGGAGCGGGGGCCCCGCACACCGGCGCCACGCCCGGTGTCCCAGATCGCACGACCACCGTAGCCCGAACGGCCCAGCACACCGCAAGCCAGGAAGCCGACCATCACACGATCGAGCTGACTCGACCTCGTGCACACCTCCTGGCGAACAGCTACCCACCCCCGAGTCCGCCGCCGTGCCCCCTGGCGCTCCCCGCACACCACCGCCGGGCCGGAAAACGCTTGGACTCCGCCGACGCCACCGCGAGACACTTCCGGACTCGACCCGAAACTCCACACATCCGTTGCGGCGATGGCCCCTGCCCGCACACACGCGTGGCGGACGGCCACAGGACGACACAGGGGTGGGATGGAAACGCCTGGAACACGCAGGGTTCAGCCGGGCAAGCGCTCGGTACTTCTGGCACTTCGTCACTACGGACGGGAGTTGGCCCGGCTCCGCCGGTGGACGGCCCCCGCGATGCTGCTCTCGGCGCTGGGCAACATCGGAATCAACTACATCGCGCCGCTGATCGTCGCCAAGCTCGTCGGCGGCCTCGCCGGCGACCAGGGCCTCACGGTCGCCTCGGCACTGCCGTACGTGCTCGGCTTCGCCGGTGTCCTGCTGCTCGCGGAGGCACTGTGGCGTGTCGCCCTGCACTGCCTCAACCGGCTGGACGCCCTCGGCATCGAGCACCTGTACGTGATCGGGATGGACGAACTGTTCGCCAAGGACGCCGCGTTCTTCCACGACAACTTCGCCGGTTCGCTGACCAAGCGGGTCCTCAGCTTCGCCTCCCGTTTCGAGCCGTTCGTGGACACGCTGACGTTCCAGATCGTGGGCAGCTTCGTGCCGCTGGTGTTCGGGGCGGTGGTGCTGTGGCGGTACGAACCGCTGCTCGTCGTCGGCCTGCTGGCGATGATCGCGCTCACGGCGGTGCTGGTCGCCCCCCTCGTCCGGCGACGCCAGCGGCTCGTCGACGAACGTGAGGAGGCGATCGCCCGGGTGTCGGGCCATGTCGCCGACAGCCTGATGAACATGGACACCGTGCGGGCGTTCGCCGCGGAGGAGCGCGAGGCCGCCGAGCACCGGGCCCGGGTCGCGATGTCGCGCCGGCTCACCGTGCGGTCGTGGGACTACGGCAACCTGCGCATCGACACGCTGGTCGCGCCCATGTCCGTGCTCACCAACGCGATGGGCCTGCTGCTCGCGGTCATGCTCGGCGGCGGCGCGCACGGCGTGGAGGCGATCGTGGTCGCCTTCGCCTACTACAACAACGCGACCCGGATCATGTTCGAGTTCAACCAGATCTACCGCCGGCTGGAGAGCTCGATGACGGAGGCCGCGCAGTTCACCGAACTGCTCCTGACGCCGCCGACCGTACTCGACCCGCCGGACCCGGAACCGCCGCGGTCCGGGCCCGCCGACGTCCGCTTCGAGAAGGTGACCTTCGCCCACCGGGGCGGCCGGCCACTGTTCGAGGGGCTCGACCTGGCCGTGCCGAGCGGGGCGAAGATCGGCCTCGTCGGCCGCTCCGGCGGCGGCAAGACCTCCCTCACCCGGCTGCTGTTGCGGATGACCGACATCGACGGCGGCCGCATCCTGGTGGCGGGCCAGGACATCAGCCGGCTGCGCCAGGCCGACCTGCGCAGCCGGATCGCCTACGTACCGCAGGACCCGGCGATGTTCCACCGCACCCTGCGGGACAACATCGCGTTCGCCCGGCCGGACGCCACGGACACCGAGATCCGCCGCGCTGCCGAGGCGGCCCATGTCACGGAGTTCGCCGACACGTTGCCGGACGGCTTCGACACCATGGTGGGCGAGCGGGGCGTCAAGCTGTCCGGCGGTCAGCGCCAGCGCGTCGCCCTCGCCCGGGCGATCCTGCGCGACGCGCCGATCCTGCTGCTCGACGAGGCGACCAGCGCCCTGGACTCCGAGAGCGAGCTGCTCGTCCAGGAGGCGTTGTGGCGGCTCATGGACGGGCGTACCGCGCTGGTGGTGGCGCACCGGCTGAGCACGGTGGCCGGCATGGACCAGCTCGTCGTCCTCGACCGCGGCCGGATCGTCGAGCAGGGCAGCCACCAGGAGTTGCTCGCGCTCGACGGCTCCTACGCGAAGCTGTGGCAGCACCAGTCGGGCGGTTTCCTCGACGACACCGCCGGACGGGCCGAGGTGCGGTAGGGCCGGCTCGGGCGAAGGCCGTCTCCGCGGCGACGCGGAGACGGCCTTCGCCCGGGGTCCGCTGTTTTCTATGTGAGGTCCAGCCTGGTGTGCACCAGTTGCGCGAAGTGCGTCAGCGTGCGGTCGCTGTTCATCAGCTCGCCGGCCGTCAGACGGACGTCGAAGTGTTCGCCTGCGCGTACCAGGAATTCGGTGCTCAACAGCGAGTCGAGGCCGAAGTCGGTCACGGGACGCGTGGCGTCCAGCTCCTCGGAGTCGCTGTGCAGCACGACGGCGAGCAGCCGGATCAGGGTCTGAGTGATCGCGGCCCGGGCGTCGTCGGGTGTGAGGCCGGCCAGTTCGCGCCGCAGCTCCGCCCGGCCTTGGGGGCCGGCGCCGGTGCCGGCCGGCACGAGGGCGGTGAAACGGGCGGTGGCCAGGCTGGGCAGCAGGCGGCGGGCACGGCTCCAGCGGTAGCGGCCGATGCCCGCCACATCGGTGCCCGGCCGCAGCAGGCCGCCGGCGGTGGCGAGGGCCTCGGCGACGGTGAGGGGCTGGAAGCCCCGTTCGGCCATGGCGTCGCCGATGGCGTGCCGGGCGACGTACCCGGTCTCGCCGATCGGGCCGAAGGCCAGTGCGGTGGCCGGGCGCCCCCGGGCGTGGCGGGCGCGGGCCTGGGCTTCCAGGTAGGCGTTGCCGGCCGCGTAGGGCGCCTGGCCGATGTTGCCGACGGCGGTGGCGATCGAGGAGTAGGTGAGGAACAGGTCCAGGTCGTGGTTCGCGGTGAGGCGGTCCAGCAGGGCCGCGCCGTCGGCCTTGGGGGCGAGGACGGCGCTGAACCGGTCGTCGGTGAGGTCGGCAAGGGGCGCGTCGTCGAGGTGCATCGCGGCGTGGACGACCCCGCGCAACCGGTGCCCGGTGGTGTCGACCGCGTCGAGGACCCGGCGCAGGGCCGTCTCGTCGGTGACGTCGGCGGCGTGGGCGGTGGCGTGAACACCGCGCCCGGCCAGGTCGTCCACGAGAGCGTCCGCCTCGGGGGTGGCCCGGCCGCGGCGGGAGACCAGGGCCAGATGCCGGGCGCCGTGGTCGGCCAGCCACCGTGCGGTGGCAGCGCCGAAGCCGCTCAGCCCGCCGGTCACGAGATAGGTGCCGTCGGGGTCCAGAGCGGGTGGCCGGGGTGCGGGCTGGACCGGAACGGGCTCGTCCAGCGGATGTTCGTGGTCGAAGGAGACGACCACCTTGCCGATGTGCCGGGAGTGCTGGAGGACCTGGAAGGCCTCCTCCACCCGGGCGGCCGGGTAGACGGTGTGCGGCAGCGGCCGGTACACGCCCTGGTCGATGAGGGAGACGACGTCGGCGACGAGACGGGAGCCGCGGTCACGGTCGCGGTCGCGATCGCGGTCCAGCATCACATGGTCGAGGTTGAAGCCGATGAACGTCAGGCTGCGGTCGAAGGCCCGCATCGGCAGCGTGTTGTTGAGGAAGATGTCCCGCTTGCCGAGTTCGATGAAGCGGCCGTTGGGGCGCAGCAGATCGAGTCCGTGGGCGATCGCCTCACCACTGAGGGAGTTGACCACGATGTCGACACCCCGGCCTTCGGTGAGTTCACGAACGCGCGGCACGAATTCCAGGCTGCGCGAATCGAGCACGTGCCACACCCCGAGACTGCGCAGCAGGTTCCGTTTGGTCTCGGTCCCGGCGGTGGCGATGACGCGGGCGCCCCGGGCGTGGGCGCACTGCAGCACGGCCAGGCCCACCGCGCCGGCGCCGCCGTGCACGAGCACCGTCTCACCGGGAGCCACCCGCGCCTGGTCGACCAGGGCGTGATGGACCGTCAGGAAGGCGATGGGGAAGGTCGCCGCCTCGGCGTGGCTCATGCCGTCGGGGATCTTGATCAGGCTGTGGTCGGAGGTGACGGCGTGGGAGGCGAGGGCGGCGGGGACGACACCGCACACCCGGTCGCCGACCGCGACGTCGGTGACCCCGGGGCCGACGGCGCGGACGATGCCGGCACCGTCGATGCCCAGTCCGCGGCTGAGCGCGGTGCCCTCCACGGCTTCGGGCGGGAGCAGGCCGTTGGCGCGCATGGGGTCGCGGTAGTTGAGCGCCACGGCGCGCATCTCGACGGCGACTTCGCCGGGGCCGGGCCGCGGAACGGCCGTCTCCCGCCAGACCAGGCGCCGGGCGGGGCCGGGGTCGCGGACCTCCAGGAGGAAGGGCACGCCGGAGGGGACGGTGAGCGGCTCGTTCCACGGGTGCTCGACGTGGAGGGGGGTGAAGCGTCCGGCCGTGGTGAGGACGACCTCGTCCTCGGTCGGAGTGCTGCCCGGGTGAAGCAATTCCGCGGCCAGCCGCCGGGCGTCGGCGGCCGGGTCCGCCGTGCGGTCGAGGGAGACACGTCGTAGGCCCAGGCCGGGCTCTTCGTTGGCGAGGGTGCGGGCGGCACCCCAGACGGCCGCGTCCTCGGGGTGGGCGGGGCGTTCCGGGGCGGGGAACAGGCCGGTGGGGCGCGTGACGAGCCACACATGTGCGGCACGGCCTTCGGGCAGGTTGCGGCAGGCGGCGGCCAGCGTGCGCAGGACGGCCGCGCGGTGGGTGGTTCGGGCGGCCGGCTGCTGGGGGTCGGGCTCGGCGAGCAGCAGGACGATGCGCGGCGCGGCCTCGCCGGGCAGTGCCGTCGTCCACGCGGCGGCGTCGGTGGGGGCGGGCAGGATCGTGGCCGGGCCCAGCAGTGCTGCCAGTTCCCTGGCGGCCGGAGCTTCGGTGTCGGTCTCCGTGGCGACGAGCCAGGCCGTGTCCGGCACCGGTCCGGGCAGGGTGGGCGTGGCGGCCGCGTCCCGGGGCGTGGCGGCCGCGTCCCGGGGCGCGGCGGCGAGCAGCACCGTGTGGTCGTCGGGTCCCGTCTGCCAGGGGCTGGTGAAACCGCATCGCTCCAGCAGGGGTGTCCACGCGTCGCGCGGCAGCAGCCTGGTGGTGGGACGCAGGTCCCGGTCACCGCGCTTCCACAGGGACTCCGGGCCGCCCAGCAGCAGTGCGTCGAGGCGGTCGTGGTGCCGTTCGGTGGCCAGCAGGTGGCCGCCCGGGGCGAGGAGCGAGCGCACGTGTCCCAGTGCGGCGGTCAGGTCGGCGGTGGCGTGCAGGGCGTCACCGGCCAGGACCAGGTCGAAGCCGCCCGGCGGAAAGCCCTGGACGGCCGGGTCGGCGTCCGGGTCGAGGCTACGGAAGTCGATGAAGGGGCAGGCGGCGAAGCGATGGCGGGCGCGGGCGAAGGAGACGCCGGCGGGAGCCGTGCAGGTGTAGTGGGTGCGGTCGGCCGGGAGCAGCGGCAGCGCAGCGGCGGTCAGGGCCGTGCCGGTGGCGCCCAGTTCCAGGATGCGCAGCGGACGGTCGGCGGGCCAGTCGCGGACGATCCGGTCGAGCAGCGCCTGCACCACCCGGTGGGTGTAGCGGTGGGTGGGCGCGGTCTCCTGCCACTGTTCGAGGAAGCTCTCGCCGACGGGCATCAGGTCGCGCGGGTCTGCGGTGCCGCGCAGCACGTCGGGCAGCTGCCGCAGCTGACTGTTGATCAGCAGCGCGGCCGGGCCGAAGCGTGGGTGGTCCTGCGTCAGGCTCCGCAGGGCCTCCTCCGGGTCCGTCGCGGCGTTCAGCCGCCATCGTTCCCCGTCTGCCTCGGCCAAGTGCTGCTCTACCAGCAGGGGCAGCATCAGACGCACCAGCCTGCGGTGCCGGGGCGCGAGGCCCTGGGCGACCAGGTCGGGCACGGTGAAGGGCTCGTCCGGGTGGGGCAGCAGGCCGTGCAGGGCCGCTGCCCAGCAGTGGGCGCCGGCCCGTTCGGCGGCGGCCGTGAACCGGGCGTGGCCGCTCCTGTCGAGTTCCGTGCGGGCGGAGGCGATACGCGTCCGGGCGACGTCCGCGAGCTCGGCCGGAGCGGGCAGCGGGGACGGTGGGGCGGGCGTCGAGGGGTGCGGGGCCGCGCGCAGCACGGTGCGCTGGACGGTGAGGGGGGCGTGGTCGGTGACGCGAGCGCGCCGGGTGCGGCACTTGTCGATCTCGGCGGTGACGGTGCCGTCGAGATCCGCGTACGTGATGTCCCAGCAGATCTCGTTCGCGCTGCGGCTGCGGCGTCGCAGGTGGACGACGCCTTCCGGCGCGGGGGTACGCCACACTCGTACCGCCCCGAAGACCGACGGGAGGAAGCCGCCGACTTCCCGTGTCGGCTGGTCGGCCAGGGCGGCGGTGGCCTGCAAGGGCCCGTCCAGCAGCACGGGGTGGACCGTGTGGGCGTCGGCCGGGTGCTCGAGCCGGTACCACGCGAGCAGCTCGCCCTCGCCGAGGTCGAGGCTCCTCAGGACCTGGAACGCCGGGCCGAGCTGCAGCCCCAGACGCAGGCATTGCTCGTAGTAGTCGGCACCCGTGAGGGTCTGGGAGCAGCGGGCCTTGACCGCGGCGATGTCCAGCGGACCGGGAGCGGCACCCAGCTGGGTGCGCACCTGGGCCCGGACGACGGGCTGGATCTCGGCGTCGCGCCCGTCCCGTGTGCTGATGGTCAGGGTGCCGTCGGTCGGGACGACGGCGGTCTGCAGCGCGGCTCCGGCCGGGTCCGGCCACTCGATCGGGAACGGACGGGCCAGCTCCAGGTGTCGTACCTCCACGGGGCGGCCGAGCGCCCGCTGCCCGGCGGTCAGCGCCATGTCCGCGTACGCGGCGGCGGGCATCAGGACGCCACCGCCGACCCGGTGGTCGCCCAGCCAGGGCACGAGTTGGGGTTCGACGGTGCCGTGCCACAGGGGGTGGGGTGCGGGCAGGCGTTCGCCGAGCAGTGGGTGGTCCAGGACTCCGGTGCCGCTGGTGTGCATGAGGAGGTCCCGCGGAGTGCCGTGCCAGTGCCGGTCGCGCTGCCAGGGGTAGGCGGGCAGGTCGGCGACCCGGCCGGGGTGCGGGAAGTGCGCCCGCCAGTCCACGTCGGCGCCCGCCGCGAGCAGGGCGGCGACCGCGACCGTGGCCTCTCGCGGCCCGTCCCCGTCGCGGTGCAGCGTCGGTACGTACGACAGGCCCGTACGACGCAGGTAGGGGCGCAGCACCGGGTGGGGGCCGATCTCGACGAGGATGCCGATGCCCTGGTCGGCGAGCCGGCCCATGGCCTCGGCGAAGCGCACCGGCTCGCGTACGTTGCGCCACCAGTACCCGGCGTCAAGCTCCGGGCCGGTCAAAGGGGTTGCCGTGACGGTCGAGACGAACGGCACCCGTGCCTCGGCGGGGGTCAGTCCGGCCAGGGCGGCGCACAGGGGTTCCTCGATGGGGTCCATGGCGCGGCTGTGGAAGGCGTAGTCCAGATCAAGCTCGCGGAAGAAGACCTCGCGGGCGGTCAGGTCGGCGCCGAGCGCGGCCAGCGCGTCGGGGTCGCCGGCCACGGTGACGTCCCGGTCGCTGTTGATGCCGGCGATCTCCAACGCCCCGCCGAACCGGGCCAGTTCCTCGCGTGCGGCGTCCTCGGGCAGACCGACGGCGGCCATGCGGCCGCGGCCCGCCGTGAGGGCCTGGGTGCGGCTGCGCTGGGCGAGCACCGATGCCGCCTGCTCCAGGGTCAGCGCCCCGGCCGCGTAGGCGGCGGCCACCTCGCCGACGCTGTGCCCGGCGACCGCTTCCGGGCGCAGGCCCTGGGACTCCAACAGGGCGGTCAGGCCGACCTGGACGGCGAAGAGCACCGGCTGGGCGATCTCGGTGCGCGCCCAACGCGGCGCGTTGGGACGCTCCAGCTCCTTGGCCACGGACCAGCCCAGATGCGGGGCCAGCGCGGCGTCGGCCTCCTCGACGGCGGCGCGGAAGACGGCGTCGTCGGCCATCAGGTCGGCGGCCATGCCGGGCCACTGGGAGGCGTTGCCGGAGTAGACGAAGGCGACGGCGCCCCGCTCGGCCTTGCGGGTCACGGCCCCGCGGGACGGCGTGTCGGTGTGCAGGCTCTCCAACCGGTCGGCCGCCTGCCGGGGACCGGTGGCCAGGACTGCGGCCCGGTGCGGGTGGGCACTGCGTCGCAGCGTGCTGGTGCGGGCCAGGTCGTAGAACTCCTCCGGTGGCGCCGTGCGCAGCCGTTCGGCCATCCGCGCGCTCAACTGCTGGAGCGCCTTGGGCGACCGCGCGGAGACGATGACCGGCACCGGCCGTTTTGCGGGTGCCGGCCCGGGCGGCGCCGGAGGGGGTGGTACGACGATGGCGTGGGCGTTGGCACCGCCGAAGCCGAAGGAGTTCACCCCGACCGCGGCCCGCTCCGAGCGAGGCAGCTCCACGGGCGCCACGGTGGGGGCCAGGCCGAGCTCGTCGAAGTCGATGGCCGGGTTGAGCGGGAGGGCGTGCAGGGTGGCGGGCGCGGTCCGGTGGCGGAGCACCAGCATCGCCTTGAGCAGCCCGGCCATGCCCGCCGCGGGCTCCAGATGACCCAAGTTGGACTTCACCGACCCGACGGGCAGCGGGCCGTTGCCGCGCCGCGCGCCGAGGGCCCGGCCGATGGCCCGGGCCTCGGCGGGGTCGCCGACCGGCGTGCCAGTGCCGTGCGCCTCGAAGTAGACCAGGTCGTCCGGGCCGATCCCGGCCTCGTCGCACACCGCGCGCAGCAGCGCCTCCTGCGCCTCGGAACTCGGCAGTGTCATGCCGGTCGTACGGCCGTCGGAGTTGCTGCCGGTGCCGGCGAGGACGGCGTGCACGCGGTCGCCGTCGGCCACCGCGTCCGCCAGCCGCTTCAGCACGAGGACCGCGCCGCCCTCGGCCCGCACGAAGCCGTCGGCGTCGGCGGAGAAGGCCGCGCACCGCCCGCGCCGCGACAGCATGCCCGCGTAGGAGAAGCCGGCGAACGAGTAGGGGTGCGCGAGCACGTTGACCCCGCCGGCCAGCGCCACGCGGCTGGTGCCCTCCCGCAGGGTGCGGCAGGCGCGGTCCAGTGCCACCAGCGACGAGGAGCAGGCCGTGTCGATGGCCATGCTGGGGCCCCGCAGGTCGAAGGCGTACGACAGGCGGTTCGCCGCGATGGACAGGGTGGCGCCGGGCATGGTGTGCGGGCTGGTGTGGTCCTCCAGCATCGTCAGGACGGTGCCGTAACCGGGGTCGGAGACGCCCACGTACACGCACGTGTCGGACCCGGCGAGCGTCTCGGCCGGTACGGCGGCGTCGTCCAGCGCCTCGGCGGTCATCTCCAGCAGCAGCCGCTGCTGCGGATCGACGTGGGCCGCCTCCTTGGGCGAGATGCCGAAGTACGCGGCGTCGAAGGACGCGACGTCGTCGAGGAAGCCCCCGGCGGCGGTGTAGCTGCGGCCCGGCCGCACCGCCCCCGGGTCGACGAACCGGTCCCTGGGAAAGCGGTCCGGCGGCATCTCCCCCACGAGGTCACAGCCGTCCCGCAGGGCTGCCCACAACCCGTCGAGGCCCGTGATCCCGCCCGGCAGCCGGCAGCCGACGCCCACCACCGCCACCAACCGGTCGTCCCGTCCTGCAGCCATCAACTGCCCCCCTGTTGGTCCCGTTTGTCGGTCCGAGCGGGAGGACACTGCCCTGGTGGCCGGGTGGCCAAGGGTTGTTTCACCCGTGAGCGTGATCCCGGTCCACCACACGAGTGACCTTTCTGTCACAGTGCGTGACCCGCCGTTACGGTGGCGCGGTGCTCGAAGCCCCGCGTGCCCGCTTGACATCAGTCGCCGTCCATCTGCCGTCCCGCTACCGGACCATGGAGGAGATCCGGGCCGGGATCGCCGCCGCCGGAAGTCCCTACGTACCGCTGCCCGGCTTCCTCGAGGACGTCACGGGAGTGCGTGGCGTCCACGTGAGCGAGGAGGGGGAATGCGCCTCCGACCTCGCGGTCTCGGCCGTCCGTAAGGCACTCGCGGACGCCGGCACGACCGTCGACGAGGTGGATCTGCTGCTGTTCGCCGCCACCAGCCAGGACATGATCGAACCGTCCACGTCGCACCTCGTGGCGGCCAAACTGGGCGCGACCTGCCCGGTGTTCGACGTGACGAACGCCTGCAACAGCGTCCTCAACGCGATCGAGGTGGCCAGCGCCTTCATCGCCACCCGCCGCTACCGCACGGTGCTCATCGCCTGCGGCGAGGTGGGGACCATGGTCACGCGCTGGCACGTCCCCGACCATGAGGCCCTGCTGCGGGCCATGCCCGGCTACACCGTCTCCGACGCGGGCGCCGCGCTGCTGCTCACCGCCGGGCCCGCCGGCAAGGACGCTCCCGGAGTGCTCATGCTGCGGTTCGCCGCCCAGTCGTCGGCCTGGAACGCCTGCACGGTGAGCGGCGGCGGCTCCATGCACCCGCGGGCGTTCGACGACGAGCACCTGACCATCCGGCTCAACGGCGACCTGCTGCGCACGGCCGCGGTCGAGGGCCTGACGTTCCTCCGACAGGCCGCCGCGCGGGAGTTGGAGGCGGTCCGCTCCAGCGCCTTCATCGCCTTCCACCAGATCGGCATGCCGCAGTACCAGGAGCTGATCGACAAGCTCCCCCTGCCCGCCGACCGGTGCCTGCCCACCGTGGCCGAGCACGGCAACTGCGCCGCCGCCTCCCTGCCCCTGCAACTGGTCAAGGTGCGGGAGAGCGACCGGATCGAGCCCGGCGACACCGTGGCGATGCTCGGTCTGGCCAGCGGTATGAGCTTCGGTCTGGCGCTGGTCCGCTGGTGACCGCCGAGAACCGGCGCGCGGCCGCCCCCACGCACACCTCCGTTCTCCAGCAGTTGCTGCCCGGCTACCCCGCCCGCGAGCACTGGCGGCTCGTGCCGGAGACGGGCCAGCACTATCTCGACGTCGGCACGGGCGAACCGCTGCTGTTCCTGCACGGCAATCCGACCTGGAGTTACGCCTGGCGCAAGCTGCTGCCCACGCTGCTCCCGCACGCCCGCTGCCTGGCCCCGGACCTGCCCGGCCTCGGTCTGTCCCAGCACATGGCGCCGCCGCCCGATCCCGCGGCGCGCTATCCGCACCAACTCGACCAGCTGGACGCCCTCTACACCCACCTGGTCCGCCGCGAGGGTGTCCCGCGGCAGGGCTGGACGTTCGTCGTGCACGACTGGGGCGGGCCGCTCGGCATCGCCTGGCTGCTGCGCAACCCGGGGGTCGTCTCCCGCCTGGTGGTCCTCAACACCATCGCCTTCCCCTGGCCCGACGGCTACCGGCTGCCGTTCTATCTGCGCTGGATCCGGGACCACCGTCCGGTGGCCGCCGCCGTCCACGCCACCAACGCCTTCGCCCGGGCCACGGTCCGCCTCGGCGTCACCCACCGGCTCAGTCCCGCCGAGCGGCGCGCCTACCTGCTGCCGTACGCCCGCCGGGACAACCGTGGGGCGATCACGGAGTTCGTCCGTGCCATCCCCCGGGACCTCTCCGACGAGGCCTGGCGACTGCTCTCACCCCCCGACGGGGCCGACGGCCTGCGGCAGTTGCCGATGCTCATCGGCTGGGGCATGCGCGATCCGGTCTTCACGCCGCCCGTCCTCGCCGAGTGGACCCGCCGCCATCCGCACGCCGTCGTTCACCGCTTCCCCCGCGCCGGCCATCTGGTGATGGACGACGCCTCGGACGAACTCGGCGTCCGCATCCGTGACTTCCTTCGAGGAGGGCGATGACCGCCGCACCCGACAGCCTGTTCACCCGCCTGACCCGGATGGCCGGACGGCCACAGGCGACCGTACTGGTCCGCTGCGCCGGCGCCGGGTCCGCCGAAGACGTCACGGCGGCACAATTGCTGGACGGCACCCTCCGTACCGCGGACGCCCTCCGGGCTGCCGGAGTGCGGCACGGCGACAGGGCCGTGGTGATGACGAAGGACGCCTGGCAGCTCATGGCTTCGGTATACGCGTTGACGTCGCTCGGTGCCGTCCCCGTGCTGATCGAGCCGCGCGCCGAGGCACGGCGCTGCCTGGACGAGATCGCCCCCGGGGTCTTCATCGGGGAGCCCCTGGCCCATGTGGCACGCCGGGCATTGGGCTGGGGGCGCGGCCATGTCCGTACGGCCCTGGTCACCGGCCGCGGCTTCCCGGGTGGCGGCCGGCTCCTGGGAAGGGAGCTGCCGTTGGCGATGCCAGACGGCAGCGGCCCCGCCCCGCGCGTCCCGGAACCGGGGCCGGACGACCTGGCGATGATTGCCTTCACCTCCGGTTCCACCGGACAGCCCAAGGGCGTGGAGTACCGGTACAGCACCCTGGCCGGGCAACTCGGCTCCCTGGACGCCGTGCTGCGCGCCGAGGCCGGTGACGTGCTGCTGTCCTGCTTCCTGCCGTTCGCCGCGCTGGGCCCGCTGCTCGGCCTGACGACCGTCGCCCCGCAGGTCGACCATCTGGCACCGGCACGCACGCCCCCGGGACATCTCGTCGGGCCCCTCCTGCGCCACCGGGCGAACATCGTCCTCGGCTCACCGGCGATCCTCGGCCTGATCGCCGGGCACTGTTCCCGCCGCGGCCTGACACTGCCGTCGGTGCGCCGCGTGCTCTCCTTCGGCGCGCCCCTTCGCCCCCGCCTCATCGAGACGCTGGCGAAGGCCCTTCCGCCCGGGGCGGAGATCCTCAGTGTCTACGGCGCCACCGAGTGCCTGCCCGTCGCCGCGATCGACGCCGACGCGCTGCGCGTCCAGCCGCCCCCCGGCCACGCCGGCACGTGTCTGGGCCGCCCCCTCCCCGGCATCAGCGCGCGCATCCTGGACCCGGACGGCACCGGGCTCGGAGAGATCGCCGTCGCCGGGCCCGTGGTCAGCCCGGCCTACCACGCCCGCCCCGACGCCACGGACGCCGCCAAATCCCGTGCGGACGGCACCCTGTGGCACCGCACCGGCGACCTGGGACGCCTCGACGGCGAAGGCCGCCTCTGGTACCTCGGCCGCAAGGCCCACCTCGTCACCGGCGAGGGCTTCACCCTCACCACCGAGGACGTCGAGGCGGCCGCCGACACCGCCCCCGGGGTCCGCCGTACCGGCCTGGTCGGTGTCGGCCCCACCGGGCGGCAGCGGGCGGTGCTCTGCGTCGAGCCCGAGCGCGGCGCGCAGCGGGACGCTGTCCTGGACGCACTGCGTGCCGCCCTCGGCGAGCACCCGCAGGGCCGCCGCATCGGCACCGTGCTCTTCCGCCCCCGCTTCCCGACCGACATCCGCCACAACTCCAAGATCGACCGTGCCCGGCTCGCCGCATACGCGACGGGAGGCCGCCGTTGAGGGTCCTCGTCACCGGCGGAAGCGGCTTCCTGGGGCAGGAGATCTGCCGTCGGCTCGTCGCCCGCGGCACCGCCGTCTCCTCCCTCGGCCGCCGCCCGAGCCCCACTCTGGAGAGCCTCGGCGTCCGGCACCACCAGGGAGACCTGGCCGATCCGGCCGCCGTCTCCCGCGCGCTCGCGGGCTGCGACGCGGTGATCCACAACGCCGCGCTCGCCGGTGTCAGCGGCCCTCTCGGGCCGTACTGGAGGACCAACGTCCTCGGCACCCGCAACGTCATCGACCAGTGCCGGGCCCACGGGGTCGGCACCTTGATCTACACGTCGACGGCGAGCGTCGTCTTCCGGCCCGGCGGCCTGGAGAACGCCGACGAACGCTGCCCCTACCCCGACCGGCACCTGGCCGCCTACCCGCGCGCCAAGGCGCACGCGGAAGCCCTCGTCCTGGCCGCCGACGGCCCCGGCCTGGCCGCCGTCTCCCTGCGCCCGCACATCATCTGGGGTCCCGGCGACCCGCACTTCGCCCCGTCCCTGGCACGGGCCGTGCGCGCCGGCCGTCTGGTGATGCCCGGCGACGGCACCAACCTCGTCGACACGACCCATCTGCACACCGCCGCCGAGGCCCACCTGCTAGCCCTGGACCGGCTCCGGGAGGGCCGCCGCATCGGGGGCCGCGCCTACTTCATCACCCAGGACGAGCCCCGTCCCCTGCGCGACATCACCGCCCACTTTCTGCGCGCGGCCGGGCTCGAGGCCAGCTGGTGCACCGTGCCGCGTCCCCTGGCCCGGGCCGCCGCGACCGCCTGCGAATCGGTGCTGCGGCTGACCGGTCTCGCCCGCACCCACGCGCTCAGCCGGTTCCTCGTCGCCGAGTTGCTGCACCCTCACTGGTTCAACGTCGAAGCCGCCCGCCGCGACCTTGAGTTCGAGCCGCCGATCACCTTCGACGCGGGCATAAGGGCGCTGTCCGCCGCCGCGTGAGGACGCGCGCCCGCGCCGCCAGGGCCTCCAGCGGGGGTCCACCGTCTGCTCGGAGGAGCTGTCCGCCATCGCGGGCAGCTCGTATCTTCTGGGGGGCGCTCGCGCTGCTGCTCCTGGCGTCCATGAATGCCATCGCCACCGCCGCACTCCACGGCGAGCTGGGGCACGACGCGACGGCACCGGTGAGCGGCTGACGGTCAGGTGTGCCGGGCGTGCACCGGGCTGTGGGCGACGTCGTCCGGGCACTCCCGGTGCGGCTCCCGCGTCCGCCGGTCGCGCCGCCAGTCGAAGGCCGCGAGGGCGAGGGACGCCGCCATGCCGGCGATGCCGGCGACCAGTGCGAGGAAGAGGGCACCGCGGTAGTCGTCGCCCCGGTTGCCGAGCACCAGGTAGAAGAGGCCGGGCAGCGCGGCGGTGCCCACGGCGGCGCCGAGTCGCTGACCGGTCTGCAGCGCGCCGCCCGCCGCGCCGGCCATGTGCACGGGTACGTCGCGCAGTGTCAGGGTGATGTTCGGGGAGATCACGCACCCGCCGCCGACGCCACCGAGGAACAGGGCCGGGGCGGCCAGCCAGGGCGCGATGTCGAGGGGCGCGAAGCGCAGCAGCAGCGCGGTACCGCCCAGGCCGATGATCACACCCACGAGCCCGCCCACGGTGAGCAGGCGGCCGAGCCGGTCCACCATCCGGCCGGAGACCGCGGCCGCGCACGCCGAGCCGACGGCGAAGGGGGTCACGGCCAGGGCGGAACGGAGCGGGGAGAAGCCCAGCCCGTGCTGGTAGAAGAGGGCGAAAACCAGCCAGACGCCGCTGAAGCCGATGAAGTAGAGCGTGCCGACGCCGGCGCCGACGGCGTAGCCGCGCACGGTGGTGAACAGGCGCGGGTCGAGTAGCGGCTGGGTGCCGCGGGCCAGCAGGCGGCGCTGCCACAGGGCGAAGACGACCAGGAGCGCGGCGCCGGCGAGGAACAGCCACCACAGGCGGGTCAGACCGCCGGCCTCCGCCTGCACCAGCGGATACATGAGCGCGAGGACACCGAGGCCGAGGAGCAGGACACCGGGCAGGTCCACGTGTTCCCGGCCGGAGCGCCGGGTGCGGGGCAGCAGACGCCGGCCGAGGAGCACGGCGAGGACGCCGATGGGGACGTTGATGTAGAAGATCCACCGCCAGCCCTGGGGGCCGTCGGCCAGCGCGAGGATCAGGCCGCCGGCGAGGGGGCCGGCCGCGGAGGAGACGCCGACGGTGGCACCGAAGAACCCGAAGGCACGGCCGCGTTCGGCGCCGCGGAACATCTGCTGGATGAGCGCGGAGTTCTGCGGAGCCATGAAGCCGGCCGCCAGGCCCTGGGCGAGACGGGCCACCACCAGCAGCGTGATGCTGGGCGCCGCTCCGCAGGCCGCGCTGAAGAGCACGAAGCCGCTGAGGGCGAGCAGGAAGATGCGGCGCCGGTCCAGGGCGTCGCCGAGACGGCCGGCGGTGACCAGGGCGAGGCCGAAGGAGAGGGCGTACCCGGACACCACCCACTGCACCTGGGCGGCGGAGGCGTGCAACTCGCGCTGGATGGTGGGCAGGGCGACTGCCACGATCGACACGTCCAGCAGGCTCATGAAACCGGCCACCAGGGTGACCCACAGGGCCCGCCACCGGTTCGGGTCCGGCTCGTACCCGGCCTCCGGCGCGCCCTGGCTCCCGCCGCCCTCCGCTGACACTTGGGCTCCTCTCACCGGGTACGCACCCGGGCGGAACAGGTTCCCCGGCCAGGGCCCCGGCACACACCCGCCCGGTGATGGTCCCGGGCCGCCACGACCAGTCAATCTCACCTTGATCGCCCCTACAACAGGGTGCGTAGCCGACCGGACGTCACGAAGGGGCTCGTTTGAGCGCACGAGATCTGTGCATGCGTGGTGCTGGGGAAAACGACCGCGGCGAAAGGAACGACGTCATGGCGCCGACCGACAACGACGAGTCGGTGGATCCCGCGGCGGTGAGACGACACCGGGTGCTGTTCCGGGCGATCGAGAAGCGCCGCCACCCGAAACTGCGCCGCAGCGACATCACCGTGACCGACGAGGCGGCGGTCAAGCGCGCCACGAAGGCGGCCGCCCTCGGCAACGCGATGGAGTGGTACGACTTCGGCATCTACAGCTATCTGGCGTCGACCATCGGGAGGGTCTTCTTCCCTTCGGGCAACGACACCGCCCAGCTGCTCGGCTCCTTCGCGACGTTCGCCGTGGCCTTCCTGGTGCGACCGCTCGGCGGCATGGTCTTCGGGCCGCTCGGCGACAAGGTCGGCCGCAAGCGCATCCTCTCCCTCACCATGATCCTGATGGCGGTGGGCACCTGCGCCATCGGCCTGGTCCCCTCGCACGCCGCGATCGGCCTGTGGGCCCCGGCCCTGCTGATCTTCTTCCGGCTGGTACAGGGCTTCTCGACCGGCGGGGAGTACGGGGGCGCCTCGACCTTCATCGCGGAGTACGCGCCGGACAAGCGGCGCGGCTTCTTCGGCAGCTTCCTGGAGCTGGGCACGCTCGCCGGCTACGTCGCGGCCTCCGGCCTCGTCGTCGTCCTCCAGACCCTCCTCAGCGACGATCAGATGCTGGCCTGGGGCTGGCGCGTCCCCTTCCTGGTCGCGGCCCCGCTCGGCCTCATCGGCCTGTATCTGCGGCTGAAGCTGGACGAGACGCCCGCCTTCCAGAAGCTGGAGGGCGGCGGGGTCAAGGCGAGCGAGGCCGCAGAGGCCGTGGAGACCTCGGCCGCCGCCGACCTCGGCAAGATCTTCACGCGGTACTGGCGGCCGCTGCTGCTGTGCCTCGCGCTGGTCGCGGCGTACAACATCACCGACTACATGCTGCTGTCGTACATGCCGACGTACCTGTCCGAGGAACTGGGCTACGGGACCAACCACGGGCTGCTGATCCTGCTCCTCGTGATGGTGCTGCAGATGTGCGTCATCAACCAGGTCGGGCGGCTGTCGGACCGCTTCGGGCGCAAGCCGCTGCTGATGACGGGGATGCTCGGCTTCCTCTTCCTCTCCCTGCCGTCCTTCCTGCTGATCCGGCAGGGCAGTGTCGTCCTCATCGCGCTGGGCCTGCTGCTGATGGGTCTGTCGCTGGTGCCGATGCTCGGCACGATGTCGGCGGCGCTCCCGGCCATATTCCCCACCCAGGTGCGCTACGGATCCCTCTCGGTCGCCTACAACCTGGCCACCTCGATCTTCGGCGGTACGACACCGCTGGTGATCACGGCCCTGATCAGCACCTTCGACTCCACCCTCATGCCGGCGTACTACGCCACGGGCGCCGCGGTCGTCGGTGTCATCGCGGTGCTGTGCATGCGGGAGACGGCGAACAAGCCCCTGGCCGGTTCCCCGCCGTCCGTCGAGACGGAGGCGGAGGCCACGGAACTCGTCCAGGCGCAGTCGCCGCAGCCCCGGTTCTGACCGGCGCCGGAGGCCCCGCCCGGGCGGGGCCTCCGGGCGGTTGGTTCCGCGCGGGGAGCTCGGGCGGGCTTCGGGCACCCTGGGACGTGCGGGCTTCGGGCGGTCCGGGCCGTGCAGGCTCACCCGGACCGGGACGTGCACGCCTGGCCCGGGCCGGGACGTGCGGGCTTCGGGCGGTGGTCATCCGCTTGAGGGCGCTGTCGACAGGGGCGGGCCGGGTGCCGGTCACGCGACGCGTCCGGCCCGCCCCCGGGCGGCGTCCCCGGGGCGGACGGACGACGGCCGCGTCCGTCACCTCACTCCTCGTCACGCAGCCGGGCCGCCAGAGCGGTCAGCGGCTCGGTCTCCTCCGTGTGGCCCAGGGCGGTCAGGCGGGAGATCGCCGCGTCGAGGCGGCTGAGGGCGGGAGCGGGGCGTTCCAGGTAGATGCCCTCCACGGCACCCGCGAGGCGAACACACTCGGCCCACTCGCCGGCGTGGTCCTCCTCCGGGCCCGGCTCGCCGAGCAGGGCGAGGGCCTTCTCCAGAGCGGCCAGGGCATCCTCGTACGCACCGGCGTACGCGTTGACCCGCCCGTGTTCGTAGGCCAGGGCCGTGTCCAGCGACCGGCCCTGGGCCTCGTACCCGTCGGCGCGGGCCTCGTCGGCGATCCGGCCGGCGTCGGCGAGGAACGCGCGGGCACCGGCCAGGCCGTCGGGGCCCTGCTGCTGCGCCTGGAGGCGGGCGAGTTCGCGCAGGCAGTTGCTGAGCGGCTCGTACCGCGCGGCCAGGGCATGGGCGGCGAGCGCCTGGTCCGCGGCCTCAAGAGCCCGGTCGAACGCGCCGGACTCGCCGAGGAGTACGGCCGTCTCCGCCGCGATCATGGCGTGGCTCCCCGGGTCGTCGTCCCAGCCGGCCGACTCGGCCGCGAGGGCGACGAACTCCGCCGTGGCGGCCTTGAGGTCCTCCCCCGCGTGCAGCGCGCGGGCGCGGGTGAGGCGCAGCTGGGCGACGAGCCGGTCGTCCAGCTCGCCCGCGGTGACGTCCGGTTCGGCCAGCAGGGAGTCGAGCAGTGCGATGCAGTCCTCGACGCGGCCCAGGTCGAGGCTGAGCTGGGCCGCGTTGCTGTAGGTGCAGAACGCGTCCGTCCGGCTGCCGCGGCGAAGGTCGAGCTCCGCCGAGCGCGTCAGGTGCCGCAGCGCCTCGTCGGGGCGGCCCAGGTGCATGCAGGCCTCGGCCAGATCACCGTGGAGGCGGGTGGCGTCCCCCGTGTCGGACTGCCACTCGGCGGCCCGTCGCAGGCCCTCGGTGAGATCGGCGTACGCGGCCTGCGCGTCCTGGAGGACGAGCTGGAGCCGGCCGCGCAGTCCGAGCGTGCGCGGCAGGTGCCAGGCGGGGCCGTGCGCCTTCAGCCGGTCCAGGATGGCGTCGATCTCGGTGACCGCGGCGGGCAGGTCTCCGGAGATCGCGTGCGTGGTGGCCCGCAGCAGCAGGGCGCCGGAGATCTGCCCGGCGACCTCGTGCCGGGTGGCGAACGCGAGCAGCAGGTCCGCCTCGGCGAAGACCGGCGCGACATGCTCGGCGCTGCCCGAGGTCTGCAGGCGCAGGGCCAGTGCGGTCGCCCGCAGCCGCAGCAGGCGGGCCTCCTGGTGCGGGGCGAGACCGGGCGTCTCCTCGTGGAGGCGGACCATGGAGGCGTGGGCCGCGGTCAGCGCGGCTGCCTTCGCCTCGGGTCCGTCACCGTCCTGCGCGGCGATCTGGGCGGCGGCGAGCAGGCCGCCGACGCGGGCGAGCGCCGCGTGACCCGGGGTGCCGGCGTCGTCGTACAGGGCCGCGGCCTCCTCGTAGAGGGCGGCGGCGTCCGCGAACTCGTCCTTCTCGCCCGCCCGGCCGGCCTCTTCGGCGAGCAGGTCCGCGCGCAGCCGGGCGAGCGGGCCCACGGCCGGGTCGTCGGGGTGGGTGTAGTCGCGGGCGGTGGCGAGCGTCCGCAGCCGTGCCCAGCAGGCCTGTGCGTCCGGGTGGCCCTGCTCGTCCAGCGCCCTTGCCCGGGTGATGAGTTCGGGCAGTGCGTCGGGGACGGCGGCCGTACGGGCGGCGGGGGCGGCGGCCGGGGTGGCCGGGGCCACGTCGTCGAGGCTGCGGGTGCGCAGGGTCAGTTCCAGCGCGTCCAGGAGCGGGGCGCGGTCGAGGCGGGCCCGGCGGCGGCCGGTGTGGGCCGCGGTTCCGTTGCGGGCGTCGAAGCGGGCGGCGAGGTCGCCGGCCCGGTCCCGGACCTCGGCGCGCAGGCCGGCGACCGTCCAGGTGCGGCCGGCGTATCCGGCGGCGGGCAGTTCGCCGTGGCCGAGGAGTTCGGTGCGCTGGAGGAGGACCTCCACGCCGGTGAGGAAGTCGAGCTGGTCCAGCGGCGAGTCGACCTCGTCGAACAGGTTCCGGTTCTCGGCGAGCAGTTCGAGGCCGCGTGCCTCGTTGCCGGTCAGCGCGCAGAACTCCAGGTGCCGGCCGACCTCCCCGGACATCGAGGGGTTGCGGCGGCAGCCGCGGTAGCCGGCCAGGTGCAGTTCGCGCGCCCGGTCGGCACGGCCGGTGCGCAGCAGGGGCAGCAGCGCGTACGACAGGGAGCGGGCCGGTTCCTCCTGGCAGGACTCCTTCCCGGCCAGGACGGGCTCCCAGGCCCCCAGCGCCCGTACGTCGTCGCCCGCCGCGAGGTGGTACAGGGCACGCTCGCAGATCTCGCAGGCCTCGCAGTCGCTGAGCCGGGTGCGGGTGCGGCCCGCCCACAGCTCGTAGGCGAGGGTGGTGTCCTCGCCGACGTGCGCGGCGAGCTGGTACGCCTGCCCGTAGTAGGGGTGGAGGCCGAGGTCGGCCTTCTCGTACCGGTCGCGCATCTCGGTCAGCCACTGGCGCAGGCTGGCCAGCGGTATCTCGGGCAGCGCGCGCAGGGCGTTGGACACCCACTTGAAGCGCCAGAACAGCATGTGGCGCAGGCGTTCGTCGAAGACGACGGGCTGCTCGTCGAAGAGGGTGAGCAGGCGGGCGAAGACGACGGGCGACTTCCGGGGTTCGGAGCCGTAGGTGTACGCCTCCTGCAGTTCGAACAGCGCGTGGACGAGCGGCACGGGTTCCGCGAACTGCTCGGCGGCTTCGACCAGTTCCTCGGCGGTGACGGTGCGGGTGCGGCCGTAGGGGCGCCGGTCGTTCTCCTGGAGCGCCTGGTACAGCTCGTCGGTGCTCTGGGGGTGGGGTGTGGTGGGCATCGTCAGCTGTCCTTGCGGAGGGCGTGGGCGAGAAGGTCGAGGAAGGAGCGGTTGATGAGGCTCGATTCGGCGGGCCTGAGCGGGCGCCGGGACAGCATCGCGGCCTGCCCGTACAGGGCTTCGGCGCTGGTGCGGGCCAGTTCGGGCTCGTCGATGGACACGGCCGTGCGGACCAGCGGGTTGAGCTGGTTGAGGATCAGCTGGGCCCGCGGGGCCTCCTGGCGCAGGGCGCCGAGGATGTCGCCCCACAGGCCGCCCTCCTGCTCGCGGGCGAGCTGGGAGCGGGTGCGCTCGTGCCGGGCCTCGCGGCTGTCGATGAGGAGGGCGGGGGCGCTGGCGGGCTGGAAGGTGCGCAGCGCGACGTCGCAGTCGAACACGGCGAGGGCGTCGCGGGCCTGCGCGAGGTAGGCCGCGGCGGCGAGTTCCGTCTCCCGGTCGACGGGGTCGAGGTGGGCGGTGAGTGTCGCCGGGTCGAGATCGGCGACACTCGCCTCGGGCCTGATCTCGGGCAGCCGGTGGACCAGTTCGCGGTCGTAGGTGTATCCGCCGTTGACGACGCCGAGCCCGGCGGCCGAGGCGATCGCCGCGACCTGCCGGAACTCCTCCACGGTCGACGTCACGAGCACGGTGCGGTGGGTGCGCGCGAACTCGTCCAGGGTGGTGTGCCCGTCGGTGGTCTCGAACGGCAGCCAGGGCAGCAGCATGCGCAGGATCTCGTCGTCGTGCACGGCGAGCGACTTCACGGCCAGGTGGTGGGCCTGGAGGAAACGGCCGAGCAGGTCCGGGTCGCTGGCGGCGGCCCGGGCGATCCAGGCGCGCAGCCGCTCCGCGAGGGCGTCGCGGACGGCGGCGAGGGTGTCGTCCTCGTACAGGGACTCGCGGGACGCCGTCGGGCGCAGGCTCTCGGCGTCGATGACGCAGCGGACGAAGAACGCCCACTCGGGCAGGATCTCCTCGGCCTGCTCGGACAGCAGCATGCCCTTGACGTGCACGCGGTGGCCGTGGCGACGCCCGGCCGGGACCGCCTCGGGCAGCACGCACGCGATGCCCTTCAGGCCCACGGCCGGCAGGTCCAGCTCGATGGTGTCCAGCGGCGTGAAGCCGAAGACCTCCTCGCCGTACGCGGCCAGCGCGCGGGACCGGGCTCCGGGTGTGGGGTACGTACGCGCCCAGGGGGCGGGGTCGGGGTTGACGGGCGCGCCCGGGCGGCCTGAACCGCCGGTGCCGCCCGGATCGCCGGTGCCGTCGTCGAAGGTCACCGGGTGGCGCAGGAGGGATCCGAAGTGGCGGGCGAGGGCGTGCACCTGTGCCGGGCGGGTCCACTCCCCCGCGTCGCCGCGCGGGGTCAGGGTGACGGTCGTGCCGGGCGCGGGGCGGGCGGTGACGGGGAGGGTGCGGACGGTGTAGCTGCCGTCGCCGCGTCCGCGCCACTCCACGGCGGGTGCGCCGGGGGTGCGGGCGGAGCGGCTCAGCACATGGATCTCGTCGGCGACCAGGAAGCAGGAGAGCAGGCCGATGCCGAACTGGCCGATGAAGTCGCCGCGTTGCTCGGCGATCTGTGCGGCGCGCTTGCTGCTGCGGCCGATGGTGGCCAGGAAGGCGTGCACGTCGGCCTCGGTGAGACCGACCCCGTCGTCCTCGACGCGGACGACCGAGCCGTCGGCGTAGAGGCGGACGCCGAAGGCGCCGGCGGGGGCGGCCGGTTCCAGGGTGTGCCGGGCGGTCAGCGCGTCCACCGCGTTCTGCATCAGTTCACGCAGGTAGACGCGGGGGCTGGAGTAGAGGTGGTGGGAGAGGAGGTCGACGAGGCCGCGCAGATCCACCTGGAAGGTGCGGTCGGCGCCGGCCGCGTTCGCGGCGGTGTCGGGCAGAGTCATCGGACAGTCCGGGGTAGGAGAGGCGACGGGTGGCGGGGGCGAGCGGCGCCGGGGCCGGCGGGCGCTGTGGCGTGGGTGCCGGGGCCGGGCACTCACGGGGTGCTCGGGCGCGGGCGCTCAGGCCGGGCGTGCCTCGGGTGCTCGGGCGTGGTGCCAGGGGTGCGCGTGCGGGCGCTCGGCGTGACGCCAGGGGCGCGGGTGCTCCGGCGTGGCACTCGGGCGTGGTGGCGAGGGCTCAGGCGCGGCGGTGGTGGCGGGCGAACTCCTTCTCGGGGTCGCCGAAGTAGGTCCAGGGCCACTCGGTGTATGCGCCGTCCAGCGTCCGGAACACCCGCCGGACGGTGTGCCGTTCGCCGGCCAGCGACAGGGCCATGGCGAACATGTTGAAGTCGTGCTGCCAGCCCGGGCGCCACACGTAGGCGGGGTGGAGGATGCTGTGGTCGGCCGCCTCCCGCAACCGGGCCTGGATCTCGGAGGATTCGAGGTGGTCCCCGCGGTCGGACTCGACCCACTCCTCGATGTACGCCATGGCGATCACGCAGCCCAGGCGGTGTCCCTCCGGGGAACGGGCGAGCGCGTCCTCGGCGAACGCCAGGGCCTGCCCCGGCTCTCCTCCCCAGCGGGGCTGCATCTGCGACAGCCACTCGAGGTGGGTCTCCAGGTCCAGCGGGTCGCGCCGCAGGGCGGCGTCGCGTCGTGTCTCGTTGACGGCCGGGCCCAGTGACATGCCACGGCCCGAGGTGAGCAGGCGGCGCCACGGCGTGATCCACTCCGGCCGCAGCTCGGCCGCTTCGAGCAACTGCTCCTCGGCGATGTGGAGCCGCTCGTGGAAGACCCGCCACTGCTCCTGCGAGACGTTCACGGCCCGCTCGGCGGTGCGTGCCTCCCAGCCCCAGATGATGTGGCGCGCACCGGATATCAGCAGAGCCGTCGCCCGGTGCTCCTTGTCCTCCTCGACGGCCCGGCCGATCCAGTCCTGCAGGCCGTCCACGTCGGCGAGCTCGCCCAGGACCTGGTGGTCGCGGCCGAGATCGAACGGCGCGAGCGCCGCCTTGACCGCCTCCCAGTCCCCCGCCTCGGCAGCCTCCACCAGCGCGAGCACGCGCGTGTCCCCCAGCGCGCGCAGCGTGTACATCCCGCTCTTCCCTCTGCGCGCAGCGGGAAGGACGTGCGGATCCGTCACCGGTCTCTCCGCACCCCTGCCGAACAGCTTGCCGAACATGCCGCGCCCTCCCCTGGTACCGCGTGATCTTCGGGTGCAGCATAAGCGGACCCACCGACAAGGTCTCCACTGGGTTTTCACCGGTGCGTCACATGGTCGGGCGGGTGCGGCGCACCGTCACCGCCGCCCCGCCAAAACCCCTTGCGTCACAGGCGTTTCGAGGTTCCGCGATCACTCCGATCCCATGCGCCACGTGTCGGGCCAATAGCCGGCGGCGTCGGGGTCCGTGAGCGCGCTGCCGGGCCGCCCGGCCCGGCAGCGCCTCGAGAACAATCGGACGTCAGGTCGCTACAGGTCGCGGCACTGCGCCGACTTCGGACCACTCACCGTGTTGGTCGATCCGTTGTTCACCGGCGGCCGAGCGTTTCCCCGGCACATCAGCGGGCCGTGGATCGTGTTCCCGGCGATCACGTTCCATCCCCGCGTCCGCGTCACCGTGACCGGGCCGGAGATCGTGTTCGGAACACATCCCAGCACCGGGTTGCCGATCGTCACCGACGAGGTCCCGGACAACGTCACCGGGCCGGAGGTCCGGCTGTCGCAGATCACCACCCCGGCCGCGCCGTCGGCCCGCACCGGGCCGGCGATCACCGCACCGTCCACCTGGAGCGAGGCGCCGGCACGCACCGACACCGGACCCGACACCGTCGCCCCGTCCAGGCAGGTCACGCCCCCGGTCACCGTCAACGGCCCGGCATGCCGGCCGGTGATCACCCGATCGCAGTCGAGGCCGGCATACGCTTCGACCACGTCGAGCACCGCCGTCACCGGACCGTACTCGGTCGAGCCGTGGACCGTGAGCCGGCCGGCCGCGCCGGTGGCGCCGTCCGGTACCGGGTCCCACTCCACCGGGACCGGCTCGGTCGAACCGTCGGCCATGGTCAGCACCCGCACCGAATCCGGCAGCACCACCTCGTCGCCGACCTGTGCGGACGCGTACACGGTGTCCTGCACCACGTGGGAGGCGCGGCTCTTGGTGAAGACGTCGATCGAGGCGTTCGGCTCCCAGGTGCGCGTCATGCCCGGTACGGCGGTGAACAGGGACTGCCATCGCGCGGGCTCCCACGCCAGCACGCCCACCCCCTGGTTGTCCGGGATGTCGTTGGCGATCTGGAACACGCGCTGGAGGGCGTCCGCCTGCCCCTGAACGGTCCGCGGGTACGTCGAGTTGGGCATCGGTGCCCCGCCGCCACCCGACGCCGGGTACGAGGTCTCGGCGATCTCGATCTTGTATCCCCGGTGCGCCGCCGCCACCGCGTTGAGGTTGAACTCGTAGTGGTCCGGCGACCCGTGCCACTCCGGATAGTACGAATGGGCGAGAACGTCCGGGTCGGCGCCCTTGGCGTTCACCCGGGTCAGGTACTGATCCCAGAACTCGAGCGTCTTGGCGCCCCGATCCTTGCCGATGATGATGTGCGTCTCGACGTCGATGTCCTCGCCCTGGTCGGCCGACACGTCGCGGACCGCGCGGATCCCCGCCGCGGACAGCGTCGTGAACCGGTCCCACGCCTCCTCGTAGAGCCGCCGCTCCTCCGGGTCGTCGGAGCCCCAGTACTTCCAGAGCAGGCCGCCGCCGGGCTGCGACTGGTAGATCTCCGACTGGTTGCGGAAGTACGCCGGATCGGTGGTGCCGATCAACGCCGCCTCGCTGCCGTACAGGAAGCCGTTGACGATCTCGTTGCCGATCGCGACCTTGTCCGGCGTCGTGCCCTGCTCGATCAGCTGCCGGACGTAGTCGTAGGTGTAGTCGTACACCGCCTGGGTCAGGTCGTCGAACTCCAGCTGGGCCCATGCTCGCGGCTTCGGCTGCTTGGCCGGGTCGGCCCACGAGTCGGCGTAGTGCAAGTCGATTCCCAGGCCCATCTCCCGTTCGGCCTTGATCCACTTGGAGACCTCGAGTGACCGCTCCGGGCCTTGGTACGGGACGGCCAGTACGTCGCCCGAGGACTCGCTGCGAGGCTCGTTGAAGACGCGCAGCCGGACGTAGTCGGCGCCACGGTCCTGGAGCACGTCGAGCAGGTGGGGGCCAGCGCCCGGGTCCTCCTCGGCCGGGCTCACCCAGTACTTGCGTCCTTCGGCGACGTCGTTGTCCACCCAGGAGGCATCGGCGCCGAGGATCAGGTCGTCGCGCAAGTAGTTGTAAACGCTGAGCTCACTGATTCCCAAGGTCGCACCGGGCGAGGCTCCCGTGAACGTGACCCGCACGAATCTGGTCCCCGGCCGGGTGAAGAGGTCGACCGATCCGCGAGCGGGCCGGTGGTTGGCCGAGTGGTCGGCGATGACGTTCCACCTGTCGCCGTCCGCGGACGACTCGACCACGTATTGGTAGGCGGCCCCGGTGTCCGGGAAGACGACCCCGACCTTCCTGACGTTGTCGTAGGCGCCGCCGAGATCGAGAGTCAGCCACTGGTTCGCGGACGTGCCGTCCGCCGTCCACGCGGTCTGGTCGTCCTGGTCGATCGCCAGGTCAGCGGTGGACGCCCCGCTGCCGACCTCGACACTCGCCCAGGATTTCGCGCTGATGTCGCTCTCGATCGGCGAGATCTCGGCCTCGCCGAAGTGTGCGGCGGCCGGGCCGACCGGCCCGAATGCCGCTGCGCCGCATGCCAGCATCACCGCGGTCGTGATGCTGAGTGCCGTGCGGACAGGGTGTTTTCGCATCAGTGCCTACTCCTCATCTCCGTACCCCCGCATGGGTGCACCACGGCCGAGGCCGGCCCGCCGAACACCCGCTCATGCAGCCGGGTGCTGATGGGGGGCCAGGCTGGACTGGAATGCGGCTCCCTTAAGGCGCGTCCATGACAATCGGAGCAGGCGCGACGTGGAGAGGCCGTTGAGGTTCTTCCGATTCTGTTGACAATTGAGGACAGTACTGAGGCACCCGGCATACGACAAGGCGTCAGCCCGCCAGCTTCCCGAGGCTCGCCACAGGGCGGGGAACAGCGACGATAAGGCAACGACCGCCTCTACTCCCAGGTTTGGGGCAGTCGCCGCGCTGGCGTGAATGGGTCGCATGCAGAAATGACCCATCGCGATCATGCGTCAGAAATCCACTTGATCAAACAGATTGCCACACTCGGTTCGTGTGCACGTGTGCATGCCTTGTCGCTCCTCCGCATCGAAGGCAGCGGTCCACAAGGGATGAGCTGGATTGCCTGAAGTCCGGCGATACGCACCCGAGGCCCATCCGCTGCGGGCACAGGGAGACCGTTGTTTACTGGCTATAGCGTGACCGGCAGGACGTCGGCCACCGGGCGGGCCCGAGCGGTCGCACGTGCCCATGGCTGATCAGGCTCCCCACGGAACATGGTGGCCTTCACTGACTCTGAGGCGACGAAGGTGCCGGTCCCCGGCCTAGATGGCATCGGCTTCCGAGACCGGGTCGGCCCCACGGGCCATCACCGCCGAGAAAGGAGGCACAGCATGACGCAGAACCGTCCCGAAGAGCCCGATGCGGCGCCCGGACCTGAAGCCCGGCTGAGCCGGCTCGAAGCACAGGTCGCGACCCTGGCCGAGGCTGTCCGTGTGCTCGCCCGTGGCCTGGAGAACACCCCGTCGAAGAACGTTCCGCCCGAGGAGTCGGCACGCGGCGCACGACTCGCCCATGAACTCCTGCTCTCCCAGGGCCTGTAGATGCTCGCCGGCGCCAGAAACGGATTCGGTCGCGGTGACCGGCACCAGCACCGGCCGGCACCGGGGTTGGTGCGCCGGCCGAGAAGCCACCGGAGTCGGCGATGACGCACGCGCAAGGACGTGAACCGATCGTGGTCGGCGTCGACCCCGATCCGGGCAAACGCATGGCGCTCGCCTGGGCCGCCGACGAGGCGGACCGGCGCCGCCTGCCCCTGCTGGTGGTCCTCGCGCAGAACGTGCCGACCCCCGGATACCGGCCGACCGGCGGGCGGCCGTCCTGGGAGGAGTGGAACGAGGCGCTGCACGCGACGGGGGATCGGGTGCTGAATGAGGCGGTCACCTTCGTCGAATCCCGCCATCCGCAGGTACCGGTGTCCGGGCTGCTGGCGGAGGGGCAGCCGGCGTGGGTGCTGCGTGAGCAGGCGCAGCACGCCACCATGGTCGTGCTCGGTTCCTGGCATCTGAGTGCTCTCCAGGAGGTCTTCACCTCCGCCTCCGTCACCCTGCCGCTCATCGCGCACGCGACCTGCCCCGTGGTGGTCATCCCCGAGCCGGAGCACATCACCCAGCAGCCGCCGTACTACGTGGTCGGCGTCGACGGCAGCCCCCAGTCCACCGACGCCGTCGACTTCGCCTTCGGGGAGGCCGCCCTGCGCGGCGCGGCCCTGCGAGCCCTGTACGTGTGGAACCCTCCGCGGCTCGGAGGCCCGGACGAGGGCGCCGCCGTCCAGGAATGCCGGCGGCTGCTGTCGGAGACCGTCGCCGGGCGGACCGCCGCCCATCCGGAAGTGGCACTGCACCACGAGGTCGTAACGGGCCACCCGGTACAGGTCCTGGCCACGGCGTCCGAACACGCCCTCGGTCTGGTCGTGGGCAGCCGCGGGCACGGCGGCTTCACCGGCATGCTGCTGGGTTCCGTCAGCCAGGGCGTACTGCACCACGCACGCTGTCCGGTCATCACCGTCCCGCACGGCCACCGGTAAGCAGCCCGCGTTCCTCTGGCGGCATGGCCCCATGGGTCTCGTTCTCCACCATCGCGCACCGCGCGGCCGAACGCGTGCGACCGAGGGCGGACAGCGCACCTTCCGAGATGCCCCGGCCGGGCGTATGCCGGACGGTGGAAGGAGAAGGAGCGAGTCTCCCATGAGCTGCTGATGCGGACATGGGCCGTGGCACCACTACGTGCACCCCTGCACCGCCGCCCGGGTACGCTCTCGGCTTCGGGAAGCGACGGCACTTGGGCGAGCCATATGGCCTTGTCCTGTGCGTGGGCGCGCCGAGCTCGGATGCCTGGCGCGGCGGTACGCCGGCCATGTGCCGCAGGGGCTGGGCCCGGCCGTCGGGCTCAGCCCCGGAAGCGCTCACTCTCCCCGTGCCCCTGCCTGCCGGGTGACCGCTCGCAGCAGTGGACGGCTCAGCCCTCCGGCCGCCAGAATTCCGGCGACCTCGGCGGCGCAGCACGCCGCGAGCACGATCACGCCGCGTGCGTCGAACGCCGGATCGCCGCCGGCCAGCATCGCCGATCCCCCGCACAGGAGCCCTGCTGCGACAGCCCCGCCCGCCAGCACCGTGACCGGGATCAGCGTCTCCCGGCTGCGGGCGGCGTCCAGGACCCGCAGTGGGGTCCCGGCCAGGTGCAGCAGGCCGTAGGTGCGGCGGCGGTCCACTACGGTGGCGGCCGAGGTGATCCCCGCCGAGGGGCGTGAGTGTCGATGCGCCAGTTGCCCTTCGGCAACCCTCGGCCGGACGGTGCCGCGGCGGCGGCCGGCACCGCACCCGCCGCCGCGACGAGGGGCCGCGCCCGATGCCGCCTCGGTCAGTCCTCGAGGTGAGGTGCTCCGTACGGGGTCCATCTCTGGGGCTCCTCTTCTCGCAGGCCCGTCGTCGTGCGGACGGGTTGGATGGGGCCGGTGCGCCAGAGGAGACCCGGCTGCCCGTGGCCACCACCTGTGGAGCACCCAACGACCCGCCGAAGGAGCAGGCCGCGCGAGGCTTCAACAGGTCGGCCGATGGCCATACTTGACCCTGCGGGGATCATCCCGCGGTGGCTTGGAATGGGAGAGGCAGCAAACCGGTGAACAGCGACAACCAAGGAGTGGGGAAGGTTGAGGTTCGGCTCAAGTGGGACCCGAGTCCCTGGGACCAGCCACCTCATCATCTCGACATCATCGCCGCGACCTACTCGGCGGAGGCCCTCCACGGGCGGCCGGTGTACGTCGTCCACTTCGACAGTCGCTCACCGGACGGCACCATCAACATGAGCCGGCACAGCCAGACCGGTCAGGGCTTCGGCTTCGTCGAGGTGATGGTCCTGGAACTCGATCGCCTCGCGCCCTCCTTCGCCAGGGTGGTCGTGGGGGTAGCGATCCACCAGGACAGCGGACACAAGACCTTCGGCGACATATCGAACGCAGGAGTGTTGGTCGTCGAGGGTTACAAGGAGCTACTCAAGAACGATTTCACACAGGTCGCCGGATCCACCGCCGCCACCTTCGCGGAGTTCACCCGGGACACCTCGGCAGGGTGGAAGTTTCACCAGATGGTCCGTGGATTCGACAGCGACCCCGTGGTCTTCGCCTCGGAGATGGGCAGTACCCGACAGCCCTGACCGGCAGCAGCACAGGGATTCCCCGATCACCTTCCGCCCAGGGGCCACCGACACTGACGCCTTTCCCGCAAGTCACCGCACCCTTCCCCGCGGTTTCAACGCCACCGGCGGCAGTTCCGGTGCGGGCAGTGCAGCCCCGTCGTACCCCTCCACCTCCCCGAACCGAGTGCCCTCCATCCAGTCCCGACGCGCCTGTACGATCTCCTCCTGCGACCGTCCGATCCAGTTCCAGAACATGATCAGCTCCTCCTCGAACGGCTCGCCACCCAGGAGCATCAGACCCGCGTCCGACTCGGCCCGCAGGGGCAGTTCGGTGCGGCCGCAGCCGAGGTAGAGCATGGAGCCGGGCAGGAGCGGGACGCCGTCGACACGGGTCTCGCCGGACATGGCGAGGACCGCGTACTCGAAGTCCGGTTCCACCGGCAGGCGCACGTCCGCGCCCCGGGTCAGGGCCAGGTCGGTGCCGACGATCGGGGTGTAGGCCGTGCCGGGTGAGGTCGCGCCGTCGAGGTCGCCGAGGATCAGCGTGGCCGTGAGACCGGGCGCCGTGACCACCGGCAGTTCGGCGTGGTGTTCGAAGCGCGGCTCGGTGTGCCGGTGGCCGTCGGGGAGGGCGACCCACAGTTGCGCGCCGTGCAGGAACCGGGCGTGCGAGCGGGGACTCTCCTCCGAGTGGCTGATCGCCCGGCCGGAGGTCATCAGGCCCAGTTCCCGCGGGCGGATCGTCTGGAGGCTGCCCGTGGAGTCGCGATGCAGCACCTCCCCCTCGTGCAGCCAGCTCACCGTCTGCAGACCCATGTGGGGATGCGGCGGCACCTGCATGCCGGGCTCGTCGGCGATGTCGTCCGGACCGTAGTGGTCGACGAAGCACCAGGCTCCCACCATGCGGCGGCCGAGGTTGGGCAACAGCCGGCGGACCTCGCTGGACTCGCCCAGCTTGACGTGGCGCGGACTGAGGAGTTCGCGAACCGGCTCGGCCACGACGAAGCCGCGGCCACCGCACAGGGAGGGAGCCGCCTCGCGCTCAAGATTGCTCATGGCGCACAACCTAGCCCGGTGGAAGGTCCCGCGTCAGCGCGTCACAGGGCCGTGCCCGGGTGTCCCGCCGAGGCCTCGATCGACGCCCCGAATTTAGTAGCCATGTACATAGTATCTATGTACTCTATCTGCTCATGAGCGAAGGTTCCGAAGGCGCGACGCCCGGCTTCCTGGTGTGGCGGCTATCGATGAAGTGGCGAGTCGCGGTCGATCGTGCGGTGGCACCCCTGGGGCTCACCCACGCGCAGTACTCGCTGGTCGCCTCGCTGTACGGCATGCAGCGCGAGGGCGAGCGCCCCAGCCAGCGCCGCCTCGCCGACCACACCGGGCTCGAGCCGCTCTACGTATCGAAGCTCGCCCGTGCACTGGAGGCCGCCGGCCTCCTGGAGCGCACCCGGGATCCCCGCGACCCACGCGCGGTGCAACTCGCGCTCACCGGGCGGGGCCGCGAGGTCACCCGGCGGGCGATCGTGGTCGTCCACGGGCTTCTCCAGCAGCTCCTGGACCCGCTTGGCGGCCTCGACGGCGCCCGCACGCGGGAGTTCACGCGCGAGCTGACGGCCTTGCTCGACGCACCTCTTGATCCTTCCAGCGAGAACGAGACGGAGCAGTCATGACCACCGCCGCACCTTTGCTCGACCCCCGCGTCATCGCCCTGGCCCACTACGCCGGCCGCGCGGTCCTCGAAAGCGTGCTGATCCGGCACGGCGCCACCTTCCAGCAGTCCGTCACCCTCCGGCTCGCCGCCCTCGCCGACGGCCCGGTCGGGCGCGAGCAGCTCGCCGACGGCGTCACCGGTGCACTGAAGGTCGACGCGAGCGAGGTGCACGGCGTGATCGGCCAACTGATCGCCGCGCGGCTCCTGGCCCCTGCCGGAGCGTCGGACGTGCGGATCACGGACGCGGGGCGGGAGCTGTACGCCAGGATCTCCGGCGAGACCGCGCCCCTCACCGCCCGGATCTACGACGGCATCCCGACGGAGGATCTGGCCGTCGCCGGACGGGTACTGAGCCTCATCACCCGGCGGGCCGAGGACGAGCTGGCAGCGCTCGCCGGCCGGGCCACGACAAACTAGTGGAATATTGAACCAACGGCTTCGGTTGTCGGCCTCGAAGGAGGCACGAGTGAACACGACCAACGACGTGACGTACTACGCCCACGGAGCACCCGCGGAGCGCTGGGAGCGCGCGCAGCTGTTCTTCGAGGCCAAGGACTACGCCGCCGCCGCGCGGGTCCTGGCCGGGCTGGTCGAGGAGGTGCCCGAGCAGACCGGGCCGCGGCTGCTGCTGGCGCGCTCCTACTACCACTCGGCCCAACTGCGCCGCGCCGAGACCGAGTTGCGGACGATCGTCGAGCGGGACCCCGTGGAGCACTACGCCCGGCTGATGCTCGGCCGCACGCTCCAGCGGCAGAACCGGCACCAGGACGCGGAGCCGCACCTGCGGATCGCCTCCGCGCTCGCGGGTGACTTCGAGCAGAGCTGACCTCACCGCAGCGAGCGGAGTGTCCGTCACGCAGCCGGCGGAGCGGCGGCCACCCGGCCGGCGAGGTGACCGTCACCGACCGGCAGGTGCTCCGGCTCCTCTCAGGGAGCCGGAGCACTTCCGCCTGGCGTACGACCAGGACCCGGACAAGGACGTGGCGAACGCCGTGTGAGTGGGCGTGTCGGGGCGGGCACGCGTCTACCGCGCCGGGTCACCTGTCCCGTACGACCGCTGCCCCCGCCGGTAGGCGATCTCGCCCAGCAGGATGTCGACGGCGAGGAAGGCCGCCAGCGGGATGCCGAACAGCGGCAGGAAGTACCCGAGTACGGCGATGCCCGCCAGCAACGGCACCAGGATCTGCGGCGGCACCTGCTGCCAGGCGCCGCGCGGGATCGGACGGCCGAAGGAACTGCCCCTGCCGCGCTGCCACCACATGCGGTAGCCCCACACGATCAGCAGGATCAGCGAGAGCGTGAGCAGCATCAGCAGGATCTGGTTGGCCAGGCCGAACAGGACGCCGGTGTGCAGGTCGATGCCCCACCGGGTGAGCTGCGCGAGCACCGGGTAGTCGGCGAACCGCAGCACGTCGGTGACCTCGCCGTTCGCCGGGTCGATCGCGACGGAGTCCTGCTTGGTGGGCCAACTGCGCTGGACCTGCCGGACGACGTACGCCGAGGTCGCGTCGGCGGGCGGCACGATCTCCACCGGGTCGCCCAGACCTTCGGCCCGGGCCGCCGCCAGGACCTTGTCCAGGCCGACCCCGTGCGCGGCGTCTGAGGCCTGCCCGGCTGCGGAACCGTGGCCGGAGTGCTCCCCGCCGGCCGCGGCCGACACCGCGGGGGTGGCCTGGCCCAGCGAGGTCCGCAGCTCGCCGATGTGGGCACCGGCGTAGGCCGACCAGGTCAGGCCGGTCGCCGAGAGGAAGAAGAACCCGGCCGCCGCCCACGCGCCGACGCTGCCGTGCAGTCCGAGTGTGCGGCGCCGCCCCTTCGTCCCGCGTATCGTGCGCAGGGCGCGGCGCCGGGAGAACCACAGCACCAGCCCGCCGGCCGAGATCACCCACAGCCAGCTGGCCGCCAGCTCGCTGTACAGCCGCCCCGGCTCCCCCAGGTGCAGGTCCCGGTGGAACTCGTCGATCCAGGTGCGCAGCGGCAACGCACCGGTCGAGCCGTACTGTTCGAGGGCGCCGCGCACCGTCGCGGTGTACGGGTCGACGAACACGGCGAGCGTGTGGCCCTCGTCGACGCCGGGGACACCGGACAGCATCACCCTGGTCGTCGCGTCGGCCTCGGGCGAGGGGCGTACGGCGGAGACCGTGCCCTCCGGGTGGGCCTCGCGGGCGGCGGCCACCTGCTCGCTGATCGGCAGCTTGCGCTCTCCTGCGGGGACGGTCAGTTCGTGGTCGTACACCATCTTCTCGGCCTGGAACGAGGTCGCGTACAGCAGGCCGGTGACGGCGGCGACGAGGAGGAAGGGCGCCACCAGTACCCCGGCGTAGAAGTGCAGCCGGAGGATCAGCGGGCGCAAGGGGGCCCAGCTGCTCTTCGTCGGGGCCGGGGTGGCTGGCTGGGGGGCCTCGTCCGTGGTGGTCGAGGGAGCGGTGGTCATCGGCGGGCTTCTCCGGGGGACGTCTGGTGGGCCGTTGTGGTGCAGGAGTCGGGGCGCGGGGGCGTTCAGTTCCCGGAGAGTGCCTGTGACGTGTGGCACACGGAGGTGGGGGTGCCGTGTCATCCTGACGCGATGGGAACTCCGAGCGATCGCGCACCCCTGGCCGAGCGGGTCGAGGAACTCCTGGCCGACGGCGGCCCGTTGACCATCGTCGCGGCCGGCGACCCGGTGCTGCGACGCGGCACCGAACCGTACGACGGTCAGCTGGGCCCCGCGCTGCTGGCCCGGTTCGTCGAGGCCCTGCGGGTCACCATGCGGGCGGCACCCGGGGTCGGGCTGGCGGCGCCGCAGGTCGGTGTGCCGCTCGGGATCGCGGTGATCGAGGACCCGGCGCCGGTGCCGGAGGAGGTGCGGCTCGCGCGCGGGCGGGTGCCGCAGCCGTTCCGGGTACTGGTCAATCCCGCCTACGAGCCGGTCGGTGAGGCGCGGGCGGCGTTCTTCGAGGGGTGTCTGAGCGTGCCGGGGTGGCAGGCCGTGGTCGCACGGCCCGTCGAGGTGCGGCTGACCGGGCAGGACGAGCAGGGGCGGGCGCTGGACGAGGTGTTCACGGGCTGGCCGGCACGGATCGTGCAGCACGAGACGGACCATCTGGACGGCGTCCTGTATCTGGACCGGGCCGAGTCGCGGTCGCTGTCGTCCAACCAGGCGGTGGTGGAGCGCTGGGCGCAGCCGACCCCGCGGGAGGCGGCGCGGGCACTCGGCTTCGAGCTGCCGTAACGCCGTCGGCCGCCGCTCATCGGTCGCCGGTCGGCCGCCGGAGCGGGTGGTGCCCCTGCCGGATCCCGGCCCGTCACCTGAACCCCGGGGCGGTCCCGCGCCCGGCGGGACCGCCCCGGGGGCACACGAGCCGGAGGTCACGCGTCCCGGTACGCCTCCAGCAACCGCAGCCACACCTCGCTGATCGTCGGGTACGAGGGGACGGCGTGCCACAGACGGCTGATCGGGACCTGACCGGCGACGGCGATCGTCGCGGAGTGGATGAGTTCGCCGACGCCGGGGCCGACGAGGGTGACACCCCGGAGGATCTCTTCCTCCAGGTCGACGACCATGCGGGCGCGGCCCGTGTAGCCGTCGGCGTACAGGCCGGCACCGGCGACGGAGGACAGGTCCACGTCCACGGCCTTCACCCGGTGCCCGGCCTGTTCGGCCTCGGCGAAGGAGAGACCGACGGCCGCCGCCTCCGGGTCGGTGAAGACGACCTGGGGGACGGCGGCGTGGTCGGCGGTCGCGGCGTGGGCGCCCCAGGGCTGCGCGAGGAGGGCCTCCCCGGTGGCCCGCGCGGCGATGGCGGCACCGGCGATGCGCGCCTGGTACTTGCCCTGGTGGGTGAGCAGGGCACGGTGGTTGACGTCGCCGACCGCGTACAGCCAGTCGTGGCCGCTGACCTGGAGGCTGTCGTCGACCGGCAGCCAGGACCCGGGGCCGAGGCCGATCGTGTCCAGGCCGATGTCGTCGGTGCGCGGGGCGCGGCCGGTGGCGAAGAGGATCTCGTCGGCCTCGACGCGGTCGCCCTTGTCGGTGACGGCCACGACCGTGCCGTTCTCACGGGTCACCGAATCCAGCGACGTACCCGTACGGACGTCCGCGCCCGCCTCGGTGAGCGCCTCGGCGACCAGTTCCCCGGCGAAGGGCTCCATCCGGGGAAGCAGGCCCTTGCCGCGCACCAGCATGGTCACCTGCGAGCCGAGGGCCTGCCAGACGGTGGCCATCTCGGTGGCGACCACGCCGCCGCCGACGACGATCAGCCGGCCGGGCACGCTCCGGGAGCTGGTGGCTTCCCGGCTGGTCCAGGGCTTGACGGCGTCGAGCCCGGGCAGGCCTGGCAGGGCGGCGCGGCTGCCGGTGCAGACGGCGACGGCGTGCCGGGCGGTCAGGACAAGCTCGCCGCCGTCGGGCCCGGTGACCGTCACCGTGCGGGGGCCGTTGAGCCGCCCGTGGCCGCGGTACAGGTCGGCGCCGATGGAGTCGAGCCACCGGGCCTGGCCGTCGTCCTTCCAGTGGGAGGTGTAGTAGTCACGGTGGGCGAGGACCGCGGACGCGTCGAGGGGGCCCTGGACGGACTGGCTCAGGCCGGGTACGCGGCGGGCGTCCGCACGGGCGATGACCGGGCGCAGCAGGGCCTTGCTGGGCATGCACGCCCAGTAGGAGCATTCGCCGCCGACCAGCTCGCTCTCGACGACCGCGGTGGTCAGTCCGGCCGCACGGGTGCGGTCGGCGATGTTCTCCCCCACGGGCCCGGCCCCGAGCACCACGACGTCGTAACCGTTGGTTTCCGTTTCCGTCATGGGGTCAGTCTGGTGGGTGGTGTGCGCCCTGGCCACATGGGTAGGGGCGCGGAATACGTGTCCGGTCGGCCGTGTTGTGCCGAGGGCTTGACCCCCCCACCAGGAAGAGGGATGTACGCCATGAGCAGCACCGTGGAGCTCACCAAGGAGAACTTCGACCAGACGGTCACGGACAACGAGTTCGTCCTGATCGACTTCTGGGCGTCCTGGTGCGGGCCGTGCAAGCAGTTCGCCCCGGTCTACGAGAAGGCGGCGGAGGAGAACCCGGACCTGGTGTTCGGCAAGGTGGACACCGAGGCCCAGCCGGAGCTGGCCGCGGCCTTCGGTATCCAGTCGATCCCCACGCTGATGATCGTGCGCGACCAGGTCGCCGTGTTCGCCCAGCCGGGCGCCCTGCCCGAGGCCGCCCTGACGGACGTCATCGGGCAGGCCCGGAACCTGGACATGGACGAGGTCCGCAAGCAGGTCGCCAAGCAGCAGGCCCAGCAGCCGGCCGAGTGACCCGGCCCCGGGGGTCCGGGAACCGGGCCCTGGGACTGCCCTAGAAGGGGTACGGAGCCACGTCTCCGCGTACCGTCGTCCAGCGCAGTTCGGTGAAGGCCTCCAGATTGGCCTCCCCGCCGAACCGGGCGCCGGTGCCGGAGGCGGCGACCCCGCCGAAGGGCGCCACCGCCTCGTCGTTCACCGTCTGGTCGTTGATGTGCACGATGCCGGTCGGAATGCGCTCGGCGAGCTCCAGGCCGCGGGCCGTGTCCCTGGTGACGACGCCCAGGGAGAGGCCGTACGGGCTCCGCGCGGCCAGGGCCGCCGCCTCGTCGGCGGTGGTGAAGGAACGGACGGGTGCCACGGGGCCGAAGACCTCCTCGGCGTAGGCCGGGGTGTGGTCGTCGACGTGGGCGAGGACCGTCGGCCGGTAGAAGAGCCGGTCGTGGGTGCCGCCGGCGGCGAGCTTGGCGCCCGCGGCCGTGCTGGACTCGACCAGGCCGCTGATCTTGGCGAGCTGGGCCGAGTCGATGATGGGGCCGAGATGGACCTGGTCGCGGTGCGGGTCGCCGACGGCGAGTGAGTCCGCCTTGGCCGCCAGCCGCTCGACGTACTCGTCGTAGAGGGACGCGTGCACCAGGTGGCGCCCGGTCGTCATGCAGATCTGGCCCTGGTGGAAGAACGAGCCCCACGCGGCCGTGGAGATCACCGCGTCGAGGTCGGCGTCCTCCAGCACGATCATGGCCGAGTTGCCGCCCAGTTCGAGGTGGGCCCGCTTGAGGTGACGGCCGGCGGCCTCGCCCACGGCCCGTCCGGCGGCGGTGGAGCCCGTGAAGGAGATGACCGGCACGCGCGGGTCGGCGACCAGGGCCTGTCCGGCGTCCGGGCCGCCGGGGAGCACGTGCAGCAGGTCCTCCGGCAGGCCCGCGGCGGCGAAGACCGCGGCGAGGGCCAGCCCTCCGCAGACGGCCGTGCGCGGGTCGGGCTTCAGCAGGACCGCGTTGCCCAGCGCCAGGGCCGGGGCGACGGAGCGGATCGACAGGATCAGCGGGGCGTTGAACGGGGAGATCACCCCCACGACACCGGCGGGGACGCGGCGCGTGTACGACAGGCGCGGCGCCTCACTCGGCAGGACCTGGCCGGCCGGACGGGAGGCGAGGGCGGCGGCCTCGTAGCACTCCTGGGCGGCGACGTGCAGTTCGAAGTCGGCCTTGCCGGGGACCGAGCCGGACTCGCGGACGAGCCATTCGCGCAGTTCGGGGGCGTGTTCGGTGAACAGGTCGCCCGCCTTGCGGAGCACGGCTGCGCGGGCGAAGTGCGGGGCGCCGGCCCACGCGCGCTGAGCTGCGGCGGCCCGCCCGGCGGCGGCCCCGACGTCCTCGGGGCCGGCGAGGGCGAGGGTGCCGAGGGCTTGGCCGGTGGCGGGCTCGGTGACGGTGTGCCCGGGTCCCGTGAGGGTGTGGGGCTGCCAGCTCCTGGTGTCGAGCAACGGCATGACGGCTCTCCGATCAATCGGTCACCGGCGGACGGGACGAGCGGAACTCCCGTGTGTGCGCGGCCGGTTCGGCGGTCACATGGCGGGGCGCGCGGACCGGGCGCAGCCGTGTGTGCTGCGGCCCGTGCGAGTCCGCGCCCCCATTTTGTTGAGCATGAAACATCCTAGCCGCGTCGCGGAGCGAGGGCATGACCATCGCCCGTCCGCTCGGCACGTCGCGCCCCGTCGGGTCAGCTCGATTCGCGGTGCAGCACCGTCGCACCCATGACCTTGTGCGTCTCGGGCTCGGTGGCGGGATTGCGCACCGCGCGGTCGACCAGCTCGGCGAGTTCACGGCCAGAGGGCAGCTCCAGCCGGACCGTGCTCAGCCGCGGCCGCAGCAGCCGCCCGAGCATCAGGTCGTCGGCGCCGATCACGGCCGTCTCCTCGGGGACGCGGATGCCCTCGTCCTGCAGGGCCCGCATCAGCAGCATCGCGTATTCGTCGTTGTAGGTGAACACGGCGTCCAGACCGAGGCCGCGCCAGCGGGCGGCGAGGCGCGCCGCGGCCTGCTCGTCGTGGGCGAGGGGCAGTTCGGTCACCGTGGCGTCCGTGCCCCGCACGGACTGGCGCACCCCGTCGAGGCGGGGGGCGGAGAACGCCTCGAGGCCGGCTTCCTGCGGGACGACGACGCCGATGCGGCGCCGGCCTCGGTCGTGGAGGTGGGCGCCCGCGCTGTGGCCGACCACGTCGTGGTCCATGAGCAGGGCGTGTGCGCCCTCGATGGTCTCCGGGCCGAGGGTGACCACGGCCCGCGCACCCGAGCGCTTGAGCACCGCCACACCGCGCGGACCGAGTCCGGAGCCGGGCACCAGCACGGCGACGGGCCGCAACTCGGCCCAGGCGCGGGCGGCCTCGTCGCCGTGCGGGCCACCGGTGCCGTACTGCACGACCGTGTAGTCCAGGCCGCCGAGCGCGCCCTGGAGGTCGGTGAGGAACCGGCGGTAGAGCGGGCCGACGGGGAAGGTCGGCGCGGGGATCAGGACCATGCGGCTGTGCCCGGCGCGCAGGCTGCGGGCCGCCGCGTGCGGAACGTACCCCAGCTCCTTCGCCGCCTCGTGGACCCGGCGGCGGGTGGGTTCGCTGATCCGTACGGCGCTGGTGTTGTTGAGGACATAGGAGACGGTCGCGCGCGACACGCCGGCCAGGCGGGCCACATCGGCGCTCGTGGGCACGGAGCGCGACGGCGCGGGGGACGGGGGCGCGGGCGTTTTCGGTATCTGCACCATGACGTACGGCATCTTGGCAGAAGCCCCAATGCGCGCTTCCGGCGGGGGAGTTGTGACGATCCCGTGAGCGCGCACGGGGCGGGGCGGGAGCCCCTCAGCGGGCATCCCCCGGCGGGCGCCCCTCAGCGGGCATCCCCCGGTGGGCACCCCTCAGCGGGCGGCACCCGCGCCGGTCACCCGGTCGACAAGGTCGGTCCACGCGGCCTCCAGGCGGGACAGGGGGATGCCGCGCTGCCTGGCGAGGTGGTGGATGAGGGCCGGGTCGAGCTGGCCCATCAGCGTGTGGGAGAGCAGCTCGCAGTCCGCTTCGGGGACCGCCTGGCGCAGCAGCATCTCCATGTGGTGCCGCAGCACACGGCGGGCGGGGGTGACGAAGCGGCGGCTCGCGCCGGGCTCGGCCGCCAGCTGCAGCTCCAGTTCATCGGTCGACCGGCGCAGCATCGCGCAGCCGAACGCCCGCAGCCGCTCCACGGGCGGCGCCCCGGGTCCGAGCGGCGGGGGGCCGCCGAGGAACGCGGCCTGGAACTTCTTCTCGGAGTGGTCGAGCAGCGCGGTCAGCAGGCCGGTGCGGTCGCCGAACCGGCGGAAGACCGTGCCCTTGCCCACACAGGCCTCGGCGGCCACCGCCTCCATCGTGACGCCGTCGGCGCCGCGCTCCGCCACCAGTCGCGCGGCGGCCTCCAGCAGCCGGGCCCGGTTGCGCGCGGCGTCTGCCCGCAGGCAGGGCTCGTCGGCCTCCAGGGCGGTGCCGAGCTGGAGCAGCTCGGGGTGGCCGACGGGCTCCTGGGGCGTCGGGAGGGGGGGCGGGACGGCGGACATGAAGCCAGCGTAAAGCATCGGGAACAAAACTGGACCGCGGTCCGGTTAGGGTGGTAGAACGTTAAACGGACCCCGGTCCGGATCGTTACGGTGGTTCCAGAGCACTGTTCACTACGTGGGAGTCAGCATGTCTGTTCGTATCCTCGCCCTCGTCGGCAGCCTGCGCGCCGGTTCGCACAACCGTCAGCTCGCCGAGGCGGCCGTCAAGCTCGCTCCCGAGGGTGCCGAGGTGGACCTCTTCGAGGGTCTGGCCGAGATCCCCTTCTACAACGAGGACATCGACGTCGAGGGCGGTGTTCCGGCCGCCGCCGCGAAGCTGCGCGAGGCCGCGAACGCCGCCGACGGCCTCATCCTCTTCACGCCCGAGTACAACGGCACCATCCCGGCCGTCCTGAAGAACGCCATCGACTGGCTGTCCCGTCCCTACGGCACCGGCGCCCTGAACGACAAGCCGGTCGCCGTGGTCGGCACCGCGTTCGGCCAGTACGGCGGTGTGTGGGCGCACGACGAGACCCGCAAGTCCGTCGGTGTCGCCGGCGGCAAGGTGCTGGAGGACGTCAAGCTGTCCATCCCCGGCTCGATGACCCGCTTCGCCGAGACGCACCCGGCCGACGACGCCGAGGTCGCCGCGCAGCTGACCGAGGTCATCGCCCGCCTGCACGGCTTCGTCTCGGAGCCGACCGCGGCCTGACCCGTTCGCGCTGGCACCACCCAGGGGCCCGCGGCCGGTGACGACCGCGGGCCCTCCGGCGTGCCGTCAGACCGGCAGCGCCTCCCGCCCGGCCCGGTGGATCGGCGTGTCCGAGCCGGTGAGCGGCGCCCCCGTGCCGCCGTGCCTGGCCGCGATGATCTCCGCCGCGATCGACACGGCGGTCTCCTCGGGCGTACGAGCCCCGAGGTCGAGGCCGATCGGTGACCGGAGCCGGGCCAGCTCGCCCCGGCCCACACCCGCCTCCCGCAGCCGCCGTTCGCGGTCCTCGTGGGTGCGGCGGGAGCCCATGGCGCCGATGTAGGCGGCCGGCCGGCGCAGGGCCTCCGTCAGCAGGGGCACGTCGAACTTCGCGTCGTGGGTGAGCACGCACAGCACCGTGCGCCCATCGGTCCGCGTGCTCCGCAGATAACGGTCGGGCCAGTCGACGACGACCTCGTCGGCCTCCGGGAAACGCGCCCGGGTCGCGAAGACGGGGCGGGCGTCGCACACGGTGACGTGGTAGCCGAGGAACCGGCCCGCCCGGACGAGCGCCGCCGCGAAGTCGATCGCGCCGAAGACGATCATCCGGGGCGGCGGCACGGCCGACTCGACGAGCAGGGTGAGACCGCCCGGGCAGTGCGACCCGCCCTCGGAGAGCTCGACCGTGCCGGTACGGCCGCGCTCCAGCAGGGCCCTGGCCTCCGCGCGCGCCGTGCGGTCCAGGTCCGGGCCATCGCCCAGACCGCCTTCGTGCGAGCCGCCGGGACGCACGAGCAGGGCCCGGCCGAGCAGGCCGGCGGGGCCCCGGGCGACCCGGGCCAGGGCCACCGGCTCGTCCCGGGCGGCGGCCGAGAGCGCGGCCCGGTGGACCGAGCGCCCGGCGGCGAACGGCGTGACCAGCACGTCGATGGTCCCACCGCAGGTCAGCCCGACCGCGAAGGCGTCCTCGTCGCTGTAGCCGAACCGCTCGAGAAGGGTCTCGCCGTCCCGGAGGGCCTGGAGGCACAGCTCGTACACGGCTCCCTCCACGCAGCCCCCGGAGACCGAGCCGATGGCCGTGCCGTCGGCGGAGACCGCCAGCGCGGCGCCGGGAGGGCGCGGGGCGCTGCCGCCGACGGCGGCCACCGTGGCGACGGCGAACTCCCGGCCCTCCTCGATCCACTCCTCCAGCGGCCCGGCGAGATCAAGCATCGCCGCCCGCCGTCAGCACGCGGTCGGGCCGGATCGGCAGGTTCCGGTGGCGTACGCCGGTCGCGTGCCACACGGCGTTGGCGACCGCGGCGGCCGCGCCCACGATGCCGACCTCGCCGATCCCCTTGATGCCGACCGGGTCGTCCGGGTCGGGGTCGTCGACCCAGTCGGCCTCTATGTGCGGGACATCGGCGTGCGCGGCGACGTGGTAGCCCGCGAGGTCGGCTCCGTACACGCCGCCGCTCGCCCGGTCCCGGACGGCCTCCTCGTGCAGGGCCATGGACAGGCCCCAGATCATGCCGCCGAGGAGCTGGTTGCGGGCGGTGAGCGGGTTGACGATCCGGCCGGCCGCGAAGACGCCCAGCATGCGGCGCACGCGGACCTCGCCGGTCGCGGGGTCGACGGCGACCTCGGCGAACTGCGCCCCGAAGGAGTGCCGTTCCTTCTGGGCGAGGGCGCCGACGGCCTCGGCCGTGTCCGACCGTACGGTGACGCCCTCCGGCGGGATGCCGGCGCCCGGGACGAGGCTCTGGCGCAGTTCGCCGGCGGCGGACGTGACGGCCCAGCTCCAGGATCGGGTGCCCGACGAGCCGCCGGCGATCATCGCCGGGCCGAGGTCGCTGTCCCCGATGCGCACCCGGACTCGGTCCGTCGGCACCTCCAGGGCGTCGGCGGCGACCAGGGTGAGCGCGGTCCGGGCGCCGGTGCCGATGTCCGCGGCGTTGACCCGCACCGTGAAGGTGCCGTCCGCCTCCGCGGTCACGGCCGCCGTGGACGGCATGGCCATGACGGGGAAGGTGGCGGCTGCGGTGCCCGTGCCGAGCAGCCAGCGCCCCTCCCGGCGCACTCCGGGGCGCGGGTCCCGCTCCGCCCAGCCGAACCTGCGGGCGCCTTCCCGGAAGCAGGCGACCAGGTTGCGGCTGCTGAACGGCAGCCCGGAGACCGGCCCCACCGTGGGCTCGTTGCGCACGCGCAGCTCGATCGGGTCGATGCGGCACTTCTCGGCCAGTTCGTCCAGCGCCGACTCCAGGGCGAACGAGCCCGGTGCCTCGCCCGGGGCGCGCATCCACGTCGGGGTCGGTACGTCGAGCTTGACGAGCCGGCTGACCGTGTGGTGGGCGTCGGCGGCGTACATCGACCGTCCCGCCGCGGCACTCGGCTCGACGAAGTCGTGCACGGTGGAGGTCTGGTTCAGGGCCCGGTGCTCCAGTGCGCGCAGCCGGCCGTCCGCGTCGGCGCCGAGCCTGACCCGCTGGGCGGTGGGGCTGCGGTATCCGGCGAGCGAGAACATCTGCCGGCGGGTCATGACGACCCGGACCGGGCGCCGCAGGACGGTCGCGGCCATCACGGCGGCCACCTGGTGCGCGCGGGCGCCCTTGCTGCCGAAGCCGCCGCCGACGTGCTCGGACCGGACCCGCACGGCGGCCGGGTCGAGGGAGAACAGGCTCGCGAGTTCGCCGGCGACCCAGTTGGTGCCCTGGTTGGAGTCGACGACCTCGAGCCGGCCGCCCTCCCACAGTGCCGTCGCCGCATGCGGCTCCATCGGGTTGTGGTGCTCCTCGGGAGTGGTGTACTCCGCGTCCATGACGACGGCGGACGCCGCGAGGCCGGCCTCTAGATCGCCCTTCTCCACAGCCGCCGGCACGTGCCCGTCGTGCGGGTAGGCCTCGGCGTCGCGCCCGGCGGAGAACGCCACGTCGTGCGGCTCCTCCTCGTAGTGCACCACGAGCGCCTCGGCGGCCTCCCGGGCCTGTTCGGACGTCTCGGCGACGACCAGGGCCACCGGCCAGCCCCGGTGGACCACCCGGTCGTGCTGGAAGAGGCCGACGCCCGGGTCCGGCGGGACGCCCATGATGCCGGTGAAACCGCTGTCGACGCGCGGGGCGTTGTGGTGGTGGAGCACGGTGAGGACGCCGGGCATGCCCAGCACGGCCTCGGTGTCGATGGCCCGGATGCGGCCGCGGGCGACGGTGGACAGCGCCAGCCAGCCGTGGGCGAGTCCGGCGAAGGGGATCTCGCCGGCGTAGCGGGCCGTTCCGGTGACCTTGTCGCGGCCTTCGACACGGGTGTGCGCGGTGCCGACGGCTCCCCTGGTGGCGGTGGTCATCGGGCGGCCTCCTCGGCGAGTTCGCTCAAGCCGGCCACGACGAGGTTGCGCATCAGGGTCACCTTGTATCCGTTGTGGGGCAGGGGCCTGGCGGCCGCCAGTTCGGCGTCCGCGGCGGCCGCGAAGTTCTCCGCAGCGGCCGGGGCGCCGGTCAGGACGCGTTCGGCGGTGCGGGCCCGCCAGGGGCGCGAGGCGACCGCGCCGAAGGCCAGGCGTACGTCGTGCACGAGACCGTCGCGGACGTCGAGCGCGGCGGCGATGGAACCGATGGCGAAGGCGTACGAGGCCCGCTCGCGCACCTTGCGGTAGCGGGAGTGAGCCGCGACCGGCGTGGGCGGCAGGGTGACGCCGGTGATCAGCGCACCGGGCGGCAGGGCGGTCTCCAGGTGCGGGGTCCGCCCCACCGGCAGGTAGAGGTCGGCGAGCGGCAACTCGCCCGGCCCGTCGGCCGTTTCGTACGTGACCACGGCGTCGAAGGCGGTCAGGGCCACGCCCATGTCCGAAGGATGGGTGGCCACGCAGTGGTCGGAGGCGCCCAGGATGGCGTGATTGTGGTGCTCACCGGTGAGCGCGGGGCAGCCGCTGCCCGGGAGGCGCTTGTTGCAGGGGCTCGTCACATCGGTGAAGTAGCCGCAGCGGGTGCGCTGGAGCAGGTTGCCGCCGACGGTGGCCATGTTGCGCAGTTGCCCGGAGGCACCGGCCAGCACCGCCTGCGCCAGGGCCGGGTAGCGGCGCCGGACCTCCGGGTGGGCGGCCAGGTCGCTGTTGGTGACGGTCGCCCCGATGCGCAGTCCGCCGTCCTCGGCCGGCTCGACGCGGTTCAGGGGCAGTTCGGTCACGTCGACGAGCCGGGCGGGCCGCTCGACGCCGGTTTTCATGAGGTCGACGAGGTTGGTGCCGCCACCGAGGAAACGGGCTTCCCCGTCGCCGTCGAGCAGCGCCACCGCGCCGGAGACGTCGTAGGCGCGCTGGTAGCCGAATTCCCTCATGCCGCCGCTCCCTTCGCCTCGGCGGCGCGGGCCACGGCCTGGACGATCGACACGTAGGCGCCGCAGCGGCACAGGTTGCCGCTCATGCGCTCGCGGATCTCCTCCGGGGTCAGCGGCGGTGGTCCCGCCTCGGGCCGTATGTCGCCGGTGGCCGCGCTCGGCCAGCCGGCCGCGTGCTCCTCGATCACGGCGATGGCCGAGCAGATCTGCCCCGGCGTGCAGTAGCCGCACTGGAAGCCGTCGAGATCGAGGAAGGCCTGCTGTACCGGGTGCAGCCGGTCACCGTCGGCCACGCCCTCGATGGTGGTGATCTCGCGCCCCTCGGCGGCGACCGCCAGTTGGAGGCAGGCCACGCTCCGGCGGCCGTCGACCAGGACCGTGCAGGCGCCGCACTGCCCGTGATCACATCCTTTCTTGGTGCCGGTCATGTCCAGCCGCTCGCGCAGGGCGTCGAGCAGGGTGGTGCGGTGGTCGACGGTCAGCGGGTACTTCTCGCCGTTGACGGACAGGGTGAGGTCGCTGGACGTCGATGGGGGCATGGAAGCCTTCTCTCTCACATCGCGTGGTCGGGGAGGGTCGGGCGCCGCGGGTGGCGGTGGCGGTTCGCGACCGTGCAGGATGCGGGGCAGGCCGGCCGGGGCACGGCCCGCCACGGGCTGTCCGCACGGACGGCACACCGATACGATGACAACAAGCGGACAGTTGTCCGTTACCCGGAAAACGTAACGGACAGCTGTCCGCTTAACAAGGACCGGGTTTCGGCCACGGGCCGCGAGGAGGGCGAGTGAGCCAGAAGAAGGACGCTCCTCTGCGCTCGGACGCGCAGCGCAACCGCGAGCGCATCCTGGAAGTGGCGCTGGCCGAACTGACACGGTCGGCGGACGCCCCGCTGAGCGCGATCGCCAAGAAGGCGGGCGTCGGACAGGGGACCTTCTACCGCCACTTCCCCACCCGTGAGGCACTCGTCCTGGAGATCTACCGTCACGAGATGCAGCAGGTCGCCGACACCGCGGCCCCGCTGCTGGCGAGCCGGGAGCCCGACCGGGCACTGCGTGAGTGGATGGACCGGCTCGCGCGGTTCGCCATGACCAAGGCGGGCCTGGCGGACGCGATCCGGCAGGCCACCAGCGCACCCGGGAAACCGGCGAAGCCAGGTCACGCCCCGGTGACCGAGGCGGCCGAACTGCTGCTCCGCGCCGCCGAGAAGGCTGGCACCATCCGGCCCGGGATCACCCCCGACGACCTGCTGCTCGCCATCGGCGGCCTCTGGACGATCGACCCGCGCAGCGACTGGCAGCCGCGCGCCACGCGTCTGCTGGACCTGGTCATGGACGCGCTGCGGGCAGGAGCGTCCGGGCGCTGACGGGCCGGGCCCTCCGGGTCCTGGGACCCCGGGGTTGCGTCAGGCGACCGCTGTCGGTGCCAGGTCCCGGAGCTCCGCCAGGGCCGCCTCCACCGCCGGGCGGGTGTGGCCGCCGCCGCGAGTGCAGGTCAGGAGCTTGCGGTGGGGACTGCCGGTGCAGCGGACCCGGGCGATCGGCAGGTGCGGTGTCAGGTGGGCCAGGCGCGGGATGAGGGCGACGCCGAGCCCGTGGGCGACGAGGTGGGCGGTGACGTTCCAGTCGAGGGCGTGGTGGACGACGTCGGGCGTGAACCCGGCGGCACCGCACGCGGACAGGACGCGGGGGCGGCAGGGGCTCTGCTCCACCGGCGCGATCCACGGCTCGCGTGCCGCCTCGGCGAGGTCGACCCGGTCCCGCCCGGCCAGCCGGTGCCCCTCGTGGACGACCAGGTCGAACGGGTCGTCGAGTAGAGGCCGCTGGTCGAACCGCGTGTCGCTCATCGGCGGGTTGTGCGGGGTGGCCTCGATGACCGCCAGGTCCGTCTCACCCTCGAAGAGGAGGTCGAAGCTCTCCGGGACGCCCGCCTCGGTGATCCGTACGGACAGCCGCGGATGCCGCTCCCCCAGCCGGGCCGCCATGGGCGCCAGCAGCACCGAGACGGCCATCGGGAAGCCGGTCACCCTCAGCACACCGGACGGCGTCCCGAGGCCGGCCCGCAGGTCGAGTTCGGCCTGGTCCCAGCGGGCCTGGATGGCGTCGGCGTGCGCGAGCAGGCTCTCGGCGGCCGGGGTGAGCCGGACTCCGCGCCCCTGCGGCTCCAGCAGGTCGACGTCCAGGTCGCGGGCGAGCTGGCGGATCTGCTGGGAGGCGGCGGACGTGGTGAAGTGCAGGGCCCGGGCGGCCGCGGTGACCGTGCCGTAGTGGGCGACCGCCCTCAGGACGTGCAGCCGGCGCAGGTCAATCATGAAGCCCAGGCTTCACAGTGAGGTCCACAAAGTCAACCTGGACGTGTACGGAACTCCCGAAGCACCCTGGCTGTGTCGCGACGGTCCACCAGCCACGACGTTCGAGGAGTCAGTCATGACCAGCATCGATGCCACCGCCTGCCCGCACTGCGGCTGGCCGGACGGGGGCGAGCCGTTCCAGGTGCTGTCGCGGCACGCCACCGCGACGGGCCGTACGGAGTGGACCCGCTGCGGGTGCGGTTCGCTGCAGGTCCGGGTCGTGGACGGCCGCGGGACGCGTGTGGTCTCCCGCGGCCGGCCGGCGGCCCGGTCGGGTGCGGCGAGCCGCTGAGGGGTCCTTTCACTCTGAGCGTCCGATCAGGTCGCGTGGTCCGATGCCGTGCATCGCAAGACGCCGGAGAGCCCGTCCGGGCCGCCCGATGCGGTCACATCCCCTGTTCGGCGGCGCCGGGAGGGGTGCCGGGAGGAATGAGCTGCTCCGTCCAGATGATCTTGCCGGTCGTCGTGTAACGCGTGCCCCATCGCTGGGCGAGCTGGGCCACGATCAGCAGGCCCCGCCCTCCCTCGTCGGTGGTTCGGGCATGGCGCAGGCGCGGTGAGGTGCTGCTGGCGTCGGAGACCTCGCACATGAGCCCCCGGTCCCGGATCAGACGCAGCCGGACCGGTCCGGTCGCGTGGCGGATGGCGTTGGTGATCAGCTCACTGACGATGAGCTCCGTGGTGAAGGTCAGGCCGGCCAGGCCCCACTCCTCCAGTTGCCGGCCGGCGAGAGAGCGGGCGTGCGCGACGGCGGCCGGATCGCTGGGCAAATCCCAGGAGACGACCTGGTCCGGCGGCAGGACGTGGGTCCGGGCGAGCAGCAGGGCCACGTCATCGGACGGCGGACCCGTCAGGAGGGCGTCGACCGCGCCCAGACCGATCTCCTCCAGTGTCCGCCCGCGCACCGCGAGGGCGTCGCACAGCCGGGAGAGCCCCACGTCGATGTCCCGGTCGTAGGTCTCGATGAGGCCGTCCGTGTAGAGGGCGATGAGGCTGCCCTCGGCCAGCTCCACCTCGATGGACTCGAAGGGGAGGTAGCCGAGGCCGAGGGGCGGTCCGGCGGGCAGGTCGAGGATGCCGGCGGTGCCGTCGGGCGCGACGATCACCGGCGGGAGGTGGCCGGCCCGGGCCAGCGTGCACCGCCGGCCGACCGGGTCGTACACGGCGTACAGGCAGGTGGCCCCGAGGAACGCGGCGCCCGCGGTCTCGTCGCCGGCTGCCACCGGCTCCCTGCTGCCGTGCGCCCCCAGGTGGCCGATGACCAGGTCGTCCAGATGGGCCAGCAGTTCGTCCGGGGGAAGGTCCAGGTCGGCGAGCGTGCGAACCGCAGTGCGCAGGCGTCCCATGGTCGCCGCCGCGTTCATGCCGTGGCCGACGACGTCGCCGACGACCAGGGCGATCCGGGCCCCGGAGAGCGGGATGACGTCGAACCAGTCGCCGCCCACACCACTGGGGGCGTCCGCCGGCAGGTACCAGGACGCCACCTCCAGGGCGGAACCTCCGGCCAGCTCCTGCGGCAGCAGGTAACGCTGCATGGAGCGGGCCGCGGCACGCTCGCGCGTGTAGCGGCGCGCGTTGTCGACGCACACGGCCGCGCGCGACACCAGTTCCTCGGCGAGTCGAACGTCGTCGTCCTCGAAGGGGCCCGTACGGGCGGTACGGGCGAACGTCGCCACTCCCAGGGTGACGCCGCGCGCCCGCACCGGAACCACGATCAGCGAGCGGAAGTCGAAGTCGCGCAGGGAGGTGCCCAGTGACTCGTCCCCGGTGACCCAGGCGCTCTGCGAGAGGTCCAGGACCCGTTCCACCAGGGTTCTGCTCTCCAGCAGGCTCCGGGTCACGGGCGACAGCGCGGCGCGCCGGACGGTTTCGCCCACGGTCAGACTCGCCTCCGGGCAGCCCTCGCGCACCGACTGCTGGCCCGCGCGGCGGATGACGGGCGTCATGCCCACCGGTCCGGGTTCCGGCTCCTCGCCCCGCATGACCGAGTCCAGCAGGTCGACGGCGACGAACTCGGCGACAAACGGCACCGCCTCGTCCGCCAGTTCCTGGGCGGTCCGCGTCACTTCCAGCGTGCTGCCGATCCGTGCCCCCGCGTCGTTCAGCAGGGCCAGGCGTTCCTGGGCCCGCCAGCGCTCGGTGACGTCGACGACCATGTAGGAGATGCCCACGTACCGGCCCTTGCGGTCCTTGAGCGCGAAGAAGGAGGCGGAGCACGCGCGGACACGGTCGGGGTCGGTGTAGCTGGGACCGCGGTACTCGTGGTCCAGCACCGGCATCCCGGTCTCGAGGACCTTGCGCATCTGTTCCTCGTATGCCTCCGCCTCCGGCTCCGGCAGCACTTCCCTCACCTGCCGCCCCAGTCGTTGTTCGAGGGGGATGATGCGGTCCAGTGGCTCGTTCACCCAGACGTAGCGCAGGTCGGTGTCGAGGACCGCCATGCCGACCGGTGCACGGGTGAGGAAGGGCGCGACCATCAACTGGCTCACTCCGCCGCCCGGCATCCGCCAGAAGGCCCGTTTCGGCGGCCGCCCCACGAACCTGCCGAAGACCAGGGCGGCGGCCGTGGCGACCAGGACGCCCGGGACCATCTCGTAGATGCCGGACTCCAGTGGTCCGAGCAGTGGGTTGATGTTCTCCCAGAACAGGACGGTGGCCGCGCCCGAGACGATCCCCGCCATGGCGCCCGCCCAGGTCATGCGCGGCCAGTACAGCGAGAGGAGGACCACCGGCCCGAAGGCGGCTCCGAAGCCCGCCCAGGCCTGGGCGACGATGTCGAGCAGCCCGCCGCCCCCGAGCGCGATCACGAAGGCCACCAGGATCACCACGACGACGGCGCCGCGACCGACCCGCACCAGTGCCTTGTCCCCGGCCCGGCGGTGGAGGAACGCGTGGTAGAAGTCCTCGGTGAGAGCCGTGGACGACACGAGCAGCTGGCTGTCCGCGGTCGAGATGATCGCGGCCAGGACGGCGAGCAGCATCACACCGGCGACCCACGGCGTGAGCAGTGTCTGGGTCAGGACGATGTACACCGTGTCGGGGTCGCCGAGTGGCGTGCCGAGGTGTCCGATGCCCACCAGGCCGACGAGTGTGGCGCCGGCGAGCACGACGAAGACCCAGGCGGTTCCGATGCGGCGGGCCGCCGGGATGGCACCGGTACTGCGGATGCCCATGAAGCGGGCCAGGATGTGCGGCTGACCGAAGTAGCCGAGCCCCCAGGCGAGCAGCGAGATCGTCGCCACGGCGCCGAGTGACCCGCCGTCCGACCACCGGCCGTCCGTGAAGCCGACTCTGGCCCCCATGTCGAGCAGGCTCGGAGCCTTGCTGTCGAGGGACTCGCCCAGCGCGCCGAAGCCGCCGAGCACCGCGACACCGGTCAGCGGGATCACGAGCAGGGCGAGGAACATCAGGGTGCTCTGCATCACGTGCGTCAGGCTCACGGCGAGAAAGCCGCCCAGGCACGCGTAGACGACGATCACCAGGGCGGTCACGGTCACCCCGATGCCGAACCGGATGTCGAAGACCTGCTCGAACAGCAACCCGCCGGCCACGAGGCCACTGGCCACGTAGACGGTGAAGAACACCAGGGTGACGGCGGCCGACACCAGTCGGAGCGTCCGGGTGCGGTCCTCGAACCGCTCCTCCAGGTAGGCGGACAGGCTCACGGCGTTGTCGGCCCGCTCGGTGTAGGTGCGCAGCCGCGGTGCGACGAACAGCCAGTTGAGGTAAGTGCCGATCACCAGGCCGACGGCGATCCAGCTGGCACCGAGGCCGGCCGCGTACACGGCTCCGGGCAACGCGAGGAACAGCCAGCCGGACATGTCGCTGGCCCCTGCGGACAGGGCGGCGACGACGGCGCTGAGTCTGCGGCCGCCCAGGGCGAAGTCGGCGAAGGTGTGCGTGCGGGTGTAGGCCCACACGCCGGTCCCGATCATGGCAGCCACATACACGAGGAACGCGGTCAGAATCGGCGCACTCAGATCGAACATGCGGTCCTCGCCTGCGAGGGTCGTTGAGACGGGGCGCGGCCGTCGGCACGCCTGGCGTGTGTATGTCCTGCCGTACAAATGTACCGATGCCGGTCATAAGGGAGCGACCGGCGGGTCTGGCGGTCAGGCGCAGTCGTAGGTGAAGTGGGTGGTGGCCGTGCGGGGAGGCGCGGAGAGGATGCGCAGTTCGGCCCGGGCGGTGCGGTGCCCCTGGCCCTGAAAGGTCCACAACAGGTGAAGGCGTGCCTGTCGCTGGCCCCGGGCCATCACTTCCTTCAGAACGCCCGAGGAGGTGCCGTCGCTTCGGATCCAGCGGTAGGAGAGGGTGCCCGGACGGCCGTTCGTGGTCACGAGGCCGACGATGTGTGCGGTGCCGTCGCACTCCAGGACCGTCGGCCGGGCCGTGACCGCCACCGTGCCGACCGCGAGGGAGGGACCGAGGCGCTGCCAGGCGAGGAAGGCCAGGACGCACAGGACGACCAGCGCGGGCAGAGCGTGTCTGCGCAGGCTTCGGCGGCGCGGGGGCGCGGGAGGCGGCGGCAGGGCGGGGAGCGTCCGGTGGGCGCGGTGTGCGACGGATGCGGTCACGCCCGGGCCGAACCGCAGCACGGTGCCTTCGACGCGATCGGGCTGCACCGGCCGCGTCGTCGCCGAGGGCTGCCCGGCCGGCTGCTCGACACGGGTCTCGTCCGGTTCGGGTCTCTGGATCCAGTGGCTGGCCAGCACGGTGGCGCTGTACTCGGCGTCGGCCGAACCGGGGTCGCGTCCCGGGGCAAGGCCGCCGACGGGGCCGAGGTGGAGGGTGGAGGGGCACTCCTCGGCGGGTGGAAGCACCTCGGTGCACCCGTCGGCGGGCCCCAGCACCACGGTCCGCTCCTCGGCAGACCCCAGCACCACGGTCCGCTCCTCGGCAGACCCCAGCACCTCAGTCCGCTCCTCGGCAGACCCCAGCACCTCAGTCCGCTCCTCGGCAGACCCCAGCACCTCAGTCCGCTCCTCGGCAGACCCCAGCACCTCGGTCCGCTCGTCGGCAGACCTCAGCACCTCGGTCCGCTCGTCGGCGGGTGCGGGAGTGCGGTCGTCGTCTCGGGCGGTCATCTGAGTTCACACCGCCTGGTCAGAAGCTGCCGGGAGGCTCCGCCGCCGCCGGCGGCGGCCGGGGTCGTCGTGGCCTGCACCGCCCAGTAACAGCCGGCGTTCTGGAAGGTGTGATCGACGGTGAGCGTGTACTGGGTGGCGCCGCTGCGCTCGAAGGTCTGGGGCGCACCGTCCGCGGTGCCCGGCCGGCGCGCCGTGTCGCCCGTGGACCAGGAGACAGTGAGGAAAACCGGCCCGGGTGCGTCCGTGGTGATGCCGATCGTCGCCGTCGCGGTGGTGGGGCCCGTCTGCCGGAAGTCCGACACCACGACGTCCTTCACGGCGGGAGCGGCAGGCGACGTGGGGGCGGCGGTCGTCGGCGCCGCTGAGGGGGTCGGCCCACCGGGCGCCATGGTCTCCTCTTCACCGGCCGGGCCGGCGGAGGCCGAGGGCCCACCGGTAGCGATGGCCGCCGGGGCCGGGGGCGACAGGCTGGGTGACGGCGACAGGCCGGCTGACGCGGTGGGGGTGGAGGACGGGGGCGGGGACGAGGCCGTCGGGGCAGGGGACGCCGCCGGGTCCGCGCCGCCGGGCCGGGCGGCGGTGGTGGCCAGGGCCTGCGTCGCCCGCTGCGCGGCGGCCTCAGGGTCGTACGGGAGTCCGTAGGTCAGGAGGGCACCGAGGAGTACGGCGGCACCGGACACGAGCCATCCGGCCCGGCCGGGCAGCCACGCCTGCGCCCGGCCGGGGCCCGGCTCCCGGCTCAGAACCGTGCGTGCGGTGTCCGTGGTGCTCCGGGGTGTGCTGCGGGCCGTGGGCAGCAGCAGCGGCAGCAGTGCCACCAGCGCTGCGAGCCGGCCCCGGCCGCGTTCCTCCCAGTCGGGGCCGTAGGCGGCGCCTGCGGCCGCCTCCAGTGCCCTGACGAACGCCTCGGCCTGTGCGGGCCGTTCCTCCGGGTCCTTGGCCAGACCTCGGCGCACCAGCTCCCGCACCGGCTCGGGAGCCTCCTCGGCGGGAACGGGCGCGTCGACGTGCTGAAGCGCGAGTTCCGCGAGGTTGTCGCCCGCGTACGGCTTGTGGCCCGTCAGGCACTCGAAGAAGGTCGCCGTGGCCGCGTACACGTCGGCGGCGGGAGAGGCAGGTGCGCCGGTCCACTGCTCCGGGGCCATGTAGGAGGGGGTTCCGGCCACACCCGCGCTGCTGCCCACGTCCACCGCGATGCCGAAGTCGACCAGTTTGGAGGACCCATCCGGCACGACCAGGACGTTCTCCGGCTTGTAGTCGCGGTGGACGACGCCGACGCGGTGCGCGTCGGCCAGGCCGAGCAGCGATCCCTTGAGGATGACGAGCGCGGCCTCGGGCGCCAGCGGACCCTCCCGTCGCAGCAGCGTACGCAGCGAGACCCCGTCGACCAGCTCCATCACGATGGCGGCGCCGTCCGGGCTCTCCACGTACTCGTACAGTCCGGTGACGTAGGGGCTCTCCAGCCCGCCGAGCAGCCGCGCCTCCGCCCGGAAGTCGTGCACGAAGCCCGGCCGGGTGCGCAGGGACTCGCTGAGGTACTTCACGGCCACCGGCACGCCGGTCTCCTCGTGCACGGCGAGTACGACCCGCCCGCTCGCCCCCGACCCGAGTTCGAGTGACTCGGTGTATCCGGGCACCGCCCATGCGTTCATTCCAGCCCCCCAAGACCGCCGTGCCGTTCGAGCCCCACCCCTTGGCGGAGCGACCGGGCCGCGCGGTGAGAGACACATTTTCGGCCATCGCGGTTGCGGTGCGACAGCCCTCGGTCCCGGTTCGGCCGGTGGCACGACGCGCCCCGTTGACCGGCCGGTCACCGTCTACGCGGCTGGAGGCGGGGCGGTCAGCCGTCGGCGCCCGCCCCGCCCGGCCCGGGGACACCGATCACGAGCAGCGTCACGTCGTCGTCATGGGCGGCCGTGTCCGCGATGAGGGTCCTGATCAGCCGGTCCGCCGCCCGTTCGAGGGTGTCCGGGCCGGTGCGAGCGCCCTTCAGCGCGGCGTCGGCGGTCTCGGTGAGGACGTCGATCCGGGCCTCGATGTCGGGGCCGGGCCTCTCGACCAGTCCGTCGGTGTAGAGCACGAGGGTGCTGCCCGGCGGCAGCGGCCAGGTCGCCTCCTCGAACGGCACTCCGCCGCCGCCCGGGTCGTTGACGCCCAGTGCGGTCGCCAGGGCCGCGGGGGGGGGGGGGGGGGGGGGGGGGGGGGGGGGGGGGGGGGGGGGGGGGGGGGGGGGGGGGGGGGGGGGGAGGCGGGGGGGAGGGAAGGAAAAAGGGAGGCGTGGCATCCCCCCCTCTC
>NZ_JBVIPD010000003.1:471366-556224 GCF_055578235.1 Streptomyces sp. NPDC033136
TACTCTCCCCCCCCCCCCCCCCCCCCCCCCCCCCCCCCCCCCCCCCCCCCCCCCCCCCCCCCCCCCCCCCCCCCCCCCCCCCCCCCCAGGACCGGTGGGTGGAACGGCAGATCCTCGACCTGCTCCCCGCGATGCGCGCCAGGCAGCCCGGGCGCCTGCTGCTCCCTCGTCACCGCATTCTCATCCCTGCCGGATGACTGCCCAAACCTTACAGATGGGCCTAAATAATAGGAAAGGGTATATGGGGGACCGGCGGCGGGCCCTGCGGGCGACTGAGCCCCTCCCCGCCCCGGCTCGAAACCGCCCCGGGCCGAGCGACCTCCCGGCGGTGCGGCCGGCTTCGGACGACGACGCGGTGCCGGATGTCCCTGCTCCTGCCTCTCACGCCCGCATGACCTGCGCGTATCTTGGGCCGCCGCGGTCACGGGAGAGGCGGCCCTCGTCCGGCACCGGGCGCCACCCGCCGAACGGCGGGCAGGTTCCGCCGCACGGCGGCGCCCGCTGCCGGGGACACCGGACCGACCATGGCTGCCCGAGCCACCGCGACCTCGCCCGAGGAGACGTCATGACGCACGTACCGCCCCCGTTCGACCCCGAACTCGCCGCGGCCCTGGAGCTGATCAAGGACATGATCCGCCCGGGGCTCACGCCGGACGAGATCGCCGAGGTGCGCCAGGGCCCCGGTATCCAGATGCTGGCCGAGCTGGACCTGACGATGGGCGGGACGTTCGAGGTGGAGGACCGGCAGGTGCCCGGGCCGGAGGGCGAGCCGGACATCTCCCTGCTGATCTGCCGCCCCACCACTCCCGCCACTCCCGCCACTCCGGCAGCCTCCGGGCCGCGGCCCGTGCTCTACCACGTGCACGGCGGCGGCATGATCATCGGGAACAACCGGGTCGGCGTCGACGGCCCCCTGGCGTGGGCGCAGGCGCTGGACGCGATCGTGGTGTCCGTCGAGTACCGGCTGGCGCCGGAGCATCCGCATCCCGCGCCGGTCGAGGACGCGTACGCGGGCCTGCTGTGGACGGCGGACCACGCCGCCGGGCTCGGCGGCGACCCCGAGCGGATCGTCCTCACGGGCGCCAGTGCCGGGGGCGGGCTGTGCGCGGCCCTGGCCCTGCTCGCCCGGGACCGCAAGGGGCCGCAGCCGGTCGGGCAGATGCTGCTGTGCCCGATGCTCGACGACCGCAACGAGTCGCCGTCGACGTACCAGATGGCGGGCCTCGGAGTGTGGGACCGCACCGCCAACGAGACCGGCTGGACCGCGCTGCTGGGTTCCCGCCGGGGCGGCCCGGACGTACCGGCCTACGCGGCACCGGCCCGGGCCGACGACCTGACGGGCCTGCCGCCGGCCTTCCTCGACGTCGGCTCCGCGGAGACCTTCCGGGACGAGGTGGTCGCCTACGCCTCGCGCATCTGGCAGGCGGGCGGCGTGGCGGAACTGCACGTCTGGCCCGGCGGGTTCCACGGCTTCGACGGGTTCGCGCCCCAGGCGGCGCTGTCCCAGTCGGCGCGGGCGGCACAGCTGGGCTGGCTGCGCAGACTGCTCGGCGGGTGACGACCGGGACGGACCCTCGCACCAGCCGACAGCATCCGAAAACAAGGCCGGAGGCGGGCCCCGCTCACCGCGCGGTGCCCGGGCGCCCCCCGGCACCCCCGGTCGCAAAAGCGGCCGCATGCCGCACCATGGGCCTATGAAAGAGCTGGCCGGGCGCCTGACCGCGCTCGACCCGGACGCCGGAGCGGCGGTCCGGGTCATCGCCTACTTCGACCGCCTGGCCGAGTCCAGAGCCGGTGTGGAGGCCCTCGTACGGGGTGCCGCCGTCCTGGCCGGATGCCCGGCCCGGCTGGTGGACCCGGAGCGGCGGGTGCACGTCCGGGTGGAGGCCGACGGGACCCGGCGGGACGCCGGTGGGCCGCCGGTGACGGTCTGGCCCTCCGCACGGCTGGGCCCTGACGGGGCCGGAGCGCTGTGGCTGGAGCGGGACGCGGCCGCCGGGGAGCGCGCCGGAGTCGTTCCCGGCGTGGTCGACGCGGTGATTCTCGAACGGGCCGCCGGCGCCCTGCGGCTCGTTCTCGATCGCACGCGCGGCCGGGCTCCCGCCGACGACCCGGCGCTGGTGGAGACGCTGCTCGACGCCACCGCCCCGGACCAGGCCCGTCTGCACGCCGCCCGTCGCGTCGGCCTGGACCCCGCGTCCCCGGCCCGGGCCCTCGCCCCCCTGACCGGCCGGCCGCGGGTGATACCCGCCGGCACGAGCGTCGCCCCGCACGGCGGCCGGGCCGCCGCGGAGGCGGCCCCGGCCGTCGTCCGGCCTCGGACGGCTGCGACTCCCCCAGCGGCCGGTCCGCTCACCGGCCCACCGGTTCCCCCGGACGGCTCCGGCCTCCCCGCCGGACGGCTCGGTGTCGGACCCGCCGTCCCCGTGCTCGATCTGCCCCGCTCATGGGACGAGGCCCGTACCGCCCTGCGGTTCACCGCCGAGGGCACCCCGCAGGACCCCGGGTCCCGGGTCGTGTACGCCGACGAGCTGGGCGGCATCGCCCTCCTCGCCGGCCTCGTCGCACCGGGGGCCGAACCGCCTCCCGACGTGCGCGTCCTGGAGGCGGCCGCGGCGGCCACGCCCTGGTTGCTGGCGACCCTGCACGCCGTCGCGTACGCGGCCAGCCTGCGCGCGGCCGCCGCCGGGATCAGCGTCCACCACTCCACGCTCCAGGACCGTCTGACCCAAGCCGAGCACCTGCTGGGCTGGCCGGTACGCACCCCGCAGGGCAGACTCCGGCTCCAGCTGGCCCTGACCATGAGGCAGCTGGCCCGCGCGTAGCCAGGAAGCACACTCGCCCCCGCTCAACCCCCCGTGATCGGAATCGCCCCAGGCAGCCCGCCCCGCCCCCGTCCTCCTGGGAGACACTGTCCGGGCGCCCTCCCGTACGAGGTTCAGGAGCTTGAGGCATGAGCGTGCAGCGGTATCCCCTGGCCGGGGTCACGGTGGTCAGCCTGGAGCAGGCCGTGGCCGCGCCCTACGCCACCCGGCAGCTCGCCGACCTCGGGGCCCGTGTGATCAAGGTGGAGCGGCCCGGCGGCGGTGACTTCGCGCGCCGGTACGACACGACCGTGCACGGCCACTCCAGCTATTTCGTGTGGCTCAACCGCTCCAAGGAGTCCCTCACGCTCGACCTGAAGGACCCGCGCGGCCGGGAGATCCTGCACGACCTCCTCGACGGCGCCGACGTGTTCGTGCAGAACCTCGCCCCGGGCGCCGCCGCCCGGCTCGGTCTGGACGCCGCCGCCGTCACCGGCCGCCGCCCGGACCTGATCCCGTGCACGATATCCGGCTGGGGCACCACCGGCCCCTGGGCCGACCGCAAGGCGTACGACCTGCTCGTGCAGTGCCAGACCGGGCTGGTGTCGCTGACGGGAACCCCGGAGGGAACCGCCCGGACCGGGATCTCCGTCGCCGACATCGCCGCCGGGATGTACGCCTACAGCGGCGTCCTCACCGCCCTGTACACCCGCGCCACCACCGGCGACGCCCACCCGGTGGAGGTGTCCCTGTTCGAGGCGCTCGCGGAGTGGATGGGCCAGCCCGCCTACTACACCCGCCACGGCGGCACCCAGCCCCCGCGCCTCGGCACCCGGCACGCCACCATCGCGCCCTACGGGACGTACCCCGCCGCCGACGGCAAGGAGGTTCTGTTCTCCATCCAGAACGAGCGGGAGTGGGCGGCCCTGTGCACCGAGTTCCTCGGCCGGCCGGAGCTGGTGGACGACCCGCGCTTCGCCACCGCCTCCGACCGCGTCGCCCACCGCGGCGAGCTCGACACCGTCGTCGCCGGCCGCATCGCCCGCTCCGGCTCGGACGAGATCCTCAAGGACCTGGAGCGCATGGGCATCGCCTGCGCCGGGGTCAACGATGTCGCCGCGTTCCTGGACCACCCCGTGCTGGCCGCCCGCGGCCGCTGGACCGAGGTGGGCTTGCCGGGCGGCACGGTGGAGGCCCTGCTCCCGCCTGCCGACCTCGCCGGCCTGCCCGCGCGCATGGACCCCGTGCCGGCGGTGGGTGAGCACAGCGACGCGATCCTCACCGAACTGGGCCGCACCGGCGAGGAGGTGGCGGCGCTGCGCGCGGACGGCGTCGTCTGACAGCAGCGCACCGGGGAGCTACCGGGACCCGGCGGCGCGCTGTGCCGCCTGCTCATGGACGTCCTCGCGGGCGTCCTGGACCGGGCTTCCGGGCGGCCCTGATCAGGAACGCGCCGGAAGAGGCGGCGACCCAGGGGAACGGAAGAGGCGGCGACCCAGGGGAAGGTGGAGATCATCGCCGCGCCGGCCGCGAGGGAGGCGGCGCGAGCACACATCGTCGTCCGTCGTGGCCGGCTTCCGCCGCTCCTGCCGGGTGACCAGGGTCAAAGGCGCACGTGAAGCGCCCGCAGGACGTCCTGGTCCGTCAGCTGGTCGAAGTTCTCGTACCAGAGGCCCACGGCCATGAACGCGGCCGGCTGGTGCAGGCAGACCAGCTCGTCGGCCTCGGCGCGCATCAGCCCGGCCGCCTCCGGGGAGCACACCGGCACGGCCAGCACCACCCGTTCGGGCGCCTGGCGGCGTACGAAGCGCAGCGCGGCGCGGGCCGTGGAGCCGGTCGCCAGACCGTCGTCGACGACGATCACGGTCCGTCCCCGCAGCTCGGGGGCGGGACGGCCCTGCCGGTACAGCCGTTCGCGGCGGCGCAGTTCCGCGCGCTCCCGCTCGATGACGGGGGCCAGGGCGGCCTCCTTGATGCCCAGGTGCCGCAGGGCGTCCTCGTCGAGGAGCGGCACTTCGTCCCCGGCCATCGCGCCGACGCCGAACTCCTCCTGGAAGGGCGCGCCGATCTTCCGGACGACGAGGACGTCGAGCGGGGCGTCCAGCGCGTCGGCGACCTCGCGCGCCACGGCGACGCCGCCGCGGGGCAGGGCGAGCACGAGCGGATCGGGCAGGTCCCCCTCCCGCTGCCGGGTGCGCAGTGTTTCGGCCAGTTCCCCGCCGGCCTGCCGGCGATCACGGAACCGCATGACGGTCACCTCCGCTTCCCGCACGAAGAGGGCCCCGGCCGGTCCCGGCTCCCGCGTACCCCGGTGCGCACCGGACGATGCACACCCGGCGTACCTCCGTCGCGCTCGGGATCGCGGCGTGCTTCCGGCCCGACGCCGGCGCGGTGGTGCAGCGAGTGGCCGCCGGCCGCGTGCCCTCCCGGCGGCTGCGGCGGGAACTGCGGCGGCAGGGCGCCCGGTCGCGTCCCGGCCGGCCGGGGGGCCGGGTCCGGCCGGCGTCAGCCCGCGGCGGTCGTCAGCTGCTCGTCGCACCACCGCCGGGCCGCGTCGGTGACCTGGTCGAGCGCTCCCGGCTCCTCGAACAGGTGGGTGGCCCCGGGCACGACGTGGAGGGTGTGCGGGGTGTGCAGCCGCCGGGCCGCCTCCTCGTTGAGCCGCAGCACGTGCCCGTCCCGGCCGCCCACGATCAGCAGCACCGGGGCCCGTACCGCGTCCAGGGCCTGGCCCGCGAGGTCGGGCCGGCCGCCGCGCGAGACGACCGCCCGGATCCGCCCGGGGCGTTCGGCGGCGGCGACCAGGGCCGCACCCGCGCCGGTGCTGGCGCCGAACAGGACGACGGGCAGGCTCCGGGTGGCGTACCACTGGCCCAGCCAGTCGATCGCGGCCACCACCCGGCGGCCCAGCAGGGGGATGTCGAAACGGAGCTCGGCGGCGAGCGCGTCCCGCCGTTCCTCCTCCTCGGTGAGCAGGTCGATCAGCAGGGTGCCGAGCCCGGCGGTGCGCAGGCCGGTGGCGACCTCGCGGTTGCGGGGACTGTGCCGCGAGCTGCCGCTGCCGTGCGCGAACAGCACGATCGCGCGGGCGTCCGGCGGCACGTCCAGATCACCGGTGAGAGTGGTGCGGCCGGCGGGCACGGTGACCGTCTGGGAGATCATCGGGAGCCTCCTCTCCCCCTCGCTCCGTGGTACCCCGGCGGCGGCGGACGTCCCATGGCGCGATCTGTGGGATGCGTGTCGTTGACGCCGTGCTCCGGCCCGGTGGAGCGTGGCGGGGTGACCGATCGCCGTATCGTCTTCGTCGTCTTCGACGGCTTCCAGCCGCTCGACCTCACCGGACCGCACGAGGTGTTCCACAGTGCGGGCGGCTACACCTGCGAGGTCGTGGCGGCCCGGGCGGGGCCGGTCAGGTCGGTCAGCGGGCTGCTCGTGCACGCCGCCCACGGCGTGAGCGACCTCGACCCGGCCGGGGCGGACACCCTCGTGGTGGCCGGCGGCCAGGGCGTCGACCGGGCCCGGGAGGACGATGCGCTGGTCGCCTGGGTCGCCGCCGCCGCGTCCGGTGCCCGGCGCGTCGCCTCGGTGTGCAGCGGGGTGTTCCTGCTGGCGGCCGCGGGGCTGCTGGACGGACGGCGGGTCACCACGCACTGGGCCCGTGCGGAGCAGTTGGCCCGGGAGCATCCCGGGGTGCGGGTGGACTGCGATCCGATCTTCGTCCGGGACGGGCGGGTGTGGACGTCGGCCGGCGTGACGGCCGGGATGGACCTGGCACTCGCCCTGGTCGAGGACGACCTGGGCCGGGACGTGGCGCACGGGGTGGCGCGCCATCTGGTGCTGTTCCTGCGTCGCCCGGGCGGCCAGTCGCAGTTCAGTGTGGCGCTGTGGTCACGGCAGCCCGCGACGGACCCGGTGCGGGCCGCCGTCACCGCGATCCACGCCGATCCGGGCGCCCGGCACGACATCGCCGGCCTCGCCGCGCACGCCGGGCTGAGCCCGCGTCACCTCCAGCGCCGCTTCACCGCCGAACTGGGCGTGCCGCCGGCCGCGTACGTCGAGCGGGTGCGCGTCGAGGCGGCCCAGCGCGCCCTCACCGAGGGCGACGAACCGGTCGAGGCCATCGCCCGCCGCTGCGGCTTCGTCACCGCCGAGACGCTGCGCCGCACCTTCCACCGCCGGCTCGGTGTCGCGCCGTCGGACTACCGCGCCCGGTTCCGCTCCACCGCGGAACCCGCCGGCGCTCACCACGCCTCAGAGCACCGCATCTCAGAGAAGGGGGAACCCGCATGACGACGTATGGCCTGCTGGTCTTCGAGGACGCCGAGGAACTCGACTTCGTGGGGCCCTGGGAGGTCTTCACGGTCTCCGCCCGGCTGCGCGACAGCGCCGACTCGGCCGTGCTCATCGCCGAGCACCCCGGGCCGGTGCGCTGCAACAAGGGCCTGCGCGTCCTGCCCGACCACACCCTCGACGACCATCCGCCCCTGGACGTGCTGCATGTGCCGGGCGGACGGGGAGCGCGTGAGGTCCAGCCGCACAACCGGGTGATCACCGACTGGATCGGGAAGACCGCCGGACAGACCTCGTGGACGCACGGCGTGTGCACGGGCACGTTCCTGCTGCACGCCGCCGGGCCCGCCCGCGGGCGCCGGGTGGCCACCCACTGGAGCCACGAGGAAACCCTCCAGGCGCTCGGCGACGTCACGGTCGTCCGCGACGCCCGCTACGTCGTGGACGGCGACCTGATCACCAGCCAGGGCGTCTCGGCCGGTATCGACAGCGCGCTGTGGCTGGTCGGCCGGCTGCACGGCCGGGACCACGCGCGGGCCGTACGGCGCTACATCCAGTACGACCCGGCGCCGCCCTACCTCGCGGACGAGCCCGTCTGAGCCACGGCCGGGCCGGTCGCCGCATGGGTCCGCGCGCCCCGGGCAGGCGATGTCCATGGGCGGTGACAGGGACGACGACGGGCAGGGACGGCAGCCGGGCGACTGCGGGCACCGGGCGGTACCGCATCCGGGCGACATCAGGATCGAGGCGTGGGCGGCGTGCCGGGAGCACTGTCTGGCGGAGGCCGTCCTGGCGCTGGTGGAGTGCTTCGCGGACGTCTCCGGAGTGCGTCCGACCGCCGTGGACCAAGTGCGGCTGGCCGAAGCCAGCGACGACGACCTGCTCGCCTCGCTCCTGGACGAGGTCATCTTCCGCCTGGAGGAGTACGGCCAGGTGCCCGTGGACGTGGAGGCGGACGAGGCCGACGGCGGCCTGGACGTACGGCTGGCGGTCACCGGCCTCGCGGACGTGGAGATCACCGGGGCGGTCCCGAGGTCGGTGGCGTGGAACGAGCTGCGGATCGGGCCGGATCCCTGCGGATGGTCGTGTGCCGTGACGGTCGACGCGTGACCCCGCCGGCCGGGGTGTGCCTACCGTGGAGGTGTGGCCGACGGCGTCGTGACGCTGTTCCTGTGCGGTGACGTGATGCTCGGGCGTGGCGTCGACCAGATCCTGGCGCACCCCGGTGATCCGGCACTGCGGGAGGCGTACGTCGAGGACGCGCGGTGCTACGTCCGGCTGGCCGAGTCGGTGCACGGGCCGGTGCCCGCGCCCGTCGGTCCGTCCTGGCCGTGGGGCGCGGCGCTGCGGGTGCTCGACGAGGCCGCTCCGCACGCCCGGACCGTGAACCTGGAGACGTCCGTGACGCGCTCAGGCGCGTTCGCGCCCGGCAAGGAGATCCACTACCGGATGCACCCGGCCAACCTGCCCGCCCTGGCCGTGGCCCGGCCCGACGTGACCGTCCTCGCCAACAACCACGTCCTGGACTTCGGCCTCCCGGGCCTGCTGGAAACCCTGGACACGCTGGCCGGTGCGGGCCTGCGCACGGCGGGTGCCGGCCGGAACGCCGGTGAGGCGTACGCGCCCGCCGCGGTCCCCCTCCCCGGTGGCCGCCGGCTGCTGGTCCTCGCCCTCGGGGCAGGCTCCAGCGGCATCCCGTCCGGCTGGGCGGCGACAGCGGACCGGCCGGGTGTCGCGTACCTGCCCGGCCTCTCGCCCGCGGCGGCCGGTTCCGTCCTGCGCCAGGCCGGGGACCTCACCGTTGTCTCCGTGCACTGGGGCTCGAACTGGGGGTACCGGGTGCCCCGGGAGCAGATCCGTTTCGCGCACGCCCTGGTGGACGCCGGTACCGACGTCGTCCACGGGCACTCCTCGCACCACCCCCGCCCGCTGGAGGTGTACCGGGGCCGGCTGATCCTGTACGGCTGCGGCGACTTCGTCGACGACTACGAGGGCATCTCCGGCTACGAGGAGTACCGCGACGACCTGCGGATCGCGTACCTCGTCTCGGTCGAGGCGGACAGCGGACGGCTGGCGGGGCTGCGCATGGTGCCGCTGCGGGCGCGGCGGATGCGGCTGGAGCCGGCGGCCGGGGAGGACCGGATGTGGCTGCGGGCGACGCTGGACCGGATCAGCGGTGGCGTGGGCGTGCGGCTGGAGCAGGACGGTTCGCTGTCCGTTCCCGCGCGCGCCGCGTGAGGGGGCGGGTCACGCTCCCGGCTGGGACCGACGCGTCGCGCGGCCTCCCCGCGGGCTCGCACCGGGGACTCAGGGGCGCCTGGGACAAACCGCCTGAACCGCGTGTCCGCGCGGTCCGGCGGGGGTACCCCGGGTCCCATGACCGGCATAGAACTGCGCAGCGACGCGTTCAACGACCACTCCTTCATCGCGCGCCGGTACGCGTACGAGGGACCGAACGTCTCTCCGCCGCTGGCCTGGAGCGGTGTACCGGACGACGCGGCCGAACTGGTCCTGCTCTGCGAGGATCCCGATGCCCCGTCGGGCACCTTCGCGCACTGGGTCGTGGTCGGCATCGACCCGCACAGCGCCGGCGTCGAGGCCGGGCACTGCCCGCCGGGCGGCACGGAACTCGTCAACGGCTACGGCCAGGAGGGCTGGGGCGGCCCGCATCCCCCGCCGGGTGACGACGCCCACCACTACTTCTTCCGCCTCTACGCCCTGTCCGAGCCGTGCGTCCTGCCCGGCGCGCCCCGCGCGGAACAGGTGCACGAGGAGGTCGAGAAGCGCCGGCTCGCGGACGGGACGCTGGTGGGTCTGTACCAGCGCTGACCTTCCGGCCCGTGTCCCAGCGCTGACCTTCCGGCCCGTGTCGCCGCGCCACAACGGTTGGTTGTGGCCCGGGTGACGGGCGGTTGTTTGATCGGCCCGTCCGGTCCTCGCTTGGATGGCTCCCGGTCAGTACCGGGTTGTCCGCGGGAGCCGGGGGTGTGCGCCGGGCATGGTGGAAAGACGGCGGTCGCTGGGGCGGCGGTTCGGGTGGCTGTGGGGCGCGTACGCGGTCAGCACGGCCGGTACGTGGCTCGCGTTCGACGCGTTCGCCCTGATCGCGGTCCTGGCGCTGGACGCCGGGCCGGCGCAGGTCTCCCTGCTGGCGGCGGTGGGGCCCGCGGTAGGCGCGGCGGTGTCGGTGCCACTCGGGCCGTGGGTGGAGGTCCGCCGCAAACGGCCGGTGATGATCGCGACGGACCTGGTCCGGTGTGCGGTGCTGCTGAGCGTTCCCGTCGCGTTCGCCCTCGACCGGCTGAGCTTCGGCCAGTTGCTCCTGGTGTCGGTGGCCGTGGCTGCGGCGGACATCACCTTCAACGCGGCGGCCGGGGCGTTCCTGAAGTCGCTGGTGCCGCGGCGGGACCTGCTCGTGGCGAACGGGCGGTTCGAGGCGACGTTCTGGACCGCCAGCATGCTGGGGCCACCGCTGGGCGGGGCGGCGATCGGCCTGTTAGGCCCGGTGACGACGGTGGTGGCCGACGCGGTGAGCCATCTGCTCTCGGCGCTCGGGATCCGGGCGATCGGGAGCGCGGAGAAGCACCCGCGACGTCCGGTGGACCGGCCCCGGGCAGGTGACCTCCTCGCAGGCTGGCGCCACATCCTCGCCGACCCGGCCCTGCGCCCGCTGTTCCTCAGTACGGTCCTGTTCAACGCCCTGATCATGGCGGCCTCACCCCCGCTGCTCGTCCTGATGGTCGACGACCTGCGCTTCGCCCCCTGGCAGTACGCCCTCGCCTTCGCGCTGCCCTGCACCGGCGGCCTGCTCGGCTCCCGCCTGGCCCCGCGTCTGGTCACGCGCCACGGCCGGCACCGGGTGCTGCTGGGCTCGGGGATCCTGCGGGCCTGCTGGCCCCTCGGCCTGGCCTTCACCGGCCCCGGCACTCCCGGGCTGGTGCTGGTCATGCTGGTGGAGTTCGGCCTGATCGCCTGCTGCGGCGTGTTCAACCCGGTCTTCGCCACGTACCGCCTCGACCGCACCCCCACGCACCGGGTCACCCGCACCCTGGCCGCCTGGACGGCCACCGGCCGAGCCACCACGGCGGCCACGACGGCCCTGTGGGGCCTCATCGCCTCGCTGACCGGTCCGCGCGCGGCCATCGCCCTCGCCGGCACCCTCGCCCTGGTCACCCCGTTCCTGCTCCCCCGCCGCGACCACGCCCCGGCCACCGGCCCCGGGCCGGCTCCGCGGTCACGGGAGCCGGACGGCGGCTGAACGGGCCGGCGGGGGCGGGCCGGCGGGGCGGGCCGGACACTGAACACGCCGCCCGCAGAAGGCCGTTCGGGGACGGAGCGTGGCTGAGCCCCGTCCCCGGCATAAGCACCCCCGGCTCAGACCGCCCCGGGCACGTCCTCCGTGACGCCGTTCAGCGGAGAGGACGGGTCCGTGCCGTACGGGCGGGTGAGGATCTCCAGGCCGTGGCCCGCGGGGTCGAGGAAGTAGACGCCCCGGCCGCCGTCGTTGCGGTTGATACGGCGGGGGTGGTTGCCGTGCGGGTCGGCCTGGATGGGGATCCGGGCCTCGACGAGGCGGCCGAGGGCCTCGTCGAACTCGTCCTCGGAGACGAGGAACGCGTAGTGCTGCATGGGGATGTCGATGTCGACGGTCGCGAAGTCCAGGGTGACTCCGTTGGCGGTCGTCACGGGCAGGAACATCCCGGTCGGCGCCCCGACCTCCAGTCCCAGGATCTCCGCGAGGAAGTGCGCGGACTTCTCCCGGTCACGGGACAGGACGATGGTGTGGTTGAACTCGACTGACACGGTCAATGCCTCCACGGGCATCTCCGCGGCGCCTCCATGCCTCACCCGGCCGGTGACCGGCACGCGATGCCGCGCGAGGATCGTAGACAGGCGCCCCGGCGGTAGTCGAGCGCTTTTCGGCCGTATCGAGGAGCTCTGGCCACCGAAGCCCTCGTCCCCGTCGCCCCGCCGATCCTGACAATTGTCAGGGACCGCGTCGCCCCGGGTCTCCCTACAGTTCTGAGCGTCGGCCCACACCGTTCGGCCACACCGTCAGGGGGAACTCGACATGCCCACTCGTCTCTTCGCCAGGGCCGCGCTCGTCGGTGCCGGGGCGCTCGCACTGCTCGGCCCGCTCACCGCCGCGACCGCGGCCGCCGCCGGCGAGCAGGGCGGCGCCCGCGTCATGGCCGCGCCCTACGCGGTCGCCCCGTACGAGAACGTCAACGTCCGCTACGGGCCGGGCACTTCCTACGGCATCTACGCCACCGTTCCGGCGGGCCAGCCGCTCGGCGCCTACTGCTGGACCCGCGGCGAGCGCATCACCGACAACGGCTACTCCAACGACGTCTGGGTGAAGCTCCTCCAGGGCTACGTCAGCGCCGTGTACCTCAAGGGCGACGCGTACGGCGGCCTGCCCGCCTCGGCGCGCTGCTGACCCGGACCATGACCACGTCCGACCACACCATCCTCACCACCGTCCAACGGGGGACAGACACATGAAGCGACTGATCATCCGTACCGCCCTGGGCCTCGCCGTGACCGCGCTCGCCGTAGGCGGCCTCGCCACCACGGCCCAGGCGGCACCGGCCGGCGCACGCGGCGGCGACCCGACTCTCACCGACGTCTACGTCTGGGCCACCGACGTCAACCTGCGGCAGCAGCCGACCACCGACTCCCCGCGGCTCGCGGTCCGTTCGCGGTGGTGGGCGGACGCCATCTGCCAGACACAGGGCCAGACCGTGCACGACCCGGCGGTCGGCACCAACAACTGGTGGACCGCCGTCATGGAGTTCTCAGGCAGCGACGTCGCCTGGGTGAACAACCTGTACATCCGGGGCGGCCAGAAGATCGCCGGAGTTCCGGACTGCTGACGACCGTCCCACGCGGTCCTGCGGCGCCTTCGACGAGCACGTCGGGATCGCCGGGTCGCTTCACCGCCCCTGGGCGGTGAAGCGGGGCTGGTCCGGGAGGTACGCGCAGGGCACGTGCGGCCCGGAGGGAGCGGCCTCGGGAGGGCGGGCCCCGATCAGCGCGCCGGACAACCGGCTGCCGAACGTCCCGGAATGCGGCCGGCCGCAGCCGTGACGGGAACGGGGGACGAGCGGTGGGCGGGGGCCTCCAGGGGCCTCGGCCCACCGCTCGCCTGTGCGCGTCCCCTGCCCGGGAGGACTCAGGGCTGGTAGTCGGCGAGGTAGCGCAGCACCTTGTCCACGTGCGGCCGCACCCGCTCCGGGACGCCGCGCTGCTCGATGACCGTACGGTCACTGGTGCGGTAGCCGGCCGCGATCAGCGCGGGCAGGTCCTTCGCCGGCAGCCCGGCCTCCTTGAAGCGCTGGTCGAGCCAGCACACGTACCCGCTCATGGTGGAGATCGCGTCCGGCGGCGACATGTGGTCCTTGTCGCCGTCACCGTCGCCGTCCACCGCCCAGGCCCGGAACACCGACGGCGTCCACATGGCGATGCCGTACTCGTCGCTCTCCGGGCGGGCGGCGTCCGGGTCGAAGCCGCTCTCCGCCTTGACCAGCGCGGCGAGCAGGGCGGGGGTGATCTCCTCGTCGGTGCAGCGGTGCGCGGCGCGGGTGATGACCGGGCGCAGCGCCTCGGGGACGTCGGAGTCCTCCGGGATCTCCCCGGGCGCGCTGCCGTGCGCGCCGGTGACGGCGGCGGGGGCACCGCGGTCGCGGTCGTCGTCGCGGGAGTCGCCGGGTCCGCCGAGCAGGGCCACCCCGGCGAGTGCGGCGGCGGTCACGACGACGAGCCCGGCCGCGACGGCCGGCACCAGGCGTCCTCGGCGGCGTCGCGGACCGCCGGTGATGTCCTCGACCCGGGCGGTGAGACTCCGGGCCGTGTGCGGGAGACGGGTCGTGTGGTCCGGTGCCAGGCAGTCGGCGATCAGCCGGCGCATGTCCTCGTCGAGCCCGGCGTCGAGCCGCAGGGACGCGGTGCCGCGGGCGTAGGCCTGGGCGGCGAGCGAGCGGGCCCGGGCCGTCGCGCCGGGGAAGGGGTGGAGCCCGCCGGTGAGCACTTGGTGGGCGAGGACACCGAAGGCCCATATGTCGGCGGTGGGCCGGACGACGGCGCCCTGGGTGCCGGTGCGCTGGGACCACCACTCGGGCGGCAGGTGGTCGAGCGTGCCGAGGGGCGGCAGATGGGCATGGGTGCCGTCGAGTTCGGCGGCGAGACCGAAGTCCGCCAGCCACACCCGCCCGCCCGGTCCCAGCAGGACGTTGGCGGGCTTGAGGTCGCCGTGCACCCACCCGGCGTCGTGCATGTGGGCGAGTCCGGCGGCGACCCCGCGCAGGACGCGAGGCGCGTCGTCGATCGGCCCGCCCGTCCCGGCGGCGTCCAGTACGTCCTTCAGGCTGGCCTCGGCCCGGTCCATGACGAGCGCGATCGCCCCGTCCAGCGCGGGCACGCCGGGTGCCTCGACGGTGCACACGGCGTGGGTGCGGACGAGGTGGGGATGGTCGGCCTCCGCGCTGAACCGGACCTCGCGCGCCACGAGTTCACCGAGCGCGGCGCGCTGCCCGGGGCCCAGGGCGCCGGTCGGGAGCACCTTCACGGCCGCGGGTGTGCCGTCGGTGACGGTACGGGCCTCGTAGACGGTCCCCCAGCCGCCGGAGCCGATGACCGCGCCCACCTCCCAGCCCTCGATGCGGAAGCCCTCCGGGAGGCGGGGCGGCCGGGGCGTGTCCAGGTCGTCGTCCCGGGCGCCGGGCGTCGTCATGCGCCGGTCTCCTGCGGGGCCGGCCGGCCGGCGCTGCGGGGCGGCAGCAGGCTGAGGTGCTCCTCGCGCACCAGCCCGAAGCGCAGGGCGACTGAGGCGAGCCGGGTGCGCTTGGCACCGGTGCGGCCGCCGTCCGCGGTCGTGGCCTCGTCGCCGGGCTCCAGGCGCAGTTTGGCGAAGGCGAGGTAGTCGATGTGGTAGTTGACCGCGGAGCGTGTCAGGTCCTGGCAGGACTCCAGGGGCCGCAGCCGCTCCACGATCTGCCCGACCCCGGGCAGGGCAGCGTCGGAGAGGTCGCGCAGCCGGGGTTCGCACAGGGCGACCAGGACGAGGAAGTACTTCGACGTCGGGTCCAAGGCGAAGGGGTGCACGGTCTGTTCGCCGCCGCCCGGCGCGGACTGCTCGCCGAGGTAGGCGTGCTGGGGTGCGAACACCTTGAACGTGGCGGTGCCGGACAGGGCGGGCAGCACCACCCGGGAGAACTCGAAGGGCACGGGCGCCCCGAGCCGCCCGGGGGCGACGGTGAGGTACTCGCCGGCGCCCTCCAGGTTCTCCACCACGTACGACACGCTGCGGCTGTAGTTGGACAGCCGCCAGTAGTCCCCGGCCGCTTCCAGTTGCCCGGCCCGGCGGGAGACACCGGGGTCGGTCAGGACGATGCGCACCCCCGCCCCGCCGCGGCCGAAGTCCGCGATGTCGCCCGGCCCCAGGTGGATCAGTTCGGGACTGCCCGACGCGTCGGCGCCCCACTGGGGCGGACCGGGCAACTGCACGATGATGGTTTCCACGCGGACTCCCCCGCTGACGACGCCCCGTTTCGGTCGCCAGGATTGTACGGGCGGACTCCCCTGCCGCGGAGCCGGCGCGGCCCGTCTCAGCGGCCGTTTCCCGGACGCCGTGCGACGAACACGAACTCCCGGCCCGGCCGGTCCGGTGCGTCCCGCACCTCCTCCACGACGTGCCCCGATGTGGCGAGTTCCGCCTCGGCCTCGTGCCGCTCCCTCAAGCGCAGCGTCGAGTCCGGCGTCAGCACCTGCCCGTCCGCGGCGAACACACAGGTCCAGCGGAACGTCACCAGCGGCCCGCTCACGTCGAGCAGGTCGGCCCATGACTCGACCGGGCCGGCGCCCGGCACGTCCGTCACGCCGTAGGTGTCCTCGCGGTTCCACTCCTCCCAGGCGCGGCGGGCCGGGATCCGGGTCTCGATGTCTCAGCCGAGGCAGATGACGAGCAGGCAGAGTTCCTTGGACTGCGAGTCGGAGGGGGACGTGGCGGGCTCGGTGGTGCTCGCCGCGGGCGGGGGTGTCTCGGGGGACTCCGCCTGCTGCGTGTCGGTGCCGGTCCCGGCGGCCGGCGGTGTCGTCGGCTCGGTGGCGTTCGAGGCGGACGAACCGGCGTCGCCGGTGACCGTGTCGACGGTGTTCGGGGCGGTGGTGCGCCGCTGCGGGGTCGTCAGCGGCAGTTCGCGCGGCTCGGCGGCCGATTCCGTTCGTGTGTCCGTGGGCGTGGTGCGGGGGTCGGCGGCGCGGGGCTGCTGGTGGCGCGAGGCGCGGCCGGTGTGCGGCGGGGTGGTGGGCGAGGAGTCCGGGGTGTCGTACCGGCTCGACGTCGGCTCCGTGTACGTCGGCGCCTCGCCCTTGGCGCCGCCCATGGTCGTGTTCTCCGGCGCGGTGGACGCCTGCACACCGGACGTGGCGTCGCCCTTCAGCCCGGCGACCGTCAGCCCGCCGCCGACGAGCGCGACGGCGGTCGCCACCACGGCCCGGCGCTGGTTCTTCTTCCAGCGGGCCATCTGACGGCGCCGTGCCGCCCGCCCCTGCGGCCGGGCCTCGTCGCCCTCGGTCGTACCGGTGTCCGGGGAGTCGTGGCCCTCGAAGGCGTCCTGGGCCTCGTGGGCGGCGTAGGCGGTGCCGGCCTCGCGCGTGCCGGTCCGGGGCCCGTCCCACACGGCCCCGTCCCACATGCTCCCGTCCCACTCGGTCCCGTCGTGCCACGTGTCGGGGGCGGCCGGGTGGGCCCATGCGGCCGGTCCGCCCGAGACCATGGCGGCCGCCATGGCCGGGCCGGGAGGGCCGTCGGCGGCGGAGGGGTCGATGTCCGGGGCGTAGGCGCCGCACCCCGGGCAGACCAAGGCGCCGTTGAGGTGCCGACGGCACGAGGAGCAGTAGTCCATGTGTGGTCTATCCGATCTGGCTGTGCCTGCGGCTCGTCGGCCGCGGCCTGGTCACGTTCGCACGTGGGATCGAGCCGTAACGCTAACGAGACTTTGGAAGGGCGGTGTGCAGCCCGTGTGATACCCCTGCACAGATCCTCTGGATCTCACGTGTGCCGTAACCGACTCATGAGTAGAAGCGGCGCCGCCCGGGCAAGCTCGGCCACCCGCCGCCGACGGCCGCCCGGGCCGCACCCACGGGACCGGATCTCTTCCGTCCCAACGCCAACTCCCTCAATTTCGCTGCGAAATGAAGCACAACCCTTTGGACACCCCGAGGGTCACACCATGCAGGAGCAACCACCTCGAAGAGTTGCAAGGGGGAAATATGAGATTCATCCGTTCCGTCCTGGCCACCTCCGCCGTGGCGGCACTGGCGCTGGGGACCATGACCGCCCTGGCGTCGCCCGCCTCCGCCGCGCCCAACACCACGCCGCAGAAGGTCTGCGGAAGCGGCTACAAGACGGTCAACTCGGCGGCCGTCGGCTCGCTGGGGACCGTCTACCTGACCTACAACGCCTCCAACGGCCAGAACTGCGTCGCGACCATCCGCAACAACCCGGGCACGGCCGTCAACATGTCCGCCTGGATCTACGTCCCGGACACCGACGAGAGCCACTACGACGAGGGCCTCTTCACGTCGTACGCCGGTCCGACCTACGTGCACGGCAAGGGCCACTGCGTCGACTGGGGCGGCAGCATCGCCAACACGTACGTGCAGGTGTACGGCTCCAACTGCGGCTCCCTGAAGGAGCACCGGGTCACCTTCACCCGCTGATCCCTCCCCAGCCGGGCCACCACGGTCCCCCGCCGCGCGGTCGCGGGGGAACGGGGTGGCCCGGTCCCTTCCTGTGCCGTGCGCGGGGGCTCGGGGGCGCGCTCAGGCCCAGGCCGTCACCGGCACGAACGAACTGTCCTGGCGGAACAGGTCCGTTCCGTTCGAGCGCTCCACGCGCAGCTGGTAGGAGTAGTGACGCAGGTAGTACCCCGGGTAGTTGTACGACTCGAAGCGGACCGAGCCGGAGGCCGTGCCGGAGCGGAGGATGAACGTGGCGTCCCTGGCGAAGGTGCTCGTGCCGTCGTTCGCGTCGAAGCGGGCGCGGAAGTCCCAGTGGCGCAGGTAGTTGCCGGCCGCGTCACGGAAGGAGCAGCCGCTGCCGTCGGCCAGGCCGGCGACGACCGTGAAGGTGGCGGCCCGCTTCTCGGCGGTGGTGCTGGAGCCGCTGACCACGGGCAGGTTGAGGAGCGAGGACTGCTGCTGCCAGTAGCGGGACGGGTAGTTGGCCGACCGGAAGGAGCGCGTGACGTTCCGGGGCAGGCTCGGGCCGCCCGCGACCGTCTCCTTGACCACCGTGAAGTGCCGTGCCGTGCCGGAGATCCCGGGCAGCGCGGCCGGTGCCGTCCAGGTGGCGAAGGTGTCGTGGCTGTCGCTGTAGTAGTAGGTCCCGTCGCCGTAGCCGTCGAAGAACATCCGCCAGCCGCCGTTGTCGAGCCGCACCAGCGCCGGGCCCTCGCGGTAGCTGCCCCAGCCCGCCCAGTTGCCCGTCCTGCGGATCGTGTACGGGCCGGCGAGGTTCGAGGCGGTGGCGTACTCGATGTACTTCGTCGTCTCGTTCTTCGGGAAGGCGTGGTACGTCGAGCCGGTCTTCACGATGAAGGTGTCGATGTGGTTGGCGCCGATGCCGGAGAGCGCCACGGGTGAACTCCACGCGGTGAGAGCCGAGTTCGTGGCCCTCAGCAGATATGGCGTGAAATTCCACTCGTTGTCCGTGGTGGAGCAGGACACGATGATGCTGACGCTGCCGTCGCTGTCGACGAAGAACTCCGGCGCCCAGGCACGGGAGAGCCGGGCGATGGGGACGGTGTAGTCGTAGAGGAACGTCCAGTTGACGCGGTCGGAGCTGCGGGCGAAGCCGATGGTCGTGCTGCGGTCCTGCCAGGTGCGCGTGGTGTAGGTGACGTAGTAGTAGCCGTCGGTGTGCCTGATGATGCTCGCGTCGCGGATCCGGCCCGCGGGCGGTGTGTACGCCGAGGAGCGCAGCAGCCGGAAGTCGGTGGCGTCGTCCGACTGGTAGACGTTGACCGTGCCGTCGGTGCTGTTCAGGAACGGCACGATCGTGTAGCGCGTGGCCGAGCCGTTCGGGGGTGCGGCGGCCAGGGCGCTGCCGAGCAGTGCGGGCGCTTCGCCCAGCAGTGCCGCCGAGGCGGGCAGGACGGCCAGGGCGCGCAGCAGCGTGCGGCGGGACGGGGCGGCGGGGTCTGGAGTCACGGACGGCTCTCCCTCGGGCACCGAGATTCGATATAGCGAACACAGTTCGGCAACTCGATCAGTGGGTAGGGGCTCAGAACGTAGGGGCGACACCGAGGGGCGTCAATGGTTTGAACAGGACTCGACGCGCCCAGTGGGGTAGATGTGGCCAGTGGGCGAACGTCCACTTCGGTCGTCGGCGTTCCGCCACCGGCCACCGGACGTTACCGTTCGGTAGACAAGCTGCTTCCGGAGGTGGCCGCATGACGCTCGACCGTTCCGAAGGCCTGGCGGAGACCGCCCGTGCGCTGGCCGCCGGGGACGTGACGTCCCGGGCGCTGGTCGAGCGGACCCTGGCGCGGATCGAGGCGGCGCAGGGCGGCATCAACGCGTTCCGGATCGTGCGGGCCGAGGCGGCGCTCGCCGAGGCCGACGCTGCCGACCGGGAGCTGGCCGCGGGCACGCGGGGCCCGGCGCCGGAGGGCGGGCGCAAGCCGCTGCTCGGTGTGCCCGTGGCCGTCAAGGACGACATGGACGTGGCCGGCGAGCCCACCGCCTTCGGCTGCTGCGGCGAGTTCCCGCCGGTCGCCGAGGACGGCGAGGCGGTACGGCGGCTGCGCGCCGCCGGGGCCGTGATCGTCGGCAAGACCAACACCTGCGAGTTCGGGCAGTGGCCCTTCACCGAGGGGCCCGCCTTCGGTGCGACCCGCAACCCGTGGAGCACGGACCACACGCCCGGCGGTTCGTCGGGCGGCTCGGCCGCCGCGGTCGCCGCCGGCCTCGTGCCCGCCGCGCTCGGCTCCGACGGTGCCGGCTCGGTGCGGATCCCGGCCGCCTGGACCCATCTGGTCGGCATCAAACCGCAGCGCGGCCGGATCTCCACCTGGCCGCGCGGCGAGTCCTTCCAGGGCATCACCGTCAACGGCACCCTGGCCCGCACGGTCGCCGACGCGGCCCTGCTGCTGGACGCGGCGAGCGGCAACCATGCCCAGGACCCGCACCGGCCCCCGGCCGTCGAGGCGTCCCGGGCGCTCGGCCGTGACCCCGGACGGCTGCGCATCGCCCTCTCCCTCAAGCCGCCGTTCACGGCGGTGCCGGCCCGCCTGCTGCCGGAGGTGCGGACCCGGGTCGTCGAACTCGCCGAGCGGCTCGCCGCGCTGGGGCACACGGTCGAGGAGGCGGACCCGCCGTACGGGCAGATCGGGCTGACCTTCGTGCCGCGCGCCACGGCCGGGATCGCCGAGCGGGTGGGCGAGGCGCCCTTCCCGGCGCTGCTGGACCGGCGCACCCGGGAGGCGGCCCGGCTGGGCCGGCTGCTCGGCGGGGCACCGCTGCGGGTGGCCCGGCGGGCGGAGGCCATGCTGCACCGCCGTATCGGCGGGTTCTTCACCTCGTACGACCTCGTCCTGGCGCCCACGACCGCCGCTCCCCCGCCCCGGATCGGCGCCCTGCTGGAACTCAGCGGTTTCGCCACCGACCGGGCGATGATCGCCGCCTGCCCGTACGCCTGGCCGTGGAACGTGCTGGGCTGGCCGGGGGTCAACGTGCCCGCGGGGTTCACGCCGGACGGTCTGCCCGTGGGCGCCCAGTTGCTGGGCCCGGCGAACAGCGAGCCGCTCCTCGTGCAGGTGGCCGCGCAGTTGGAGGCGGAGCTGCGCTGGGCCGAGAAGTGGCCGTCGCCGCCGGTCACGGCACGCTCCGCCGCCGCGTGAGCGGCCGCACGCCGCACGCGTCGCGGCGACGGGTGGGCGCTTCCAGGAGACCTCACCGCTCAGCGGGCAGGCGGGAAGGTGCCGATGGACGAGAAGCGACCCGGAGGGCGTGCGCGCCGGGGCAGCCTCTAAGGTGCTTTTGTGAGCACGTTCGCCGAAGAGGCCGCAGAGAACGTCCCCGGCCGTCACGGCCTCTCCGCCACCGTCCAGGCAGACCCGCGCGAGGTCGGCCGGGTGCGCACGGAGTACTCCCCCGCCCATGACGGCGATCCGGACCCGGGCGAGGTCGTCTGGACGTGGGTGCCCTTCGAGGAGAACGACGGGCGGGGCAAGGACCGCCCGGTGCTCGTCGTCGCCCGCGAACCGGCGGGGACCTTCCTCGCCGTGCAGCTGTCCAGCAAGCGGCACGACGGCGACCGCGAGTGGGTGCCGATCGGGAGCGGTCCGTGGGACCGGTCGGGCCGGGACTCATGGGTCGACGTCGACCGGGTCCTGCGCCTGCACGAGGACGGCATGCGCCGGGAGGCCTGCGCGCTGGACCGCATGCGGTTCAACCTGGTGAGGCGCCGGCTGCAGGAGCGCTACGGCTGGAGCTGAACGCCGTCGCCACGGCCGGTGCCGAGCACCTCCTCGAAGGCGCCCAGCACCGCACGGCCGGGCGCCTTGTCGAGGATCCCGAACACCACGTGCTCGAAGGCCCCCGCGAACCGGCCGCCGGGCCCCAGGAGCCCTCGGAACGCCCCGGCCACCCGCGCCGGGTCGTTGCGGAACACCCCGCAGCCCCAGGCGCCCAGGACCAGCTTGCGGTAGCCGTGGGCCGCTGCCGTCTCCAGGACGCGTTCGGCACGGACCGCGAGGGCCCGCGGCAGCTCGGCCGCGCGTTCGGGTGCCGTGCGGAGCACCACGCCCGCGTTGGGTGCGGCGGAGGTCAGGAAACCGGCGGTCCATGGCTCGTCCAGCAGGACGCCCCGGTCGTCGCGGAAGACGGGCACGCCGGGTGAGTGGATGACACGGTCCGTGTAGAACGGGTCGCGGTGGGCGCGGTGATGGTCGTAGAAGGCCCGGGCCCGGAGCAGACAGGTGTAGAGCGCCGAGGCGCGGCACAGGGCCTCTTCCTGGGCCTGGGCGCCGTTGAGGTAGCCGCCGCCGGGGTTGCGGGCGGAGGCGAAGTTCAGCACGGCGGCGCCCCCGCCGAGCCGGCGGGCGGCTTGCAGGCTGCTCTCGTCCGTGACCTCGATCAGCGTCCTTGTCACCCGGACGGATGACACCGGCACCGGTTCCGGGCCGTACGTGCGCGTGCCCTCGCGCGCCGCCCGCAGCTCCGCCGCGATCGACACCTCGCGGCCGTCCGGCGCCCGGTAGGCGCCCACCGCGACGATCTGCTCGGTCTGCCGCGCGACACCGCGCAGGCGCGCGCTCACGGCCCGACCCCCGTCCGCGCCGTGACCGCGAACCCCGCGGCCGTTCTTGTCGTGCTCACGCAGGCATGGTGGGCGGTCCCGTGGTTGCGGCGCAACGGAGTTTTCGCCGTCGGAGAACGCCGGAGACAGCCGCCGGGAACTCGCGGTGATTCCGAAAGACCAACCCGGAACGCCCCGGTTCGCCCCCTTGTGCCGAGCGGTGCGACCGTCTTGGGTGGGACGAGTTGTCCCGGCCCGGGCCGCCGAAGAGCCCGGACCGATGACATGGTGGAATCTCAGGAGGATCCCGACATGTCCGAATCGGTAGCTGGCTGTACCCGGCCACGCACCTCACTGTCCGAAGCCGAGGTCGAGGCACTCGTCCGCGGCATCTGCTTCAAGACCGGCCCGCCGCGCCGCCTCGGCGTCGAGGTGGAATGGCTCGTCCACGAGTTGCGTGCCCCGCAGCTCCCCGTCACACCCGAACGACTCGAAGCGGCCTACGCCGCACTGCGGACCCTGCCTCTGAGGTCGGCGCTCACCGTGGAGCCCGGCGGCCAGCTGGAGCTGAGCTCGCCCCCCGCCGCCTCGCTGACGGAGTGCATCGCCAACGTCTCCGCCGACCTCGACGCCGTCCGCGCGGTCCTGCGCCAGGAGGGTCTCGCCCTCGTCGGCCTGGGCCAGGACCCCTGGCACGAACCCCGCCGGTTCCTGCGCGAACCGCGCTACGACGCCATGGAGACCTGCCTCGACCGCACCGGCCCCGCCGGCCGCGCCATGATGTGCGCCTCCGCCTCCGTGCAGGTGTGCCTGGACGCCGGCCACGAGGAGCCCGGCCCCCTCGGCCACGTGCGGCGCTGGTGGCTGGCCCACCATCTGGGCGCGGTCCTGGTCGCCGTGTTCGCCAACTCCCCGCTCGCCGGTCACCGTCCGACGGGCTGGCTGTCCACCCGGCAGCTGACGTGGACGCGGATCGGCGCCGGCCGGGCGGGCGGACCGCCGCTGGACGCCGACCCGCGCGGTGCGTGGACCCGGCACGTGCTGGACTCCCCCGTGATGTGCGTCCGGCGCGACGGCGGGCCCTGGGACGTCCCGGACGGTCTCACCTTCCGGGAGTGGATCCGCACCGGCGCGCCCAGGCCTCCCACCCGGGAGGACCTCGACTACCACGTCACGACGCTGTTCCCGCCGGTCAGGCCCCGCGGCCACCTCGAACTGCGCATGATCGACGCGCAGCCCGGCGACGACGGCTGGATCGTGCCGCTGGCGGTGGCGGCGGCCCTGTTCGACGACCCGGAGGCCGCCGAGACCGCCTACCGGGCCGTGAAGCCGCTGGCCGAGCGCACGCTGGGGATGCCCGCGCCGCACAATCCGCTGTGGCTCGACGCGGCCCGCTCAGGCCTCGCCGACGCGGAACTGCGCGAGGTGGCCGTCACGTGCTTCACGACCGCGCTGGACGCCCTGCCGCGGCTCGGCGCCGCCCCCGAGGTCATCGAGGCCGTCACCGCCCATCTGGACCGCTATGTCGTCCTGGGCCGCTGCCCCGCCGACGACCTGCTCGACCGCCGGCGCGGCACGGACGCCCGCGCCCACGGGAAGGACTTGCACCCATGACCGACACCCCTCCCGCTGTCGCCCCGGACGCCGGCACCGGCGACCCGGAGGCGCTCCGCGAGCGGGCGGTCGCCGCGCTGGTCGTCGCCCGCGACCGCACCACCCTGCTGACGAGCTGCGTCGAGGAACCCGACCTGACCGCGCAGCACTCGCCGCTGATGTCGCCGCTGGTCTGGGACCTCGCGCACATCGGCAACCAGGAGGAGCAGTGGCTGCTGCGGGCCGTCGCCGGGCAGGAGGCGATACGGCCCGAGATCGACACCCTGTACGACGCCTTCGAGCACCCGCGCGCCGAGCGGCCGAAACTGCCCCTGCTGTCGCCCGCGGAGGCCCGCACCTACGCGGCCGACGTGCGCGGCCGGGCGCTGGACGTGCTGGAGAAGGCCACCTTCCACGGGACACGGCTGACGGAGGCCGGGTTCGCCTTCGGGATGATCGCCCAGCACGAACAGCAGCACGACGAGACCATGCTGATCACCCATCAGCTGCGCAAGGGTCCGCAGGCCCTGACCGCGCCCGGCCCGGAACCGGTGCCGCTGTTCACCGGCCCCTGCGAAGTCCTCGTGCCCGGCGGGCCGTTCACGATGGGCACCTCCGGCGAGCCGTGGGCCCTGGACAACGAACGCCCCGCGCACCGCCGGGAGGTGGCACCGTTCCACATCGACACCACCCCGGTGACGAACGCCGCGTACCAGGCGTTCATCGAGGACGGCGGCTACGACGACCCGCGCTGGTGGGCCTCCGAGGGCTGGGCGCACATCCGCAAGCACGGCATCGACGCCCCGCTGTACTGGCGGCGGGACGGAAAGCAGTGGCTCAGGCGGCACTTCGGCGTCATCGAGGCCGTCCCGCCCGACGAGCCCGTGCTGCACGTCTGCTGGTACGAGGCCGATGCCTACGCCCGCTGGGCCGGACGCCGGCTGCCCACGGAGGCCGAGTGGGAGAAGGCGGCCCGGCACGACCCGGCCGGCGACCGCTCGACGCGCTACCCGTGGGGCGACGCCGACCCGGGCCCCGAACACGCCAACCTCGGCCAGCGGCACCTGCGCCCGGCACCGGCCGGGAGCTATCCGGCCGGCGAGTCGCCGCTCGGAGTACGGCAGTTGATCGGCGACGTGTGGGAGTGGACGGCGAGCGACTTCCTGCCCTACCCGGGGTTCCGGGCGTTCCCGTACAAGGAGTACTCGGAGGTCTTCTTCGGCCCCGAGCACAAGGTGCTGCGCGGCGGTTCGTTCGCGGTGGACGCGGTGGCCTGCCGGGGCACGTTCCGCAACTGGGACTACCCGATCCGGCGGCAGATCTTCGCCGGCTTCCGCACGGCCCGGTCGGAGGATATCTGATGTGCCGTCATATCGCTTACGTGGGACCGGAGGAGCCGCTCGGCCAGCTCCTCGTGGAGCCCCCGCACGGACTGTACCGGCAGTCGTGGGCGCCCCGGCACCAGCGGTACGGGACGGTCAACGCCGACGGTTTCGGCGTCGGCTGGTACGCCGAGGGCGACCCGGTGCCGGCCCGCTACCGCCGGGCCGGGCCGATCTGGGCGGACCTGTCGTTCGCCGACCTCGCCCGGGCCGTGCGGTCCACCGCGCTGCTCGCCGCGGTGCGGGACGCGACCCTGTCGGGCGCGGACGCGGAGGCCGCCGCAGCCCCGTTCGCCGCGGGGACCTGGCTGTTCAGCCACAACGGAGCGGTCAGGGGCTGGCCCGGCTCGCTCGCCCCGGTGTCCCGGAGCCTGCCGCCGGAGGACTTGCTGTCCCTGGAGGCGCGCAACGACTCGGCGCTCGTGTGGGCGCTGGTGCTGGCGCGGCTGCGAGGCGGTGACGAGGAGGGCCAGGCCATGGCCGACACGGTCCTGGAGGTCGCCGCGGCGGCCCCTGACTCCCGGCTCAACCTCCTGCTCACCAACGGCGACACCATCACCGCGACCACCTGGGGCGACACCCTGTGGTACCTCACCCGGCCCGGCGGCGGCACCGTCGTGGCCTCCGAGCCCTACGACGACGATCCGCACTGGCAGGAGGTCCCCGACCGCACCCTGCTCGCGGCGAGCCGCACCGACGTGCTGCTCACGCCGCTGAAGGAGCCGACCGACGCCTTCGCGCCCACTCCGAAGGAGCCCCGTACGTGAGCCCGTTCCGCCTCACCCGCACCCTGCCCGAGGACGCCACGGACGCCGCCCTGCGCGCCGACGTCCACCGGGGTCTGACCGGGCGCCCCAGGACGCTGCCGCCGAAGTGGTTCTACGACGCGCACGGCAGCGACCTCTTCGAGAAGATCACCGAGCTGCCCGAGTACTACCCCACCCGCGCCGAACGCGAGATCCTCGTGGCGCGCTCCGGCGACATCGCCGCGGCGACCCGGGCCCGCACCCTCGTCGAGCTCGGCTCCGGCTCCTCCGAGAAGACGCGGCACCTGCTCGACGCCCTCACCGGTCTGCGCACCTACGTCCCCGTCGACGTCAGCGGCAGTGCCCTCACCCAGGCCGGGGAGGCACTCGCCGCCGAGCGGCCGGGGCTGGACGTGCACGCCCTGATCGCCGACTTCACCGCGGAACTGACCCTGCCGGACACGCCGGGCCCCCGGCTGGTGGCGTTCCTCGGCGGCACGCTCGGCAATCTGCTGCCCGCCGAGCGCGCCGCGTTCCTGGCGTCCGTACGCGCCCTGCTCGCCCCGGGCGACGCCTTGCTGCTGGGCACGGACCTGGTCAAGGACGAGGAGGTGCTGGTCCGGGCGTACGACGACGCGGCCGGGGTGACGGCCGCGTTCAACAAGAACGTCCTCACCGTGATCAACCGTGAGCTCGGCGCCGACTTCGACTCCGGCGCGTTCGACCACGTGGCCCTGTGGAATGCCGAGCACGAGTGGATCGAGATGCGGCTGCGGTCCTGTACGGCGCAGACCGTGAAGGTGCCGGCCCTGGACCTCGCCGTCGATTTCGCGGCGGGCGAGGAGATGCGCACCGAGGTGTCGGCGAAGTTCCGGCAGGACGGCGTGCGCGCCGAACTGTCCGCGGCGGGACTGGACCTGACCCACTGGTGGACGGACGGCGCGGGACGGTTCGCGCTGTCGCTGAGCATGGCGCGCTGACACCGGTGACCCCCACGGCGGCGGAGGCGGCGGACGACGTCTCGCGCTTCGCCGCCGCGTGGGGCACGGTGGAGTCACGCGTGACACACCCGTCACTGGAAGAGGAGCAGCGGCATGTCGAACCACACCTACCGGGTCACGGAGATCGTCGGCACCTCGCCCGAGGGCGTCGACCAGGCCATCCGCAACGGTGTCGAGCGGGCCTCGCAGACCCTGCGCAACCTGGACTGGTTCGAGGTGACGCAGGTGCGCGGCCAGCTCGAGGACGGGCAGATCGCGCACTGGCAGGTGGGGCTCAAGGTGGGCTTCCGGCTGGAGGAGTCCGAGTAGGGCACAGGGCTCGGTCCAGCAGAGGCCCCGAGGCGGGCACGGCCGGGCTGCCCGCCCCCCGGGCGGGCGTCCTCGCCCGGTGATACCGGGCGGAGAGGTGAACGGTCCGTGCCTTCGCGGTCCCGGTCCCGGCCCCCTCCCGCTCCCGGTATCAGGTCCGTCCTTCCCGCTCCTGCGCGACCTTCATCTCGGCGGACCGGGTGGCCCAGTCGGCCTGTACGACGGTGAAGCCCGCGCGCCGGGCGTCCGCGCAGACCAGTTCGTCGTCGTCCACCAGGACGCGGATCTCGCGGGTGCGGGCGAGCCGCCGCAGGATCTCCAGCTTGGTGAACCGGGCGGGCCGGCGGTCGGCGTCCCGCCGCATGTACACGCGCCCCTCGGGCAGCCCCTGGGCCGCCAGCCAGTCCAGCGTGTCGCGCCGGCAGCGCTCGGGCCGCCCGGTGAGGTAGACGATGTCGCACTCCCGCGCGCTCTCCGTCACCAGCGCGAGGCCCTGCGGGATCGGCGGGTCCTGCGGCGCGGCGGCGAAGAACCGGTCCCAGTCACGCGGCCGGCGCTCCAGGAACCGCTGCCGGTGCGCGGTGTCGGCAAGGGTGTTGTCCAGGTCGAACACGGCCAGCGGGGCCTTGCTGCGGTCATCACTCACACGCTCACCCTAGGGGGTGTCTCGAAGGTCCTGTGAGGTGCCCGCGGTGTCCGGTGCGTGCTCTGGGGGTACCCCCCTGCTCGAAGAGCTTGGGGGAGCGTGCCGGGCGCCGTGGGTGCTGTGCGGGGCCTTCGAAACACCCCCTAGCCGCGACGGGCTTCCGGGCGGCCTCGCGGCCCGGTTCCCGGTGTGCGGCACATATGAGACAGCCTGGCCGGAGAATGTGTCCGTTCTGCGCACCCGCGGCCCCCTTCCCGCAGGCCGTCGCCGTGCGGCAAGCCCTCACCAAGGTCGTGAACGCGCCATGGACACAGGCCAGCTCACCCACACAGTTGATGGCTCAAGCACAGCACTGACATACTCCGCTCTCAGCCTCGCCACCACCCGTGGACGGGGCTGGCCGGGGATCTCCGCACAGAGCCCCGAGGCCGTCCGCGTGCATCCGGACAGCGAGTTTTCCGGATGCGCGAGTCCCCACAGAGCCCGCACCCTCACACCGTGTCCGGCGCGCCTCCACCCTGCCCGGAAGCCGGACGCGACCACTGACCCGAAGGGGTCGAGTGCGGGGCACACAGCAGCGAAGAAGGTGCGCCTGTGCCCGAATATTCACCGCGGCGGGATGACACTCCCACATTCCCGCTTCCGCACGTCGAACACGCTCCGCCGTCCCGTGTATCCGACCACGCCGAGTTTCACTCTCTGCGTCGCGCGCAGCGCCGGTTCGGCGTCCGGGCGACGATCTTGTCCGTCGGCGGTTTCCTCCTGTACGTGCTGCTGTCGAGTTTTGTGCCCGCGGTGATGAACGCGCCGCTGTTCGGTCACCTGACGATCGGACTCACCCTGGGGCTCGGGCAGTTCGTCGTCATGGGCGTGACCGCCTGGTGCTACGTCCGGCACATGCGCACCCAGGTCGATCCGCTCGCCCGCGGGCTCAGGTCCCGGCTGCACGAGAACCAGAGCCGTCGCGCCCGCGCGGCCGTGCCGCCCCAGGGCGCCGGACAGCCCCTCCAGCAGGGGACGAGGGGGTTCCGCACGTGGTGACCGCCGCCGCCATCGACGACAGCAGTCTGCAGCTGACGTTCGTACTGTTCCTGACCGTGGTCGTGATCACCCTGTTCACGGCCCTGCTGACGGCCCCTCAGCGCGACGAGATCAGCGAGTTCTACCTCGGCAACCGCACCATGTCGCCCCTGCGCAACGGCCTGGCGATGTGCGGTGACTACCTGTCCGCCGCCACCCTGCTGGGCAGCACCGGGCTGGTCGCGCTGACCGGGTACGACGGGCTGATGTACCTCGGCGGCACCACCGTCGCCTGGATGATGGTGCTCCTGCTGATCGCCGAACCCCTGCAGCGCACGGGCAGGTTCACGCTCGGTGACACGGTGGCGCTGCGTCTGCCCCGGCAGCAGCGGCCGGTGCGGGTCGCGCTGGCGATCTGCATCCTGGCCATCGCGACCCTGTACCTGGTGGCCCAACTCGTGGGCAGTGTCGCCCTGCTGACCCAGTTCACCGGTGTGCCGAGCGCCACGACGCGCACCCTGTGCGTGGTCGTGATCGGCACCTTCGTCATCCTGTACGCCTCTCTCGGCGGCATGCCCGGGGCGACGGTCATCCAGATCATCAAGGCCGTGATGCTGGTGGTGGGTGTGCTGTTCACCGCGGGCTGGGTGCTCCACCACTTCGACTGGAACCCCAACGCGCTGCTGGAGCGGGCGGCCGAGCGCAGCGGAACCGGTGCGGCCTTCCTCGAACCCGGACTGCGCTACGGCGGCACCATCAGCAACAAGCTGGACTTCCTCAGCCTCGAACTGGCCATCGTCCTCGGCCTCGCCGCCCTGCCCCACGTGCTGATGCGGCTGCTCGCCCCGCGCAGCAGCGGCGTCCTGCGCCGCTCCGTGCTATGGGCCGTCGGCCTGGTCGGCGCGGTCTGCCTCGGGGCCGGTGTCCTCGGCCTCGGCGCCACCGCGCTGCTCGGCCGCGACACCATCGTGAGCACCGACCGCACCGGCAACTCCGCCGTCCTGCTGCTCGCCCACGAGCTGGGCGGCAGTGTCCTCACCGCGCTGGTGACCTGCCTGGCGTATCTGACGCTGCTCGCCGTGGCGGTCGGCCTGACCCTGGCCGCCGCCTCGTCCCTCGCGCACGACCTGTACAGCGAGGTGATCCGCAAGGGCCGGGCCAGCGAGACGGAGGAACTGACCGTCGCACGGCTGTCCGGGGTGGTCATCGGCGTCCTCGGCATGCTGCTCGCCCTCGTCGCCTGGGGGGCGAACACGGCGACGCTCGCCTTCCTCGCCTTCGCCATCGCGGCGTCCGCGATCCTGCCGACGATCATCTACACCCTGTTCTGGCGGCGCTTCTCCGCCAAGGGCGCCCTGCTCAGCCTCTACGGCGGTCTGCTCTGCTCGGTGCTGCTCGCCGCGTTCTCCCCCGTCGTCTCCTCCGCCCCGGCCTCGTTCTACCCCGAAGCGGACTTCGCGTGGTTCCCGCTGCAGAACCCCGGCATCGTCTCCATCCCCGTCGGTTTCCTGCTGGGCTGGCTCGGCACGGTGCTGGACAAGGGCCCGGCCGAGGACGCCGGCACACACGAGGAGTTCGAGATGCGGATGCTCGTGGGCGCCGACGACTGACACCGGACGGGGACACCGGTGACCCTGCACCGGGGACGCGATTGTTAATGGGATCCATTTTCATGTAGCGTCCTCGGTGCCGTCCACCGAGGAGGAGTCCCATGGCTGTCCCGAAGCGGAAGATGTCCCGCAGCAACACCCGCCACCGTCGCGCCCAGTGGAAGGCGGCCACGCCCGCACTGGTCCCGGTCACCGTCGACGGCGTCCGCCACCTCGTCCCGCAGAACCTGGTCAAGGCCTACGAGCGCGGGCTGCTGCGCCCCGAGGGCTGAGCACCGGGACACGGGCGCCCGGTCGGCCCGCTCATGCGGCGACGGGTGAGCCGGACTCCGTGTAGAAGTGCGCGCGGACCCGGCGCAGCCAGGCCTCGACCGGCGCCTCGTCGGGCTCGTCCGGCAGCGCCGCGGGGCCCGCGTCGAAGGCGTCCTCGTACCGCCTGAGCAGGGGCAGCGCGGACGCCGGGTCGGCGGCGACGCGCTCCCCGAAGGCGTGGTACTCCTCCGGGTCGTCGACGCGGATGGTCAGCCGCCCGGTGGTGTACAGCTCCAGGCCCTGCCGGCACAGCCGCTTGAGATGCCGGGCGTGCTTCGCGGTGCGCATGCGGGTGTCCGCCGAGAACGAACCGTCACCCCGCGCATCCAGTCGCCTGAACTGCTGGGTGGCGTAACCGAGATAGGCGTCCCGGACGCGCCGGGCGGACAGGAAGCACGTACGGATGCCGACGAGTTCGTCGCCAAGCCCGGTCCGCACCTCGTACAGGTCGTCCGGGAGCCACACCAGCTCCATCACGGTCGGATTGCCGCCCAGGGCCAGCCGGCACCACTTGGCGGCCTCGTGCAGGGTACGGTCCGGCGCCGTGCTGACGTGGGACTCCTTGGGCCGGCGCAGGCCGTGCAGCTCCGCGGTGGGCGCGGCGAACAGCCCGAGGCGGTCGATGTCGGAGCCCTCGCGTGCGAGGCCGTACGCGGTCGATCCGACGATGCCGGAGAGCAGGACGTTGGGGACGGTCACGGTCGGCCGCCTTTCCTCTGGGTACCGGGACATTGTCCTGACGTGCGCGGACGCGGTCACCCGGTTTTCCGGCGCCCGCCCGCCGCCGCGTCGCGTCCCGGGCGGAATACCGGCGGACCCGCCCGGCGTAGACACTCGTATGGAACCCGTGCGCCTGTCCGTCCTCGACCGCTCCCGCACCCGCGCGCGGCTGCTGATCCCCGAGGTCTGGTCCATGGCGTACTCCCGCACCCACGGCACCTTCCCGCCGCTGCCGCCCGCCGAGCGCGTCGAGGCGCTTTCGATGACCGCCAAGGAGCGCGGCCTCTACGAGTCGGGGCTGACCGGTCATATCGCCGGCACCGAGGAGCAGGTCGTGTACGAGCTGGAGACGGTACTCAAGGAGACCGGCGCGCAGGTCCTGGTCACCACCAGCACCTACGGCCTTGGAGCCCTGCTGGACTCCTACCGGCGGCTGGCCGCGATCGCCTCCGGTTAGAGTCGGTGACCATGCACGGCCCCCATGACGCCCACGACCCGTACGTCCGTGTCCGCGGAGCCCGCGAGCACAACCTGCGTGGCGTGGATGTCGACATTCCCCGGGACGTGCTGGCCGTGTTCACCGGCGTGTCCGGCTCCGGGAAGTCGTCACTGGCGTTCGGCACGATCTACGCCGAGGCGCAGCGGCGTTACTTCGAGTCGGTCGCGCCGTACGCGCGCCGGCTGATCCACCAGGTCGGCGCGCCGAAGGTCGGGGAGATCACGGGCCTGCCGCCGGCCGTGTCGCTCCAGCAGCGCCGCGCGGCGCCCACGTCGCGCTCCTCGGTCGGCACGGTCACCAACCTCTCGAACTCCCTGCGGATGCTGTTCTCCCGGGCCGGCACCTATCCGCCCGGGGCGGGGCGGCTCGACTCCGACTCCTTCTCCCCCAACACCGCGGCAGGGGCCTGCCCGGCGTGCCACGGGCTCGGGCAGGTGCACCGTACGAGCGAGGAGTTGCTGGTTCCCGACCCGTCGCTGTCGATCCGGGAGGGGGCGATCGCCGCGTGGCCGGGGGCCTGGCAGGGCAAGAACCTGCGGGACATCCTGGACGCGCTCGGGTACGACGTGGAGCGGCCGTGGCGGGAGCTGCCCGCCGGGGAGCGCCAGTGGATCCTGTTCACGGACGAGCAGCCGGTGGTCACCGTGCACCCGGTGCGGGACGCCGACCGCATCCAACGGCCTTATCAGGGCACGTACATGAGCGCCCACCGGTATGTGATGAAGACCTTCGCCGACTCCAAGAGCCCGGCCCTGCGGGCGAAGGCGGAGCGCTTCCTCACCAGCGCGCCCTGCCCGGCGTGCGGCGGGAGCCGGCTGCGGCCCGAGGCTTTGGCGGTGACGGTCGGCGGCCGGACCATCGCCGAGCTGGCGGCACTGCCGCTGGTGGAACTGGCCGCCGGTCTCGACGCGACCTCGGAGGCCGCCCGGGTCCTCACGGAGGATCTCAGGTCGCGTATCGCCCCGGTCGTCGAACTGGGCCTCGGCTACCTCAGCCTCGACCGGCCCACCCCCACCCTCTCCGCGGGCGAGCTGCAACGCCTGCGCCTCGCCACCCAGCTGCGCTCGGGCCTGTTCGGGGTCGTCTACGTCCTCGACGAGCCGTCGGCCGGGCTGCACCCGGCGGACACCGAGGCGCTGCTCACGGTGCTGGAGCGGCTGAAGACGGCCGGGAACTCGGTGTTCGTCGTGGAGCACCACCTGGACGTCGTACGCGGCGCGGACTGGCTGGTGGACGTCGGCCCGCACGCGGGTGAGCACGGCGGACGGGTGCTGCACAGCGGCCCGGTGGCCGGCCTGGCCTCGGTGGCGGAGTCGGCGACGGCCCGTTACCTGTTCGACCGCTCGCCACTCCCGGCCCGGGAGGTCCGCACGCCGAGCGGGTGGCTGAGGGCCGGCCCGGTCACCCGGCACAACCTGCGCGACGTGACCGCGGAGTTCCCGCTCGGCGTGTTCACCGCGGTCACCGGAGTGTCCGGCTCGGGCAAGTCGACGCTCATCGGCGAGATCACGCAGGACACGGCCGGGGTGGGCCGGCTGGTCTCGGTCGACCAGAGGCCGATCGGCCGCACCCCGCGCTCCAACCTCGCCACCTACACGGGCCTCTTCGACGTCGTCCGCAAGGTGTTCGCGGCGACCGACGGGGCGCGCACGCGGGGCTTCGGTGTCGGCCGGTTCTCCTTCAACGTGGCGGGAGGGCGCTGCGAGACCTGCCAGGGCGAGGGGTTCGTCAGCGTGGAGCTGCTGTTCCTGCCGAGCACGTACGCGCCCTGCCCGGACTGCGGCGGAGCCCGCTACAACCCGCGGACGCTGGAAGTGACGTACCGGGGGCGGAACATCGCGCAGGTGCTGGACCTGACGGTGGAGAGCGCGGCGGAGTTCTTCGCGGACACCCCGGCCGTCGCCCGCAGCCTCGGCGCCCTGCTCGACGTCGGCCTGGGCTACCTCCGCCTCGGCCAGCCGGCGACCGAGCTCTCCGGCGGTGAGGCCCAGCGCATCAAGCTGGCGAGCGAACTGCAGCGCGGTCGGCGGGGCCGCACGCTCTACCTCCTCGACGAGCCCACGACCGGCCTTCACCCGGCCGATGTGGACGTCCTGATGCGCCAGTTGCACGGCCTCGTCGACGCCGGGCACACCGTGATCGTCGTCGAGCACGACATGTCCGTCGTCGCGGGCGCGGACTGGGTGATCGACCTCGGCCCGGGCGGCGGCGACGCGGGGGGCCGGATCGTGGCGGCGGGGCCGCCCGGGGACGTGGCGCGCTCGGCGGAGAGCCGGACGGCACCGTACCTGGCACGCGCCCTGTCCGGGGCCCACTGAGGCGCGTGCGGGCGGGGCGCCGCACCTGATGCGCCGGTCCGCGCCCGGCGAACCGTCCACGCCGAGTGGTGCCGATGAACTGCCCCCACACACACGCGGTACCGCTTATACCGCCGGTACCGCGTGTGGCCTACGCGACCAGCACCGTGTGTGGCCAGGCCGGTGCCGCCGTCCGCTGTGGCTGGGCGGCGCGGGCGAGGGAGCGGCGGTCGGGGTGGCTGCCCGGGGGCAGGGCGTCCCGTACCTCGACCTCCGCGACCAGGCCACGGGCCGTCGCCACCCGCCACAGGGAGGCGAGCCGTGTGTCCTCGCCGACGTACGCGGGGACCGTGGTGGCCGCTCCGCCGTCGAGCCGGTAGCTGATCCGCACCGGCTGGACCGGCACCCCGGCGTCCAGGGCGGCCTGGAAGACGGCCCTGCGGAACGTTCCCTGGGCCCGGCCGCACCAGGTGCTGCCCTCGGGGAAGACCGCGACGGCGGCGCCCTCCCGCAGGGTCCCGGTGATCCGGGCGACGGTGTCCGGGAGCGCTCGCAGCCGGTCCCGGTCGATGAACAGGGTGCCGCCGCGCGCGGCCAGCGCACCGGCGACGGGCCAGCGCCGTACCTCGGTCTTGGCCAGCATCCGCGCGGGGCGTACGGCGGCCAGCAGCGGGATGTCCAGCCAGGAGATGTGGTTGGCGGCCAGCAGCAGTCCGCCGGTGGGGGCGGCGGCGCCGGTGATGCGGACGCGGACCCCTGCGGCCCGCACGATGCACCGGCACCACCGCCGCACCAGGGACGCCGGTATCCGTGCACCGAGCGGGGACAGCGCGATCCCCGCGAGCAGGAGCAGCACGACCGCGGTGAGCCGCAGCACCGCACGCGGCACGCCCCGCATCCGCACCCGCACCGCCACCGACGCCTCGACGCAGGCCCGGGGTGTGCAGGGCGCGGTGGGCAGCCAGGCGCTCGTCACGCCGGCACGAGGGAGAGGAAGTGCCGCAGGTAGCGCGGGTTGACCCGGCTCATCGGCAGCAGCACGTACAGGTCGGCGACACCGAAGTCCGGGTCGTGGGCCGGTGCGCCGCACACCCAGGCGCCGAGGCGCAGATAGCCGCGCAGCAGGGCGGGCGGCTCGGCACGGGCGGCGGGTGCGGGGCCCGGGACCCACGGCAGCAGCGGCCGGACCCGGAACTCCTGCGGCGACAGGTGCTTGGCGCTGACCCGCTCCCAGGTGGCGGAGGCGAGGGCGCCGCCGTCGGCGAGCGGGACGGAGCAGCAGCCGGCGAGCCACTCATGGCCACGGTCGGTCATATAGCGGGCGATACCAGCCCAGATGAGGCTGATGACCGCGCCGTCGCGGTGGTCGGGGTGCACGCAGGAGCGGCCGACCTCGACGAGCCGCGGCCGGATGCCGTCCAGCGCGGTCAGATCGAACTCGCCCTCGGAGTACAGCCGCCCGGCGACCGCCGCGCGCTCCGGCGGCAGCAGCCGGTACGTGCCGACGACCTGGCCGGTCGTCTCCTCGCGGACGAGCAGGTGATCGCAGTACGCGTCGAACGGGTCCACGTCGAGCCCCGGCCGCGGGCCGGCCAGCAGGGCCCCCAGCTCCCCGGCGAAGACGTCGTGCCGCAGCCGCTGCGCGGCACGCACGTCCTCCTCGTTCCGGGCGAGGGAGACGGTGTAGCGGACGGGGGCCGTGGGCGGGGCGGGGCGGTCGACGGTCAGTACGCCGGTCATGGCTTCTCCTGGTCACGGGCCGGGGGCAGCGAGCGATGCCGCCGCCCCCTGTTGTGCCCCTGCCGACCGACCTTCGCGTGACGTGGGCCAGGAGAGCGGATGTGCGCCTGTTGAACTACTGCTTGGCGACCCTCCGCGTGGCCCGCAGCCACTCCTTGTTCATGCCGGTGATGGACATCAGCGGGATCCCCTTGGGACAGGCGGTGGCGCACTCACCGGTGAGCGTGCACCCCCCGAACCCCTCCTCGTCCATCTGCTCCACCATGTCCAGCACCCGCGTCTCCCGCTCGGGCGCCCCCTGCGGCAGCACGTTCAGGTGGTTGACCTTGGCGGACGTGAACAGCATCGCCGCCCCGTTCGGACAGGCCGCCACACACGCCCCGCACCCGATGCACTCGGCGTGTTCGAAGGCGAAGTCGGCGTCCGGCTTCGGCACCGGCGTCGCGTGCGCCTCCGGGGCCGCGCCGGTCGGCGCGGTGATGTACCCGCCGGCCTGGATGATCCGGTCGAAGGCCGACCGGTCCACGACCAGATCCTTGACCACCGGAAACGCGGACGCTCTCCAGGGCTCCACGTCGATCGTGTCGCCGTCCTGGAACGACCGCATGTGCAACTGGCAGGTGGTCGTCCGCTCCGGGCCGTGCGCGTCACCGTTGATCACCAGCGAACAGGCCCCGCAGATCCCCTCACGGCAGTCGTGGTCGAAGGCGACCGGGTCCTCACCCTTGAGGATGAGCTCCTCGTTGAGGGTGTCGAGCATCTCGAGGAACGACATGTCCTTCGAGATCCCGTCCACCTCGTACGTGGACATCGTGCCGTCGGCGTCGGCGTTCTTCTGCCGCCAGACGCGCAGGGTGAGCTTCATGCGTAGCTCCGCTGGGTGGGGTGGACGTACTCGAAGACGAGGTCTTCCTTGTGCAGCACCGGAGCCTCGCCGGTGCCGGTGAACTCCCAGGCGGCGGCGTACCCGAACTCCTCGTCCCTGCGGGCGGCCTCACCGTCGGGCGTCTGCGACTCCTCGCGGAAGTGGCCGCCGCAGGACTCGGACCGGTGCAGCGCGTCGAGGCACATCAGCTCGGCCAGCTCCAGGTAGTCGACGACGCGGTTGGCCTTCTCCAGCGACTGGTTGAACTCCTCGCCGGTGCCGGGCACCTTGATGCGCCGCCAGAACTCCTCACGGATCTGCGGGATCCGCTCCAGCGCCTTGCGCAGCCCCGAGTCGGTGCGGGCCATGCCGCAGAACTCCCACATGAGTTCGCCGACCTCGCGATGGAAGGAGTCGGGGGTGCGGTCGCCGTCGACGGACAGCAGCCGGCTGAGCCGGTCCCGCGTCTCGGCCAGCACCTCCTGGACGACGGGGTGTTCGCCGGTCACGCGGTCGGGGTGCGGGTTGCGCGCCAGGTAGTCGTTGATGGTCGCGGGGAGGACGAAGTATCCGTCGGCGAGTCCCTGCATCAGGGCGGAGGCGCCGAGCCGGTTGGCGCCGTGGTCGGAGAAGTTGGCCTCGCCGATCGCGAACAGCCCGCCGATCGTGGTCTGGAGGTCGTAGTCGACCCACAGGCCGCCCATCGTGTAGTGCACGGCGGGGTAGATCCGCATGGGCACCCGGTACGGATCCTCGTCGGTGATCCGCTGGTACATGTCGAAGAGGTTGCCGTACCTGGCCTCGACGGCCTTGCGGCCCATGCGCGCGATGGCGTCGGCGAAGTCCAGGTAGACGCCCTGACCGCCGGGGCCGACTCCCCTTCCCTCGTCGCAGACGTTCTTCGCGGCACGCGAGGCGATGTCGCGCGGGACGAGGTTGCCGAAGGACGGGTAGACGCGCTCCAGGTAGTAGTCGCGCTCGTCCTCGGGGATCTCGTTCGGGGGCCGCTGGTCGCCCTTGGCCTTGGGCACCCAGATGCGCCCGTCGTTGCGCAGCGACTCGCTCATCAGCGTCAGCTTGGACTGGTGGTCGCCGGTGCGCGGGATGCAGGTGGGGTGGATCTGGGTGAAGCAGGGGTTGGCGAAGTACGCGCCGCGCCGGTGCGCCCGCCAGACGGCGGTGGCGTTGGAGTTCATGGCGTTCGTCGACAGGTAGAAGACGTTGCCGTAGCCGCCGGAGGCGAGCACGACGGCGTCCGCGAAGTACGTGTCGATACGGCCCGTGACGAGATCCCGGGCCACGATGCCGCGCGCCCGCCCGTCCACGACGATCACGTCGAGCATCTCGGTCCGCGGATGCATCTCGATGTTCCCGGCGGCGATCTGCCGGCTCAGGGCCTGGTAGGCGCCGAGGAGGAGCTGCTGGCCCGTCTGGCCGCGGGCGTAGAAGGTGCGGGACACCTGCACGCCGCCGAAGGAGCGGGTGTCGAGCAGCCCGCCGTATTCACGGGCGAACGGCACGCCCTGCGCCACGCACTGGTCGATGATCTCCACGGAGATCTGCGCGAGCCGGTGCACGTTGGACTCGCGGGCGCGGAAGTCGCCACCCTTGACGGTGTCGTAGAACAGGCGGTGGATGGAGTCGCCGTCGTTGCGGTAGTTCTTGGCGGCGTTGATACCGCCCTGCGCGGCGATGGAGTGGGCCCGGCGCGGGGAGTCCTGGTAGCAGAACTGGACGACGTGGTAGCCCTGTTCGGCGAGGGTGGCCCCGGCGGAGCCGCCGGCGAGGCCGGTGCCGACGACGATGACGGTGTGCTTGCGCCGGTTGGCGGGGTTGACCAGCTTGGCCTCGAAACGGCGCTTGTCCCAGCGCTCGCTGACCGGCCCGGACGGGGCCTTGGTGTCGACGACCGGCTCCCCGGTCGCGTAGGCCGTGTACTCGCGGTAGGAAGTCATCTTCAGCTCACCACTCCGGTCATGACGCCCACGGGAACGGCGATGAAGCCGGCCGTGAGCAGCAGCGCGAGGACGCCGGCGACGGTCTTCAGGGCACGGTCACGGGTGCGGCTGCCGACGCCGAGGGTCTGGGCTGCGCTCCAGAAGCCGTGCCGGATGTGCAGGCCGAGCGCGAGCATCGCGACGATGTAGACGAGGTTGCCGTACCAGGTGGAGAAGGTGTCCACGACGTTCTGGTACGGGTGGCCGGGCCGGAAGCCGGGATGCACGGTGCCGGTCGTCAGGTCGAGGATGTGCCAGACGATGAACAGCCCGAGGATGATCCCGCCCCACCGCATGGTCCGTGTCGCAAAGCTCGCCCGGGGCCTCTTGTGCACGTACTTGCTCGGCCGGGCCCTGATGTCGCGGCGGCTGAGCTGGTACGCGGACACGGCGTGGGCGACGACCGCGACCACGAGTACGACACGGATCAGCCAGAGCGTCCACTCGTAGTGCATGAACGGCTCGCCGACGGTGCGCAGCCAGTGTGCGTAGTGGTCGAACTCGCCTGCCCCGAAGAAGATCTTCAGGTTCCCGATCATGTGGGCGACCAGGTACAGCAGCATGATCAGACCGCTGACGGCCATCACGGCCTTCTTGCCGACGGTGGAGTCCCACACGGTGCGTGCCATGGACGGCCGTCGGTCCGTCCGCGTTGCCAGAGCCATGGAACAGCACGCTACGGACGTACGGCCGATCGGTCCAAGACATGGTCCAGCTTGATTCCATAGGCTGGAGCTATCGTAAGGGTATGCAGTTCCAGCAGCTCCAGTACTTCGTAGCCGTCGCCGAGACCCGGCACTTCACCCGGGCCGCGGATCTGGTCCATGTCGCACAGCCGTCACTTTCGCAGCAGATCAAGGCGCTGGAGCGGGAGCTGGGCGCGGACCTGTTCCTGCGCGCGCGGGGCAACATCACGCTGACGGACGCCGGGGAGGCCCTCCTCCCGCTGGCGCGGCGCATCCTGGCGGACGCGGACACGGCCCGGCACGAGGTGCTGGAGCTGGTGCAGTTGCGGCGGGGCCGGGTTCGGCTCGGTGCCACGCCCAGCCTGTGCACGGGCCTGCTGCCGGACGTGCTGCGCGCCTTCCACGACCGCTACCCGGGCGTCCAGCTGCTGATCGAGGAAGGCGGTTCGCACGACCTGGTGCGGGAGCTGGCGCGGGGCGCCCTGGACCTGGCCCTGGTGGTCCTGCCCCTGCCGACCCCCTCCCCCGCCCTCACGACGGTGGAGCTGCTGCGCGAGGACCTGGTCGTGGTGTCCTCCCCGGACGCCCGCGGCCCCGGCCGGGGCCGGGGCACCGTACGGGTCGCCGACCTGGAGGGCGAACGCCTGGTGATGTTCCGCCACGGCTACGACCTGCGCGAACTGACGGTCGCCGCGTGCCGCGCCGAGGGCTTCGAGCCGGACTTCGCGGTGGAGGGCGGAGAGATGGACGCGGTGCTGGGGTTCGTGCGGGCCGGGCTGGGGGTGGCCGTCGTGCCGCGAATGGTGGCCGCGCGGTCCGGCCGAGGCCTGCGGGTGACTCCGCTGGCCCGCCCCGGCCTGCACCGGACCATCGCCCTGGCCCACCGCAGCGATGTGGCTCCGCCGCGGGCGGCCCGGGAGCTGCAGCGGATGCTGCTGGAGCGGTGAGGCGCCCGCGGGGCCCGGCTCAGGGCTGCGGCTGCCGCGCCGGGGGGTGGCCGGCGGCCGGCCGGTGTGGGGCGGCCAGGTGCAGGAGCTCGTCGACCGGCCACTGGTCGTAGACGTGCTCGCCGTACCGGGCGGCGAGGACCCGGCCGCCGGGGCCGATCAGGAAGTCGGCGGGCAGGCCGAGCCTGCCGCCGGGCTGGCTGGTCGCGGGGAGCCGCTCGCGGCCGCGGAGGACCTCCCACCCACCGCGCAGCACCGCCCTGACGACCGGCCCCCAGGCGCGCGGGCCGAGCAGAGCCCGGAGAGCCGACTCGACGCCGAACTCGGCGTACAGCCGCTTGCCGGGGTCGGCGACGACCGCGAAGGGACGACCGGGAGGAGCTGGAAAGGCTCGTCGTCGACCTCGTGCTCTCCACCGTGGACACCGAGCCGCCCGGACCCGGAACACCCTGGCAGGAGCACGTCGAGGTGCTGGTGCGGCGGCTGCGTGAGGCCGTGGCCGCCCATCCGGAGACCGTGCCCCTGACCGTCACCCACCGGCACCGGTCGCCGGCCGGGCTGCGCTGGTCGGAGTCCGTGCTCGGCGTGCTCACGGAGGCGGGATTCGACGGCGACGAGCGGGTTATCGCGCTGCGGGGCCTGCTCGGGTACGTTGTCGGCGCCATCCAGCTGGAGCACCTCGGACCCCTGTCCGGCGAGGGTACGGTCGCCATTACCGAGTTGCCGCCCGACGCCTTTCCGCACATGACCGAGACCGCCCGCACCGCCCGGAAGGTCAGTGCCGACCGGGAGTTCCCGGGCGGTCTCGCGCTGCTGCTGCGCGGACTGGGCGCCTGACCACCCGGCACCGCGCAGCGGTCATCGGGGGTGTCACCCCGTCGCGTCCACCAACGCCAGTTCGTGCAGCCGCTCCGGGGGGCCCGGACGGGCGTAGTACCAGCCCTGAGCCGTGTCGCAGCCCAGTATCCGCAGTTGCTCGGCCTGGGCTCCGGTCTCCACGCCCTCCACGGTCACCGCGAGGTCGAGGCTGTGCGCCAGCGACACGATCCCCTCGACGATCTTGAGGTCGACGGGGTCCGCCGGGAACTGCTGCATGCTCTGTGTGAAGGACCGGTCCAGCTTCAGGACACTCACCGGCAGCCGCCGCAGGTTGGCCAGGTTGGAGTACCCCGTCCCGAAGTCGTCGAGGGCGATGTCGACCCCCATCTCGGCCAGCCGGCGCAGCGGCTTCAGCAGGTCGTCGTCCGCGCCGATCAGCGCCGACTCCGTGACCTCCAGGCACAAGGCGCCCGGCTCCACCCCCGTGCGCTCCAGGATGTCGACCGTGTCCTGCACCAGCCCGGGATGGGTCAGCTGGCACGGCGACAGGTTCACGTTGATCCGCAGCGGCCCCGCGTCCACACCCCCGTGCAGCTCCCGCCACTCCCGCGCCTGCCGCACCGACTGCTCCAGCACCCAGCGCCCCAGCGGCACGATGAGTCCCGTGTGCTCGGCGAGCGGGATGAACCGGTCCGGCCCGAGCACCCCGTGCTGCGGATGCAGCCAGCGCACCAGCGCTTCCGCCCCGCGCACACTGCCGTCCCCGAGATGCACCAGCGGCTGGTACTCGATGAAGAACTCGCCCCGCTCCAGCGCGGTCGGCAGGGCAGTGGTCAGCCCGTGCCGGGTGATGGCCCGGGCGTCGGCCTCCGGGTCGGCGAGCTCGAAGCGGTTGCCGCCCGCCGACTTGGCCCGGTACATGGTGATGTCGGCGCTGCGCAGCACCTCCGCGGGGCTGCGCTCCCCGGCCGGCCCCTCGACGATGCCGATGCTGCCGCGCACGGTCAGTTCCCGGCCGTCGACGCTGATGGGCGCGAGCAGGGCGTTCATGATGCGCCCGGCGAGCTCGTCGACCTCGCGCTGGGTGTCGGGCCCGGTGGTCAGCGCCACGAACTCGTCGCCGCCGAGCCGCGCGACCATCTCGCCGGACGCGGTGGCGCAGGACTGCAGCCGGTCGGCGACCTCGACGAGCAGCCGGTCGCCCGCGGCGTGCCCGAGGCTGTCGTTGATGGTCTTGAAGCCGTCGAGGTCGAGGTAGCAGAGCCCGAACCGCTGGCCCTCCCCGGCGCCCAGTGCCTTTTCCAGGCGCTCGAAGAAGAAGGTGCGGTTCGGCAGGCCCGTCAGCGCGTCGTGCGTGGCCTCGTAGCGCAGCCGCAGGTTGAGCAGCCGCCGCTCGGTGGTGTCCTCCATGAGGGCGAGCTGGTACTGCGGGTTGCCGTCGGCGTCCCGCAGCAGGGAGACCGTCAGGTTGGTCCACAGCACCGTCCCGTCGGGGCGGTAGAACGCCTTCTCCAGGTGATAGTGCTCCCGTTCGCCCTGGACGAGTTCGTCGTAGAGCCGCCAGGTCTGCGGGGCGTCGTCGGGGTGGGTCCACTCCCTGACGTTGCGGCCGCGCAGCGTCTGCTCGGAGAACCCGAACATGCGCAGCAGCGCGCCGTTGACCTGCAGGATGTTGCCCTCGAGGTCGGCCATGCCGATGCCTATGGCCGCGCCCTCGAAGACGGCGCGGAAACGCGCCTCGCTCGCGTGCAGGGCCTGCGCCACCACACCCTGAGCCTGCAGGGCGGCCTGGGCGATGGACTCCTGCTCGGCCAGGGTCCTCTCGCGCAGCGCCCGCGCGAAGCCGGCGGCCATCGCGTGCTGCAGGCGCGCGCACCGGGCCCGCAAGCCCTCCTGGTCGCCGTCGCCGCCGCAGTACAGGACGAGGTAGGCGTCCACGCAGTCCAGGGTGCGGCTGAGGGCCTCCGGGTCGGTGCAGTGCGCGTGCACGAGGGCGGCGCCGACCGACCTGCCCGCCTCCGCGTCGAAGGCCCGGGCCCGCAGTGCCTCGCTCAACCGCCGGGCCAGCGGGAGCAGTTGCGTCTCGAACTCCGGCCGGGTCGACGACGTCGAGGTCACCGGGAAGACGGCCCGGCTCCAGATCGTCGCGAACCGGCGGAGTCTGTCCTCCGGCCCGTCCGGTTCCGCGATCACGCCGTACGCCCCACGCCCGCGAACCCGGAGAACGCGTACGGATCCTCGTCCTCCGGTGCGGTGTCGGGCCGCCAGCGCGGCATCGCCACCAGTCCGGGTTCCACCATGTCGTACCCCTCGAAGAACCGCGCGATCTCCTCGCGCGAGCGCATGATCAACGGGTTGCGGATGTCCTTGTACACGTCCACCGCACCCCCGGCCCGCTCCGGCGGAAGCGGAATCCCCTCGTAGGAGGCGTGGGTGAGCACGAGCAGGCTGCCGGGCGCCAGCGCCTCCCCCAGTTCGCGCGCCGCCCTGTACGGGTCGTCCTCGTCTGCCACGAAGTGCAGTATGGCAACGAGGAGTAGCGCCACTGGCTGATTCAGGTCGATCAGCCGCTCCACCTCGGGGCTGTGCAGGATCTCCTGGGGCTTGAGCAGGTCCGCGGCGACGACAGCGGCGTCGTCGGTGCCCTCCAGGACCGCCTGGCTGTGCGCCACGGCCACCGGGTCGTGGTCGACGTACACCACGCGCGCGCCGGGGCGGGCGGCCTGGGCCACCTCGTGCACATTGCCGAAGGTGGGGATGCCGGAGCCGATGTCCAGGAACTGGCTGATGCCCTGCTCGGCCGCGTAGCGCACGGCGCGGCGCATGAACGCCCGGTTGGCCTGCATGATCTTGGGGAGTCCCGGCATGAACTCCATGGCCCTGCGGGCCGCTTCCCGGTCGACCTCGAAGTTGTGCGATCCGCCCAGATAGTAGTCGTACATCCGGGAAACGCTGGGCACCGAGATGTCGATGCTCCGTGGGGCCCAGGCGGGACGCTCCATCTATCTCTCCAAGGCGTAGGCGATCCGGTGTTCGAGCAGAGGCTACTGATCGCCCGCCAATGGAGCGACCTGAAACGGAAATTGACCATCCGTTCCCGGTCACTGCCTGCGGCACGTGCCGAATTGATACCCACCCGCATGTCCGTCGAACGTATGACGAACCGTGTCCGAGGCGTTCCGGAGAGTCCCGGACCGGAAGGGGAAGCGCCTCAGGAATTCGATGAGTTCAGGTGAAGCACGGCAAAACGGTCCGCCCCTCCGTGGGCACGGAGGGGCGGACCGGGTCGGCTCCGTCGGGTGGACGAGATGATCAACCCTGGGGAGGTTTCTCTACTTCTCCGACGCGCCGACCGGCTTGCCGTCGGGGCGGATGGCGTACCAGGTGCCGCCCACGCCCTGGCCGTTGGTGTCACCGGCCTTCTTGTCACCCGCGAAGGTGTAGATCGGGATGCAGTCTATGGTCTGCTGCTTGATGCCGTCAGGGCGGTCGAAGACGACGTAGCCCCGGTTGGGCGTGGACCCCTGAAGGTCGATCCCCTTGGTGTCCTTCTCGTCGACCGGTGCGATGACCGGCCACTTCTCCAGACAGTCCCCCGTGCACGCGGTCTTCATCGGCCACTGCGAGTCCTTCATGAACCGGTAGACCGTCATGCCGTTCTTGTCGATGACGATCTCGCCCAGCTTGGGGTCGTTGCGGGTGGACAGCCCGGGCAGCGCCCCGACCTCCTCACCGCCGGCCCCGCCTCCCTGCGCCTTCTTGCCGTCGGGGGCGAGCGCGTACCACTTGCCGCCGACGCCCTGGCCCTTGACGTCACCGGCGTTGACGTCCTTGGCGTAGCGGTAGGCCGGCCAGCCGGCGACGGTGAGCTGCTTGGTGCCGTCGGCGCGGGTGACCGAGCCGAGCAGCGACTTGTCGATGCCCTCGCCGGCCTCGGCGTCGTCGGCCGGGACCGGCGGCCAGGTCTTGGCACAGTCGCCGTCGCAGTTCGACTTGGGCGGCTGGTCCGTGTCCTGGTCGAACCGGTACAGGGTGAGGCCCAGACTGTCGGTGACCACCTTGCCGACCTCCTCGGCGGTGGCGACGGACAGCTTGCCCGCGGGGCTGGACGGGTTGGAGGGACTCGGCGCGGCCGGCTGACCGCTGGCGGTGCCGCCCAGCCCGTCCCCGGCGCCCGCGCCGATGCTTCCGTAGTCCCCGGGCGCGGCCGTGGCACCCACGTTCTGGCTGGCCGCCGGTGGGCTGTCCTGACCGCACGCCGTCGTCAGCGCCAGGACCGCCGCGGCGCTCGCCACGAGTGAGGCGCTCCGCCAGGAGGTCTTCATCGTCAACTCCCCATAATCGCAAGGGTGTTGCAGCGCCCTGCTGCGCCGCCCCACGGTCATGAATACGCACGGGGACCGTGATTGTGTTCAACCGTCGGCCACATTTCTTTCCGCGGCCCGTGCGGTGCGCCCCACACCACCGCACACAGGTGCGCATCCGGGCCCTGCGGGAACCGCCGGTCAAACCAGCGGCATCGGGATATCCCTCTTTCGGGGCAATCCCCTTGCGCACCGGCACGTCCGGGCGGCACAGGGCTCATGATCTTCGTCGTGCATGGACCCCTCTCGACTCAACCCGCCCTTGCCGCACGGGCCTTGGCGGCGGCGACGCTGACCTGGGCCCTCGTCGGCGCTCCGGCCGGGGTGGCGGTGGCCGACGCCTGCGCGTACGCCTCCACGGGGCCGGACGGCACCGAGGCGGTGGCGGTCGCCGGAAGCAGGACCTGGCCGTGCCCGCCCCCCACACCGACCCCCACCTCCACACCCACACCCACGCCGACCCCGGCACCCCCGCCGCCGACCCCGGCACCCCCGCCGCCGACACCGGCTCCGACGCCGAGCCCGGACCCGCCACCACCGCCCTCGCCCAAGCCCCCGCTGCCACCTCCACCCCCGGAACCGACCCCCACGGCGAAGCCGGAGCCGCCCCCTCCGCCCGCGCCCAGCCCGGCGGCGCCCCCACCCCGGCCGGCCCCCAGGCCCGTACCTCCACCGCCCGCTCCCCCGGCACCGGCCCCGGCTCCGGACCCGACACGGACACCGTCGGCCACACCCGCACCACGTCCGTCCGCGACGCCCGTGCACTACCCGCGGTACCGGGCCGCGCCGCCGCGGCCACGCCCGGCGAACGGCGCGCTGTCGCCACTCACCTTCGTCCTGCTCGTCACGGTGCCCGCGGTGGTCGCCGTCGCCGCGCTGCGCGCGCGCTGATCCCTGAAGCCCTGGAGGCACCTCTTGCCGGAATGGCTTGTTCTCACCCTCGCGATGCTGGCCGCCTGTGTCGTGGTGGTCCTCATCACCTTCGTGCGGCACCGCACGGCGTCCGATGACGAGGACCCCAGCGAGACCCCGGACGTCATCGAGTACATGACGATGTGGATCGGCGTGGTGTACGCGATCGTCCTGGGCCTGGCGATCGCCGGTGTCTGGGAGGGCCGCAGCGCCGCCCAGGACCATGTCCAGGCCGAGGCCACCGCGCTGCACGAGATCTCGGAGCGGGTCCGGGTCTACCCGGCCGACGTACGCGACCGCGTCCGGGACGACATCCGCACGTATGTGAGCCATGTCGTGACCACCGAGTGGGACACCATGGCCGACACGGGGGAGGTCACCGAGCGCGGCGGCGAGCTCTTCGATCGGATCCGACAGGACGTCACCGACTACGAGCCGGCGTCGGACTTCGAGGCGCAGGCCTACCAGCCGCTCGTCGACCAGGTGGCCGCGGCGAACCAGGCCCGGATCGCCCGGGCGGAGTCCACCGGGGAGACCATGCCGGGCGTGGTGTGGTTCGGGCTGATCGCCGGGGCCGTCGTCACCATCGGGATGATCTTCGCCCTGCAGATCCGCAGAACGACGCGTGAACTGGTCCTCGCCGGGCTGTTCTCGGCGCTGATCGCCTTCCTGCTGTTCCTGATCTGGGACTTCGACTCGCCCTACAGCAGGGGTGTGACCGCGTCGGCGGACCCGTTCCTGAACCTCTTCCCGGGAGCCGGGGACTGACGGGGCCACGCACCACGGATCCGGGCCGGGGGGCGCGCGACACACCGTCGCCGCCCCCCGGCCGGGGTAACGGCGTTCCCCCGGGCGGCCCACACCCGTGCCCCATTCGCCCTACTGCGATCGCGCCCGCGAGCGCGCTTTTCTAGCGTTTCGGGCATCGAGGTGCATTCCTGACGTGAGCGGAACAGGTCCGCTGCTGCTCCTCGGGGACCCGGAGGATTCACCATGCGCGCGATATGCGTCGCTTCGGCCGTACTGCTGGGCGCCGGCGCCCTCACCTCCTGCGTGCCCGCCGCCGATGCGGCGATCCGAACCGACTTCGGCTTCGGCGTCGAGCCGTCCACGGTCGCGGCGGGCGGCCGGGTCACGCTGCGCGTGGACCGCAACGAGGCCTGCCAGGGCGAGGCCGCGGTCAACTCACCGGTCTTCGACCTGGTCACCATCCCGCCGGAGAAGTCGCGGGCGACGGCCTTCGTCGACTGGGACGCCAGGCCCGGCGCGGTGTACGACGTGGTGTTCGTCTGTGACGAGTCGAGCGGCACGGCGCGCCTGACGATCGCCGGCGGCCGTCCCACGCACCACCCCACGCACCACCCCACCCATCACCCGACGCACTTCCCCCGCCACCCGAAGGGGGTGCACGCGGGTGAGGGCGGCACCATCGCCGGGTTCGACCTCAAGGAGATCGGTCTCGGCGCCGCGCTCATCGCCGGCTCGCTCGGTGCCGCCTACCACTTCTCCCGCCGCCGCACCGACGAGGACTCCGGCTGACGCACCCCGCCCGCCCCCGCAGGTCTTCGCCCCGGCTCCCCCTCGCGAGGGGGAGCCGGGGCGAAGACCGTTCACGTGCGAGGCTCGTAGCAGGATCAGGTCGCGAGGCGTCAGATGCGCCGCTCGGCCCGGCGGCGCATCCAGAACACGCCGCCGCCGACGACCGCCGCGGCCACCAGGCCGCCGCCGATCGCCATGTCCGTCGGAGTCGCCCCGGTGGTGCTGCTGCCGCCGATACCGCCACGGACACCGCCGATGACGGTGAAGGCCTGCGGCTTGGTCATCCGCCGGCCGTTGCAGTCCACGGTGATGTCGTACGAGCCCGGGCGGGCGTTGTTGTTGATGGTGGCGGTGCCCCTCGCCGTCTCCTTGGAGCTGCCGTGGACAGGCGAGAGCCTGGTCGGCGAGAACGCGTTGGACGTCGCCGTGCCGCCGTGGCGGCAGCCGTCGACCGTGATGGTCAGCTGGCCGCCGCGGGCGATGACGCTGGGCAGGGCGACGATGTTGGTGGGTGTCTCCCACGCGACGGCCGCCGGGGCCGAGAGGCCGAGGGCGGCGACCGCTGCGCCGGCTACCGCCAGGGCACGAGTGTTACGCATGTGAACCTCCGCGGAAGACGCCCCGGGACCCGTTCCCCGGTCGATCGGCGAGAAAGCGCCTCCCAGAAAGACAGTCAGTTGCCGTGCCCCGAGCCGCATTTCGGGAATGGTCCGTCCTGGTGAGAGAAGGCACCTCGGGAAAAGCGCGCAGGGGGGTATCGCCGCAGGTCACGTGCCGTCGGAAATTTCCTCGCGGCGGCAACTCGGATGGCGCACCTCGTGCCCGCGAGCCGCCCTCGCACCTCCGGGCCACCCGTTCGCCCTCGCCCCGTCGCCGGTTTCGCGCGCGGCGCTTAGCGTTCTGATATGCGCGATTGACCCGGCGACGGCCGTGTCGAGAGGGGATGGCGAATGTCTGCGTCCGAGCTGGCCGAGGCGGAAGAGGAGGCGCGGCGGAAGAAGCGTGCCCCGTGGGGCGTGATAGCGCTTGTTCTGCTGACCGGCCTCGCGCTCATCCGGAACGGTTCGGGGGAGTTCGACGAGGGCCCGCCGCAGCCGGCGACGGCGGCCGCGGCGGACAGCCGGGTGCCCGGCGGCACCTTCGCCGGGACCGTACGGCCCCTTCCCTACGCCCTTCCGGACCGGGTCAGGATCCCGGCGATCCAGGTGGACGCCCCGATCATCCCCGTGGGCCTGGACGCGGACGGCTGGGTCGGCGCACCGCCGCCCGAGGACCCCAACCTGGCCGGCTGGTTCACCGGTGCCGTCACCCCCGGCGAGAAGGGCACAGCGGTCGTCGTCGGCCATGTCGACAACCAGCAGGGCCCTGCCGTCTTCTACGGACTCGGGGCCCTGAAGAAGGGAAGCCGGGTCGAGGTCGCCCGGCAGGACGGGAAGACGGCCGTGTTCGAGATCTACGGCATCGAGGTGTTCGAGAAGAACAACTTCCCCGGCGACCGCGTCTACGCCTCCAAGGGCGCGGCGGAGCTGCGGGTCATCACCTGTGGTGGCGGGTTCTCCGAGCAGGAGGGCTACGCGGGCAACGTGGTGGCCTTCGCCCGCCTGGCCGAGGTGCGCTGAGCGCTCCCGGCCGGGCGGGCAGGGACCTGACGATGTCTGTTACGCGGGGTGCCGCCGGGGCACGGTGACGTGGTAGCCGGAGTCCAGCAGTTCGGGCAGGTAGCGCCGCAGGGCGCGCACACTCTGCGAACGGTCGCCTCCGGCGTCGTGGGAGAGCACCACGACGCCGGGGGCGGCGCCGTTCTCCACCCGGTTCACGATGGACCGGGTGCCCGGGTTGGTCCAGTCGAGGGTGTCGAGCGTCCAGGCGAGCGGTTCCATGCCGAGGTCGGCGCCGAGCTCGAACGTGGCGCGGTTCCAGGCGCCGTAGGGGGCGCGGAACCACTCGGGGCGCTCCCCGTAGGCGTCCTCGATGACGTCGCAGGTGCGCTCCATTTCGGAGCGGATCCGCCGGCGGGTGAGGCGGGTCAGCAGAGGGTGGGACCAGGTGTGGTTCCCGACGACATGGCCCTCGTCGGCCATCCTGGCCAGCAACTCCTTGTTGTCGGCGACCATCTCGCCACACACGAAGAACATCGCGCGCACGTCGTACTCGGCCAGCGTGTCCAGGATGTCCGGGGTGTAGCGGGGATCGGGGCCGTCGTCGAAGGTCAGCACCATGGTGCGGCCGCGTCCGGACACCCGCAGCAGCGGTGCGCGGCGTACCAGGGTCCGGTGCGACGCGGCGCGCGGCGGGCCGTAGCCGGTCAGGGGCTGGAGGCGGTACGCGGAGGGCTCGACCGTGCGGCGGACCGGTGGGCCCGCGGCCGGGGCGGAACCGGCCGGTCCGCCCCCGGTGACCGCCGTGAGCACTCCGGCCGTGGCGGCCGCTCCTACGGCTCCGGCGCCCGCGATCAACGCCCGGCGGCGGGTGAGCAGCCGGGTGGGCAACTGATCCTTCTTCATGAGTCATCAGTCGCCCGGCGGGAGGCCGACGCACCTGAGCAACACCGGTGTGGCGGCACACCTTCACCCGAACGGCCGACACAGGCGGGCCAACGGCGGCGCACCAGGGGGAAGGACAGGGTCTCGCGGATCGCCGGTCCGGTGAGGAACATGACCAGCCGGGCGACGCCGATGCCGAGGCCGCCGGTGGGCGGCATGACGTCTTCGAGGGCGTGGACGAAGTCCTCCTCGCGTTCCATCGCCTCGTGGTCACCCCCGGCCGCGAGCAGCGACCGGGCGTGAGCGGCGGGGCTGCTCGACGGGGTCGGTGAGCTCCGAGCAGGGGGGAAGTCCGGACAGGCCGGAGAGAGGGGTCGGCGGGCTCGGTCCCGTCCCCTCCGGCGAGGCCGAGCTCCGCCAGTGACGGCAGCCCCTCCGTGGTGGCGGGCCGCAGTCCGCCCTTCGGGTGCCCCTTTCCCCACGACTTGCGCATGGAAGCTACGAAGACGAAGCCCTCGGCGATACCGGAGGCGAGACCGGGGCCCGGGCGAGGGACACGGCCTCCCCGTAACAGAGGAAGCGGGTATACCACTTGGGGCGGTACGTGGCGTTGGAGCGGTACAGGGCCTGCAGCTGCCACCAGTTGGAGAAGAACAGCGGCAGGCGGCACCGGAGTCGGAGCACCGGTCCCGCGCCGATGCGGGTCCCCTCCTCGAACCCGGAGCGGAACACGGCGAAGTTCAGTGAGACCTGCTCACGCCCGGTTTCGGGGCGGCGGCGGACAGTTCGGCGACCATGACGAAGGCGGCCGGCGAACTCAAGGCGGACGCGGTGGTGGTGGGCGCCTCGGAGCAGGCGGGCCACCGGATCGTCGGGTCGGTGGCGGTGCGGCCGGTGAAGGCGGGGTGGTGGCCGGTGACGGTGGTGCCGTAGCGCACCCCCTCGGGATCCGGTCCACCGTGCCCGGGCCATCGGGGTCGCTTCGGCCGCAAGGAACCGGGCCGGGGCGGCCCGGACCGGAACGGCGGCGCCCGGAGGGGCGGACCGGGCCTACTCCCCCATCACGAGTCCGTCTCCGGCCGCGCCCCGGCTGAGGACGACGTCCCGGATGCGGTCGCGGACGGCCTGAAGGCCGGCGCCGTCGGCCAGGGCCCGGTTGAGGTTCACGACCCGGCCGGCGTCGACGTCGAACAGCTGCGGGACGAACTCCGCCTTCGTGACCTGCCAGCGGCCGCCCGGCCGTGCGGGCGGGGCGAAGGTGAAGCGGCCGAGGGTGGACTGGTTGCCGCGCGGGTCCTTGGCACCCTCGGGGTTGGTCATCTCGCCGGCGATCTGGTCGCCCATGCCGTAGATCACCCAGGTGCCGTTGACCTTCTCGTACGCCTGCGGGACGTGGGCGTGGGTGCCGAGGATCAGGTCGATGTCGGGGCGGTCCCCGCTGCGCGCGGCGGTGAGGCTCCTGGCCAGGGTCAGCTGCCGCTCGTCGGGGGCGTCCTGCCACTCGGTGCCCCAGTGCAGCGAGACCACGACCACGTCGGCACCCGCCGCGCGCGCCGCCCGGGCGTCCGCGAGGATCTTGGCCTCGTCGATGAGGTTCACGGCCCAGGGCTGGCCGTCGGGGAGCGGGATGCCGTTGGTGTCGTAGGTGTAGGCGAGATGGGCGACCTTCGCCGGGCCCGCCTGGTGGACCGTCACCGTGCGGGCCTCCTCCTCGGCGCGGGCCGAGCCGGCGTGCCGTACGCCCACGCGGTCGAGGGCGTCGAGGGTGCGGCGGATGCCGTCGGCGCCGTCGTCCAGGGTGTGGTTGGAGGCGGTGGAGCAGCCGTCGTAGCCAGTGACGGCGAGGGCCCGGGCGACCTCGGGCGGGGACTTGAAGGTGGGGTAGCCGGTGTAGTCGCCGTTCGCGCCGTAGACGGTCTCCATGTGGCACAGGGCCACGTCGGCGCGGGAGACGACGGAGCGGATCCCGGCCAGCATCGGCCGGAAGTCGTAGCCGGTGCCGCCCGCGTCGAAGCGGGCCCGGTCGATGATCGTGCTGTGCGGGAGGACGTCGCCGGAGGCGACCAGGGTGAAGCCGCGGGGCCCGGCGCCCGACGGGGCCGGGCGGCCGGGGCCGGGGCCGGGTGGTTCGTGATCACGGGCCTGGCAGGCGGCGCCTGCGGCGAGGACGACGGTCAGGGCCAGGGCCACCTGTCGACTGCGTGCGAGCATCCATTCACCCCACGGTGGGCGTTGTGGTCGTATTTACACATAGACAGGAAAGAAGACCCAGATCGCCCCACGCGGCTCCGACACGCTCATCAGCCCGTCCGGCACCCGCATGGCCGGGCACCCGACCGTTCGTCGAACCGTTCGTCGACGCGATCGACCGTCCGCCGCACAGGCGGGTGCGTGCCCTGTGCCCCCGCCGCCCCCTGCGGTGGCATACGGCCATGACGGCCGGATCCACACTTACGAACGGGACGACCGCCGAGCACGAGCTCGCCGCACTGCAGCGGGAGCACGGCCGGCCCCTCTTCGCGCTCCTGCTCCGGCTCTGCGACGGCGACCGGCAGCGCGCGGAGGACCTGGTCCAGGAAACGCTGGTGCGCGCCTGGCAGCACCCCGAGGCCCTGCGCGCCGACGACTTCGACTCCGTACGCCCCTGGCTGATGACCGTCGCGCGACGGCTCGCGATCGACGCCCGGCGCGCCCGGCAGGCCCGTCCCGCCGAGGTCGGCGACGCGGTGCTGGAGAACGCCCGGGTCAGCTCCGACCACGCCGAGCGGGCCGCGGCGATGCTCGATGTCCGCCGGGCTGTGAAGACACTCACTCCGGAGCACCGCGAAGTCCTGGTGCTCGTGTACTTCCACGGGGCGAGTGTTGCGGAAGCCGCGGCGACCCTCGGGATCCCGCCCGGTACCGTGAAGTCCCGCGCGTACTACGCGCTGCGCGCCCTGCGCCGGGTGCTTCCGGGATACGCCGCCGACCTGCGCTGAAACCGAAGGCCGAGTCAAACCTCCGTAAAGCGCCTTGCTGAGGACCCCGGTTGAGTAATCGGCTGTTCCCATCCGTGTTCCGGGTGGGGCCGACAGCGCCCCGGGGATCCGGTGTCGGGCGACGCGCGCGCACCGGAGGAAGGCAGGAAGGGATGCTGCACAGAGGCGAAGAGGGCACGGACGGCACCGGCGGTGAACTCACCGTTCCCATGGCGTGGTTGTACGCCGAGTACATCGCCGACGAGCTGTTGCGGACCGGCGATCTGATGCCGCCGACGTCCTTCGAGTTCCGCGCCGGGCGCGATGCCCTGGCGCTGACCATCTTCCTCTCCGACACCGACGGGGAGCTGTCCGGCATCCGGGTCGTCACCCAGCTGGAGACCTGGCTGTCACTGACCGCGTACGACCAGCCGTGGCAGGAGTGGGTGCGCGGCCGGCTGGCCGAGCTCGCCGCCGGCGCCGCGGTGTCGGACCGGCCCGCGCCGGACCTGGATCTCGCGGAGGAGGCCTGGCGCTGGCTGCAGGAGACGGAGCTGCTCGCTCCCGACCTGAACGCGGTGCCGGGGGGCGGCCCGGTGGTCGGGGAGGACGAGGGACCGAAGGTCTGGACGCCCGCCTGGCAGCTCGGGCTGCCGCTGGGACACCTCGCCATCCATCTTTTCTAGATTTCCGCCGCCCCCGACCAATCCGCGGGCCGGAGGGCTCCGAATCCTTTGGTTGCGATTGTGTCACCGGCTTGAGTGATTCCGCGGCCTGGTCCGTACCGGTGGGAGCAAGGAGTAACCCCACCCGCACCCAAAGGCACGAGGATTCGGCATGAGGTCCCTGGAGAGGCATCGCGACGTCGGCGCCTACGCGCTCGGCGTGCTGGACGAGGCGGAGGCCTTCCGCTTCGAGGACCACCTCATGGAGTGCCCTCGGTGCGCTGCAGAGGTGACGGAATTCGGCGCGACGACACGGCAGCTGATGCTGTACCGGCGGGCGACGCCACGGTTCGTGCATCCGATGGCGCAGCCCGGACCGCGCATGCTGGACCGGCTGCTGGCCGAGGTGGCGACCCGGCGCCGGGCCGGACGCAGACGCATGCTGTTCGCCCTGGCCGCCTCGGTGGTGTTCGCGGTGTCGGTGCCCGGTGTCGCGATGATGGCCGAGGGCAGCGACGAGGCGCCCCCGACGGTCGTCGCGGCGACCGACGCACGGACGGGGGTGTGGGCGCAGGTCACGACCGCGGACGAGGCCTCGGGCAGCCAGGTCGAGCTGAAGGTGAAGGACTCCGCGGGCCCCCGCGGCTGCCATCTGGTCATCGTCGGCCACGACGGCACCGAGGAGACCGCGACCAGCTGGCACGGCCCCGGCCACGACGCCCACCCGAACACGATGATGGCCAGCTCGTCCCTGCACCCGGAGGAGATCGCCCGCTACGAGATCCGCTCGACGGCCGGGGAGGTCCTGGTGAAGCTCCAGCCGAGCTAGGGAGCTTCTGATGGATCTCCGCGGCATCGTGGCGGGCGGGTCGCGGGGTCACTTCAGCAGGCGGGACATCCTGCGGTCCGCCAGCGGCTTGCCGCCCGTCTGGCAGGTCGGGCAGTACTGCAGCGAGGAGTCGCTGAAGGACACCCCCCGGATGGTGTCGCCGCAGACGGGACAGGCCTCGCCGGTGCGGCCGTGCACGCGCAGGCCGCTCTTCTTCTCGGCCTTCAGCCGGCCCGCCGCCACGCCACGGGAGCGCTCGACCGCCTCGGTGAGCGTGTCGCGCATGGCCGTGTACAACCGCCCGGCCTCCTCCTCGCTCAGGGACGCCGCCAGCTTGAACGGCGACATCTTGGCCGCGTGCAGGATCTCGTCGCTGTAGGCGTTGCCCACGCCGGCGATCAGGCTCTGGTCGCGCAACGCGCCCTTGAGCTGCCGCCGTTCACCGGCCAGAAGTTCCGCCAGACGCCGCTCGTCGAAGTCATCGGCGAGCGGGTCCGGGCCGAGCCGGGCGAGGCCCGGGACCGCCTGCGGGTCGCCCACGACGTACACCGCGAGCCGCTTCTGGGTGCCGGCCTCGGTCAGATCGAAGCCCGCGCCGGTCTCCAGGGCCACGCGCAGCGCGAGGGGACCCTTGCCGGGGCGGGGCGGTCCGTCGGGGAGGCGGTCCTTCCAGTGCAGCCAGCCCGCGCGGGCCAGATGCGTCACCAGATGCGGGCCGTCCGCGGTCGCGAGGCCGAGGAACTTGCCGTACCGGCGTACGGCCGCGACCTCGTGGCCCTCCAGTGCGGACGGCGGCGGGTCGTACGTCTTCAGGACGCTGATCGCGACGGGCAGCACCCGTACGATCTCGTGGCCGACGAGGTGCTCGGTCAGGAAGTCCTTGAGCGCCTCCACCTCGGGGAGTTCCGGCATAGGTCCAGAGTGCCACGGCGGGTCAGTCCTGGTCGGGCACCACGAACTCGCACCACACCGCCTTGCCGCCGCCCCGGGCCTCCACGCCCCACAGGTCGGTCAGCAGCTCGACCAGGAGCAGGCCCCGCCCGGAGACGCCCGACTCGCCGGCCTCGCGGCGGCGCGGCAGGGCGCTGGAGGAGTCCTCGACCTCGACGCGCAGCCGGAGCTCGGAACCGGTGAAGGCCCGCAGGGTGACGATGGCGGAGCCCTCGGTGTGCATCAGGGCGTTGGTGATCAGCTCGTCGGCGACCAGCTCGATCTCGTCGGCCCGGTCCCGGGCTCCCCAGGAGGTGACCGCGGTGCGGATCATGTGCCGGGCACCGGACAGGGCCGCGGGGTCGCCGGGGGCCACGAGCCACTGGAGCCGGCGGCCGGGCTGCGGGCCGTCCGAGCCGCGCCTGCGCAGCAGGAGCAGCGCCACGTCGTCGTCGCCGCCGCGCTCGGCGGCCACGTCGATGAGCCGGTCGGCGAGGTCGCGTACATCCTCGGGGCCGGTGTCGACGAGCGCGGTGAGGGTGCGCATGCCGTCGTCGAGGTCGGCGCCCGGTTGCTCCACCAAGCCGTCGGTGCACAGCAGCAGGGTGTCGCCGGGGTCGAGCTCCATGGTGCCCACGGGGTAGTCGAGGCGGCTGAACTCGGCGGACAGCCCGAGTGGCAGCCCGCCGGGGACGGTGACGCGGCGGCAGGAGCCGTCGGTGTGGCGTACGAGCGGGTCGATGTGGCCGGCCCGGACCATCTGGAGCACGCCCGTGGTCAGGTCGGCCTCGGCGTACAGGCAGGTCGCGGAGCGGTCGGTGTCGAGTTCGTGCAGGAAGACGGATGCGCGGGCCATGACGGTGGCCGGGGGGTGCCCCTCGGCGGCGTAGGCGCGCAGCACGATGCGCAACTGGCCCATGACGGCCGCCGCGTGCGTGTCGTGGCCCTGGACGTCGCCGATGACGGCGCCGACCCGGCCGCCGGGCAGTGGGATCAGGTCGTACCAGTCGCCGCCGATGTCCCGGCCGACGGAGCCGCCGAGGGTGGCGGCGCGGTAGCGAACGGCCACGTCGGCGCCGGGCACGCTGGGGATGGTCCGGGGCAGCATGGCCTGCTGGAGGCCCTGCGCGAGGTCCATCTCCTGCTCGTAGAACATGGCCCGCTGCAGGCTCTGGGCGATGCTGCTGCCAAGGGCGACGAGGATGTTGCGCTCCTCGGGGGTGAAGCCGCGCCGGTCGCTGTAGAGCAGGCCCATCGCGCCGATCGGGCGGGCCTGGACGATGAGCGGCAGGTAGGCGGCCGAGGTGATGTCCAGATCGGTGATGTGCGGCCACAGGACCGGGTAGCGCTCGGCGAACTCCTCCGGCGACTCGATGAAGCACGGGGCTAGGGTCCGTACCGCCTCGCTCATCGGGTAGGGCTCGTCGATCCGGGTGACGCGGGTGCCGGGCACGAAGCTGCCCGCGGGGCCCTCGGCGACCAGGCGGATGCGGCCCGCCTCGACCAGTCCCATGACGAGACTGGTGGCGCCCAGGTGGACGAGGCCGTGGGTGTCCTTGAGGACGTCGATGACGTCCTGGACGGTGCGGGCATGGGCGAGGGCGGCCGTGGTCAGTTCGACGACGCTGGTCTGCTGCCGACGGGCCTCGTCCTGGGCGGCCTGGTCGCGGCGGGCGTCGATCTCGCCGAGTTCCCGGGTGGCGTCCCGGACGATGCCGATGATGCGGCGCGGCCGTCCGGTCCCGTCGCGGCGGATGTAGCCCTGGGTGTGGGTCCAGCGCAGGGTGCCGTCGCGGTGGCGGAGGCGGAAGTAGGCGCCGTAGTTCTCGCTGCCGTCCTTCAGGGCCTGCGAGACCACGGCGTCCAGACGCCGGGCCTCGCCGGGCGGGACGCGCTGGGAGAGGGTCTCGGGGTGCCCGTCGTACTCGTCGGGACGCACGTCGAGGACTTCGTGGGCCTGGGCGTCCATCTGCATCAGACCGGTGTCCAGATCCCAGTCGAAACTGCCCATCCGGTTGAGCGCGAGGATCGGATCCGGGTGGGCGGGCCAGTCGTCCGGGAGTGACAGGGCGCTCCCTCCCCGATCAGCCATGGGCCCACCTTGCCAGGATTCGTCCGATTCTTCGACTGGATGTGCCGAGTGTACGAGCCGTTCCACAGAACCGGCCCTCAGTTGCCGAAGATGTCCGTGGGGCTGCCGAGGATGCCGTCGCCGGCCGGTTCGCCGGGGATCAGTCCGGCTCCGTCGGGCGGATCGGGGCCGTCCGGGACGGCGTCGGGACCGACCTCGTCGGGGTCGCCGGGGTCTTCCGGGGCGGGGTCGCCGGGGTCCTCCGGGGCCGGTCCGCCAGGGGGCGGCTCGGTCTCGTAGGCCGGAGGAGGCGGCGGGGTGCCGATCCGGTCCGTGCGCGGGGACCCGCCGGGCTCGCCTGGGGTGACGTCCGGCTCGTCCGGGGCGGCGGGTGCGTCCCCGCGCACGGACGGCGCCGGGGATCCCGTCGCCCAGACCAACGACGACAGAGCCCGGTCGTGGCGCACGTCGTGGCCGGGCCGCCGTTCGATCCAGGTCCGGGTGGCGACGTCGATGATCGTGAAGTCGGTGACGGCGCGCGGTGCGGGGGTCACGACGATCACCTCGCCGGGCCGGTAGCCGGGCCACGGGGTGCCCTTGACGACCGGCGTGCCGCGCAGGGCGACCGGCGGCCGGAGCGGGTTGCCGCAGGCGCAGCGGACGCGGGGGACACCCCGGTCGTCGACCAGGACGGCGGTGCCCGCCTGCAGGACGGCCTGATAGCGGGTGACCCGTCCGGCGCGGTAGCCGTGGCCGGTGACACGGGTGTCGGCGCGCAGCACGACGGGGGTCAATGCGCGCACGTGGTCCGGGACGGACGCCGGGGGACGCCCGCGACCCGGGCGAAGGCGCGGGCCCTGGCTTGGTCGCGGGTGAGGTGCCCGACCTGCCGGCCGATGTCGCAGCTGCCGTTCCGCTCAACGCCGCCGTACAGGCCGGGCGTCGCGCCGGAGAGGGAGCGCAGGCCGCTCAGAGCGGCGGAGACCCGGGCGGCGCCGCCCGCCGCCTGCGGCGTTCGCGGGGCGGGAGGCGGGGTAGCCGCGGTGAGGGCGGTGGAGTCGGTGAAGGGGTCGGCTCCGGGGGCCGCGGCGGGCTGGAGGACGAGTTCCGCGCCGGTGCCCGTGCCGTCGCCCCGCCGGGTGCGGTCGCCGCCGCAGCCCGAGAGGAGGAGTACCGCCGAGAGCGCGCAGGCCGTGGCGAAGGCCGCCGTGGGTGTCCGCACCTCGCCCTCCCACTCACCTCGACCCATTTCGGGCAGTTCATCACTATTCTTTGCTTCGCTCACTTGGGTCACGCAACCGGAGCGGTGGTACACGGAGCGTGACGCCGAGGTCCGGCGGGGCAGTGGGAGGAGCGCACGGCCGTGGACTGGTTCACCGCATCCGATTACTGGCTGACCCGGCTGGTGTTCCAGCGGGCGCTGGCCGCCGTGTACCTGGTGGCGTTCCTGACGGCGGCGCTCCAGTTCCGCGCTCTGATCGGGCGGCGCGGCATGCTGCCGGTGCCGCGGTTCGTCGAGCGGGTGCCGTTCCGGCGGGCCCCGAGCCTGTTCCAGCTGTACTACTCGGACCGCTTCTTCGCGCTGTGCGCCTGGACCGGCTGTGCGGTGTCGGCGGCGCTGCTGGCCGGGCTGGACTCGCTGCTGCCGCTGTGCGGCGGCATGCTGCTGTGGCTGGTGCCGTGGGCGCTGTACCTGTCGATCGTCAACGTGGGGCAGGCCTGGTACTCGTTCGGCTGGGAGTCGCTGCTGCTGGAGGTCGGGTTCCTCGCCGTGTTCCTCGGCAACGACGAGGTGGCGCCGCCCGTTGTCGTGCTATTCCTGCTGCGGTGGATCCTGTTCCGGGTGGAGTTCGGCGCGGGGCTGATCAAGATGCGCGGCGACGCGTGCTGGCGGAAGCTGACCTGCCTGGACCACCACCACGAGACCCAGCCGATGCCGGGGCCGCTGAGCTGGTTCTTCCACCATCTGCCCCGGCCCCTGCACAGGGTCGAGGTGGCCGCGAACCACGTCACGCAACTCGTTGTGCCGTTCCTGCTGTTCACCCCGCAGCCGGTCGCGACGGCCGCCGCGTCGCTGATGATCCTCACCCAGCTGTGGCTGGTGCTGTCGGGCAACTTCTCCTGGCTGAACTGGATCACGATCGTGCTGGCGCTGTCGGCGGTGCGGTTCCCGGCCGATCGGCCGGACGTACCCGATGGCCCGCTGTGGTACGTCGTGGTGGTGCTCGCCGTGGCCGCGCTGCTCGTGGGCCTCAGCTACCAGCCGGTGCGCAACCTGCTCTCCCGCCGCCAGGTGATGAACCGCTCCTTCGACCCGCTCCATCTGGTCAACACCTACGGGGCGTTCGGCAGCGTGAGCCGGGTCCGTTACGAGGTGGTGGTGGAGGGCACCGCGGACGACGTGCCGCGCGCGGACTCCGGCTGGCGGGAGTACGAGTTCAAGGGCAAGCCGGGCGATCCGCGGCGCTGGCCGCGCCAGTTCGCGCCCTACCATCTGCGGCTCGACTGGCTGATGTGGTTCGCGGCCCTCTCCCCCGCCTACGCCGACCCCTGGTTCGGGACCCTGGTGGAACGACTGCTGGAGAACGACCGGGACACGCTGAAGTTGCTGCGCCGCTCGCCGTTCCCGCCGGACGAGCCCCCGCGGTACGTGCGCGCCCGCCTGTTCCGCTACCGCTACACGACGTGGCGCGAGCTGCGGGAGACGGGCGCGTGCTGGGAGCGCACGTACGTGCGGGACTTCCTGCCGCCGACGCGGCTGGCGGAGCCGGCTCACAGACCGTAGACGCGGGTGGCGGTGGTCCCGAAGATCTGCGCGTGGTCCTGCGGGCCGGTCAGCCGGCGTGTGACGTCGAGGATGTCGCCGTACGCCGCCGCCAGGGTGGACACCGGCCAGTCCGAGCCGTACATCAGCCGGCCCGGCCCGAAGGCCTCCAGGGCGATGCCGGCGTACGGGCGGAGGTCCTCGGCGGTCCAGGAGGCGAGGTCGGCCTCGGTGGCCAGGCCGGACAGCTTGGCGGCGGTGTTGGGCAGGGCGGCGAAGGCGCGCAGGCCGGACGCCCAGGGTTCGAGGGCGCCGGAGGCGATGGGCGGTTTACCGAGGTGGTCGAGGACGAAGGTGAGGCCGGGCAGGGCGGCGGCGGCCCGGACGCAGACGGGCAGGTGCTGCGGGAGCACCACGAGGTCATAGACCAGCCCGGCGTCGGCGACGGCGGCCAGTCCGCGGTGGACGTCCGGGCGCAGCAGCCACTCCGGGTCGGGCTCGCCCTGGACCTGGTGGCGGATGCCCTTGAGGTGCCGCCCGCCGGGGAGTTCCCGCAGCCGGGCGAGTTCGTCGGCTACGTCCGGGCGTGTGAGGTCGGTCCAGCCGACGACGCCCGCGATCAGGTCGTGTTCCTCGGCCAGGGCCAGGAACTCCGGGGTCTCCTCGGGGACGGTGATCGTCTGGACGAGGACCGTGCGGCCCACTCCGGCGGATCTCGCCTCGGGTTCGAGGTCCCTCATCGTGAAGTCGCGGCGCAGTGGCCTCAGTTCGGGTCCGGTGATCCAGTCCTGGTCCCGGACGGACAGGTCCCACACGTGGTGGTGGGCGTCGACGACGCTCATGAACCGGCGGGGGTGGTCGTGCGCCAGCAGGCCGCCCCGGTGGCCCGGACGGCGCCGGTGAGTTCCTCGAGGGCCTCGCGGCGGGCGGCCTCATGCGCGGCGCTGCGGCCGGCGTGGAACCTGGTGTGCGGGGCGGCTCTCATGACGGCTCCTGCGGCGTCGCCTCGGCCGGGACGGGGGCTTCGTCGGGCAGCAGGCCCTTGGCCCGCAGGTCCTGCCAGAACCCGGCGGGGACCCGGGCGGCGAACTGGTGGGCGCAGTCGCGGACTTCGTGGGCCGAGCGGGCACCGACCAGGACGCTCGCGACGGCCGGGTGCGCGGCGCAGAAGGCCAGGGCGGCGGCGCGCAGGGTGGTGCCGTGGCGGTCGGCCACGGACTTCAGCCGCAGGGCCCGCTCGACCAGTTCGGACGGCGCGACGGTGTAGTTGTACCTCGCGCCCGGTTCCGGGTTGGCCAGCAGGCCGGAGTTGAAGGCGCCGCCGATGACGACGGACGTGCCGCGTTCCTGAGCCGCGGGCAGCAGGTCGGTGAGGGCGCTCTGGTCCAGCAGGGTGTAGCGGCCGGCGCACAGCACCACGTCGACGTCGGTGTCGCGGACGAAGCGGGTGAGCATCCCGGCCTGGTTCATCCCGGCGCCGATCGCGCCGACCACGCCTTCCGAGCGGAGCTTCTCCAGCGCCGGGTAACCCTCGCTGAAGGCCTCCTCGGCGTGCTCGTCCGGGTCGTGGAGGTAGACGACGTCGACCCGGTCGAGGCCGAGGCGTTCCAGGCTGGACTCCAGGGTTCGGCGGATGCCTTCGGCGCTGAAGTCCCACACACGGCGGTGGGTCGCGGGCACGGCGAAGCCGTCCGCGAGATCGTCGCCGGTGCCGTCCGAGGCCTCCAGGCGGCGCCCCACCTTGGTGGAGATCGTGTACCGGTCGCGGGGGTGGTCGCGCAGGGCGGCGCCGAGGCGGCGTTCGGACAGGCCGAGGCCGTAGTGCGGGGCGGTGTCGAAGTAGCGGATGCCCCGCTGCCAGGCGGCTTCCACGGCCTCGTGCGCCTCGGCCGCGCCGACCTCGGTGTAGAGGTTGCCGATCGCGGCGGCGCCGAAGGACAGCGCGCTGACCTCGACGTCGCTGCCGCCGAGCCGGTTCACCGGGTCACCGGCCGCAGCCGCAAGCCCTGCATACCGCCGTCGACGGCGAGGGCGGTGCCCGTGGTGGCACCGGACAGAGGGCCGGCCAGGTAGGCGATGGCGCCCGCGACCTCGGCCGGCGAGACCAGGCGGCCGGTGGGCTGGCGGGCCTCCAGGGCGGCGCGTTCGGCGGCCGGGTCGGGGGCGGCGTCGAGGAGGCGGCCGACCCAGGGCGTGTCGACGGTGCCCGGGTTGACGCAGTTGACGCGGATGCCCTCGCGGACGTGGTCGGCGGCCATGGCGAGGGTCAGGGAGTACACGGCGCCCTTGGTGGCGCTGTACAGGGCGCGTTGCGGCAGGCCCGCGGTGGCGGCGACGGAGCAGGTGTTGACGATCGCCGCGTGCGCGGAGGCGCGCAGGTGAGGCAGGCAGGCGCGGGCCGTGCGGACCATGCCGAGCACGTTGACGTCGTAGACGCGGTGCCACTCGTCGTCGGGGTTGTCCTCGACGGTGCCCTGGGCGCCGATGCCCGCGTTGTTGACCAGGACGTCCAGCCCGCCGAGGCCGGCGACCGCGGCGGCGACGGCCTCGCGCACGGACGCGTCGTCGGTGACGTCCGCGCGGTGGGCCAGCAGCGGCTCGCCGACCGGCGACGGGTCGAGGTCGAGGACGGCGACCCGGGCGCCGCGCGCGGCCAGGAGGTCGGCGGTGGCCCGGCCGATGCCGGAGGCACCGCCCGTAACCAGGGCCCTGATGCCCTCGAAGTCGCTCATACGGCCTGCCCCTTCTTCGTCTCGTTCTTCGTCTCGGACTTCGTCTCGTTCTTCGTCGCATCGAGGTCGGCGGCCCAGAACGCGCCGTCCGGGTAGGTGTAGCGGACCAGCGACTCGGGGCGCATGGCGGCCGAGAAGCCCGGCGCGGTGGGTGCCGTGTAGTGACCCTCGCGGATCACCACTGGGTCGAGGAAGTGGTCGTGCAGATGGTCGACGTACTCGATGACACGGTTCTCGGTGGTGCCGGTCAGCGCCACGTAGTCGAACATCGACAGGTGCTGGACCAGTTCACACAGGCCGACACCGCCCGCGTGCGGGCATACGGGTACGCCGAACCTGGCCGCGAGCAGCAGGATCGCGAGGTTCTCGGGGACACCGCCGACCCGGGCGGCGTCGATCTGCGCGATGTCGAGCGCGCCGGCCTGGAGGAGCTGCTTGAAGACGATCCGGTTGTGCACGTGCTCGCCGGTGGCGACCTTCACGGGGGTGACGGCCCGGCGGATCGCGGCATGGCCGAGGATGTCGTCGGGACTGGTGGGCTCCTCGACCCAGTACGGGTCGAACTCGGCGAGGGCCTTGGTCCAGCGGATCGCCTCGCCGACGTCCCAGCGCTGGTTGGCGTCGACGGCCATGCGGACGTCCGGGCCGATGACCGAACGGGCCACGCGGCAGCGGCGGATGTCGTCGTCGAGGTCGGCGCCGACCTTGAGCTTGATCTGGGTGAAGCCGTCGGCGACGGCCTCGGCGGCGAGCCGGGTGAGTTTCTCGTCGTCGTAGCCGAGCCAGCCGGGCGAGGTGGTGTAGGCCGGGTAGCCGCGCTCCAGCAGCCGGGCCGTGCGCTCCCCGGCGCCCTCGCGGCCCCGGCGGAGCAGGGTCAGGGCGTCCTCGGGCGTGAGGGCGTCGGTGAGGTAGCGGAAGTCGATCTGGCGCACGATCCACTCGGGCTCGGCCTCGGCGAGCAGCCGCCACAGGGGCAGCCCGGCGCGCTTGGCGGCCAGGTCCCACACGGCGTTGACGACCGCGCCGATCGCCATGTGCATCACGCCCTTCTCGGGCCCGAGCCAGCGCAGTTGACTGTCGCCGATCAGGTCGCGGTTCAGGGTGGACGGATCGGCGCACAGGTCGTCCAGGTCGCGGCCGACCAGATGTCCGCGCAGCGCGTCGATCGCGGCGACCTGCACCTCGTTGCCGCGCCCGATGGTGAAGGCGAACCCGTGCCCCTCGTGCCCGTCGGCCGCGTCCGTGCGCAGAACCACGTACGCCGCCGAGTAGTCGGGGTCCGGGTTCATCGCGTCGGAGCCGTCGAGCTCGCGCGAGGTGGGGAAGCGGATGTCGTGGGTGTCGACGGCGGTGATGCGGGCGGGCGTCGGTGGCACAGGGGGCCTTTCGTCGGTCAGCTGCCCGCATATTTATCAGACCACTTGGCCGCCATGACACCCTGCGAGGGCAGAGTGTCCCATTTCAGCGCTCACTCCAAGCCACAATGGTCCGACCACCCTGCTGGTTAGACTGCGCCGGAGCGCTGTGATCGGAGGAGTGGCGTGGAGGACGAGACAGCCCCGCGGAAGGGCACCGTGACGCAGCGCGCCATCGAGCGGATCAAGGCGATGATCGGCGAGGGCCGGCTGGAACCGGGCCAGCGGCTGCCGACCGAGCGGGACCTGGCCGCGCAGCTCGGCATCTCCCGCAGCTCGATGCGGGAGGCGATCCGCGCGCTCACCGTGCTGGGCGTGCTGGAGGCCCGGCACGGGTCGGGCATCTACGTGACACAGCTGGAGGCCGGCGACCTGCTGGAGACCTTCGGGGTGGTGGCGGACCTGTCGCGCGGTCCGCGGCTGGTGGAGCTGCTGGAGATCCGGCGGGTCCTGGAGTCGACGGCGACGGCGCTGGCCGCCGCGCGGATCACCGAGGACCAGCTGGCCGAGGTGGAGAGGCACCTGGCGGCGATGGACGCCACGGACGATCCGGAGGAGATCCTCGCCCACGACCTGGCTTTCCACCGGGAGATCGCGGCGGCCGCGGGCAACCGGACGATGGCCGCGATCCTGGATGGCCTGTCCTCGCGGACGTTCCGCGCCCGCGTGTGGCGCGGCTACCAGGAGGGCGGTGCCTTCGCCCGCACCCGCCGCGAACACGCGGCGATCCACCGGGCCCTGGCCGCCCGCGACCCGGAGGCGGCCCGGGCGGCGGCGGCCGCGCATGTGGGCGAGGTGGAGCAGTGGCTGCGGGCGCAGCTCGGGCCGTAGGCCTGGGAACAGTCCCCAGGGCCTACGGCCCGAGGTACCGCCGCTACGCGAACTGGCCGGGCTGGTAGTCGCCCGCCGGCTGCTGGAGGACGACATTCAGCCGGTTCGCCGTGTTCATGAAGGCGATCAGGGTGACCAGGGCGACGAGCTGCTCCTCGTCGTAGTGCTTGGCGGCCCGCTCCCACACCTCGTCCGGGACGCCGCCCGCCCCGTCCGCGATCCGGGTGGCCTGCTCGGCCAGCTCCAGCGCGGCACGCTCGGCCCCGGTGTACACCGTGGCCTCGCGCCAGGCGGCGACGAGGTTGATCCGTACGGATGTCTCACCCGCCGCCGCGGCCTCCTTGGTGTGCATGTCGACGCAGACCGCGCAGCCGTTGATCTGGCTCACGCGCAGCGAGACCAGCTCCCGGGTGGCGGCCGGCAGCGGTGACTCCACGACCAGCCGCCCCAGGGACATGAACTGCTTGATGACCTTGCCGGCGCTCGGGATGGCGAAGACGTCCAGACGCGCGCTCATGGGTGAGCTCCTCTGTCGTTGTCGGTGCTTACGCCCCTATGAGTCAGCGGCCCGGCTGGATGTGACATCGGGGAGTGTGACCTGGGTCTCCCGTCGGGCGTGAAGGGCTCACCAGAGCGCATGGAACGGCCCAGGACCTCGACGAGCGCCCCCGGGCCGGTGCACAGTTCTCCCTACGTACTCACCAGTAAGTCCGTCCTTTCCCTCTCCGAGGAGCCGCTGTGACCACCTGGGCCGGCCGCACCGCCGCCGAGATATCCGCCGCCGTCCGCGAGAAGCGGGTCACGCCCCGTGAGGTGGTCGCCGAGCACCTCACCCGGATCGAGCGCCTCGACGGCCGGGTGGGCGCCTTCCGCAGGGTCCGTGCCGAGGCGGCACTGGCCGAGGCCGACGAGGTGGCCGCCCGCGGCGACTTCGGCGAACTGCCGCTGGCCGGGGTGCCCGTGGCCGTCAAGGACAACCTGGAAGTGCGCGGCGAGTCCACTCGCGTCGGCTCCGCCGCGACGCCGGACACGCCCGCCGCGCAGGACCATGTGACGGTCGCCCGGCTGCGGGCGGCGGGGGCGGTGGTCGTGGGGCTGACGCAGGTGCCCGAACTCTGTGCCTTCGGCACGACGGACGGCGTGCTGGGCATCACCCGCAACCCCTGGGACCCGACGCGTTCGGCGGGCGGCTCGTCGGGCGGCAGCGCGGCCGCCGTCGCCGCCGGGATGGTGCCGATCGCCCTCGGCAACGACGGCATGGGCTCCCTGCGCATACCGGCCGCCAACTGCGGCCTGGTCACCATCAAACCGGGACAGGGAGTGGTCCCGACGGGCGGGGGCGGCGCCTGGTTCGGCATGGCGGAGCACGGCCCGCTCGCCACGACCGTCGAGGACGCCCGCCTGATGTTCTCGGTCCTCGCCGGCACCACTCCCGGGCCCCGGCCGGAGTCCGGCACCCTCAGGGTCGCCGTGTCGCTGCGCAGCCCGCTGGCCGGCGTCACCGTCAGCCGCCCGTACGCGGCGGCCGCCCGGCACGCGGCCGGGACGCTGATGCGGGCGGGCCATCAGGTCCGGCGCGCCGACCCGCCCTATCCGATGTCCCTCGCGACGACCGCGCTGGCCCATTGGACGGCGGGCACGGCCGAGGAGGCCCGGCACCTCGATCCCCGGCTCCTGACTCGACGCACCCGCGTTCACGCGCGAGTCGGCCGCCCCTTCGTGGCCGCGGTGCGCTCCGAGGCGAGCCGGGAGCGGTTGCGGCAGCGGCTGGAGCCGTTCTTCGACGAGTACGACGTGCTGCTCACGCCCGCGCTCGCCCGCCGTTCCCCGAAGGCCGGGCCCTGGCACGAGCGGGGCTGGCTGAGCAACGTGCTGGCCAACACGAACTACTCGCCCCTGACGCCCCCGTGGAACCTGACCGGCTGGCCCGCCATGGCGGTCCCCTTCGGAACGCTCCCCTCCGGCGCCCCCTGCGCGGTGCAGCTGGTGGGGCGCCCGGGCTCGGAATCCCGGCTCCTGGAGGTGGCCGGGCAGTTGGAGGAGCGAAATCCGTGGCAGCGCAACGCCCCGATGGCCTAAGGTCGGCCGGGTGACTGCCGGGTCGGCCGTAGGCCATGCACGAGTGAGGCGCCCGGCCTCGACGTGAGCGCGGCGGGGGTGACCCCGCCCGGGCCCGTCCGAGAGCCGGAGAGGGCACGCGCCCCGCCTCTCGTCTCCGTGTCTTCGTTCCCTCGCGCCTCAGCGGCGCTTCACCACGGACATCCCAAGACCTGGAGACGAACGCTTCCCATGTCCCACACCCAGCCCGCCCCCGGACTGCCCGCCGTCGCCCGCCTCGACCACACCGTCGTCTTCGCCTCGGACCGCCAGTTGTCGGCCGAGTTCCTGGCGGCCGTCCTGGGCCTGAAGGTCGGTGCCCCCTTCGGCCCCTTCCTGCCGGTCGACCTGGGCAACGGCGTGACCCTCGACTACTACGAGAAGCGCGACGAGCCCATCCAGCCGCAGCACTACGCGTTCCTGGTGCCCGAGGAGCAGTTCGACACCATGATCGCCCGGCTGGAGGCGATCGGGGTCACCTACTACGCCGACCCGGTCCACACCGAACCGGGCCGGGTCAACGACCTCTTCGGCGGTCACGGCGCCTACTTCGACGACCCGGACGGCCACAACATGGAGATCCTGACCCGGACGTACGTCCGGCCCTGACGCCCCGCCCGGGACCGAGGGGGCCCGGAGGCCGGTCACGGCTCCTGCGGTGTCGTCCTACAGCGCCCGGTACATGATGTGCAGCCCCACCCGGCCATGCCGGGGGTGGTCGAAGGCGTCCGGGACCGTGCCGAGGATGGTGAAGCCGAGGGACTTCCACAGTTTCACGGCCGGGTTGGTCTCGACGACGGCGTTGAACACCATGCCCCGGTAGCCCGCGGCCCCGGCCTCGGCCAGCAGGTGCTCGGCGAGCGCCCGTCCGTGGCCCCGGCCGCCCTGCGCGGGGTCGACCATGAAGCCGGCGTTGGCGACGCGGGCCGCGGGGCCGCCGTAGTTGGGGGTGAGGTAGGCGGAGGCGACGACGGTGCCGTTGTCGTCCTCGACGACGTAGACGCGTTTCGCCGGGTTCATCCACAGGACCCGGGCTTCCTCCTCGGAGGTGCCCGGGTCCCATGCGTAGGTCTCGCCCGCGGCGACGATGCGGTGCCAGAACGGCCAGATGCGAGGCCAGTCGTCAGCCGTTGCTTCCCTGATCAGCATGGGCGCGAGTCTGGCACGCCCATGCGTTCGGAGGTCGCGGTGGGGGTTCGCCCGAGGTCAGTCGACGCTGGGCAGGATGTGGGGCTCCGCGAGGTCGTCCTCGTAGCCCGCCAGGCGGATCGGGGCCGACCGGGCCCACACGTCGAGGCTGCCGAGCTCGTCGGCCCGTCGGCCGGCGTGCTCGCCGCGTTCCTTGGGGCGCTGATCGCGCTTCGTCTTCTCCGGTGTCACCGCGCACTCCTTATGTGTCGGTCACCCTCGGGACGTACGCGCCGGTCCTGCTGCGCCTGACGCCCGCTCGGGCTCATATGTCGTTGGCGTTCGGACGCGGTGGCGCCGGTTTCACTCACGGGAGAGCAGGCCGTGATGAACCGGCTTGTCCCATGACGGACCGTGGGTGTGGGTAGGACCCCGTACTGCTGTCCGTCCGCATCAGATTAACCAAATGAGCGGGGCCCCGCTCGATGGGGCTGAAAACAGCCGGTAACGATCGCGCGTCATCCGCTGTTCAACTCGGGTTCAGCCGCCGATTTGTTCGCGAAGGGGGCGTTGTGCGGATCACTCGTTCGGCGTAGGTCGACGACGGCGCTTTCGAGACGGCCGCACAGTTCAAGGCCGCCAGGCGAGCAGGGAGCTCACTGAAGCGCGGACCGGCGACGACCCCCTCGCCCTGCGCCAGGCGGCCGGGGAGGGCCGACGGGCGGGCTTCGGCGTCGGCGCCCTGGAGGACCGACGGACGCCCCTGGCGCTCCTGACGGCACACAACTCCCGCCGTCAGCCTATTACCTGATGATCCGTCATGAGACGGTACGGCGATGGATCCGCCGCCGAACGGACTCGAGGGCAAGGCCGCCGTGGTCACAGGCGCCACACGCGGCATCGGGCGCGCCGTCGCGCACGCACTGGTTCGCGCCGGTGCCCTGGTGTGCGTCACCGCCCGGGACCCCGACGAGGTGCGGCGCACCGCCGAGGAGCTGGGCGGCATCGGCCTCGCCTCGCGGGCGACGTGGCCGACCCCGCCCGTCCCCGGCGCCTGACCGAGCTGGCCCTGCGCGACGTTCGGCCGCCTCGACATCCTGGTCGACAACGCGGCGACGAACCAGCCGTACGGGCCCCTGATGAACGCCGATCCCGCGGCCTGGCGCACGGCCTTCGCGGTGAACGCCGAGGCACCGCTGAGGTTCGCGCAGTGCGCGTGGCGGGCCTGGATTTCGGAGCACGGGGGTGCGGTGATCAACGTGTGCACGGAGGGCGCCGCTCATGTGGGCCCCGGTGTGGGGGCCTACGGCACGAGCAAGGCCGCACTCCTCCGTCTGACCCGGCAACCGGCGGGCGAACCGAGGTCCGGAGTGCGGGTGAACTCCGTCTCCCCCGGCCTGGTACGCACCGAGATGGCACGGTTCGTATGGGAGCCCGGTGAGCCCGAGGTGGCGTCCGGTCTGCCCCTCGGCCGGATCGGCGAGCCGGAGAACGTGGCGCGGGCCGTGGTATGGCCGGCGTCACAGGCGGCGGAGTGGGTGACGGGGGCGGACCTGGTGGTCGACGGCGGCACCCGGGTGAGAGCGGCGCGGGCCCCCGGCCCCTCAGGGGCGCGGGGCCGAGTAGGCGTGCGGCTCCACCGCGGGGCGCGACCGGCCCAGGTCAGCCTGCGCCCGGGGCTCCTACCACTTCCCGGGGGCGTAGTCCTTCAGGAAGACCCCGTACAGGTCCTCCCCCGCCTCGCCCCGCACGACTGGGTCGTACACGCGGGCCGCCCCGTCGACAAGGTCCAGCGGCGCGTGGAACCCGGCCTCCGCGAGCCGCAGCTTGTCGTAATGAGGCCGCTCGTCCGTGATCCACCCCGTGTCGACCGAGGTCATCAGGATCCCGTCGGTCTGGAACATCTCCTGCGCGCTGGTCCGCGTCACCATGTTCATCGCGGCCTTGGCGGCGTTCGTGTTCGGATGCCCCGCCCCCTTGTAGCCACGCCCGAAGACGCCCTCCATCGCCGAGACGTTCACGACGTACGCGCGTCCGCTCGCCGCCTTCCTCGCGGCCTCGGCCATCGCCGGCCGCAGCTTGCTGATCAGGATGAACGGCGCCGTGTAGTTGCACAGCTGGGTCTCCAGCAGCTCCACCGGGGAGATCTGCTCGATGGTCTGCACCCAGGTGTTGCTGTCGACGACGTCGGGGACCAGCCCGCCCGCGTCGATCGCCGTGCCGTCGAGGTGGCGCTCGACGCTGGCGTTGCCCGCGACCAGGGCGAGGTCGGCGACCTGCTGCGCGTCGAGGCCGCTGGTGCCGAGGGGCAGCGCGGCCAGGCCGTCGACCGCGCCGGAGTTGAACGCGCCGATGACCTGGTGGGCGGGCAGCTCACCGGCGGGCAGCGGCGCGCTCTCGCCCTCGACCAGGGCGGCGTAGGCGGACGGCAGGCGGCGGACGGTCTGGGTCGCGTTGTTGACGAGGATGTCGAGCGGGCCCGCCTCGGCGACCTGATCGGCGAGGGCCACGGCCTGCGCCGGGTCACGCAGGTCGATGCCGACGACCTCCAGCCGGTGGATCCAGTCCGCCGAGTCGTCCATGGCCTTGAAGCGGCGGATGGCGTCCTTGGGGAAGCGTGTGGTGATCGTCGTGTGCGCCCCGTCGCGCAGCAGCCTCAGCGCGATGTACATGCCGATCTTGGCGCGACCGCCGGTGAGCAGCGCGCGCTTGCCGGTGAGGTCGGCCCGGACGTCGCGCTTGGCGCGGTTCGTGCGGGCGCAGTCGGGACAGAGCTGGTGGTAGAAGTAGTCGACTTCCACGTACCGGGCCTTGCAGGTGTAGCAGGAGCGCGGGCGCTGGAGTATCCCCGCGATCCTGCCCTCCTCGGTGTTCGACGACGGCAGCAGGCCCTCGGTCTCGTCGTCGATGCGCTCGGCGGACCCGGTCGCCGTGGCCTCCGTGACCGCCTTGTCGTGGGCGGTCTTGGCGGCCCGGCGCTCCTGGCGGCGGCGCTGCTTGACGGTGCGGTAGACGCCCGCGGTGGCCCGGCGCACCGCGATGGCGTCCGGGTGATCGACCTCCAGCTTGTCGAGTTCCTCGAGCACGCCGAGGCAGACGGCCAGGCGCTCCGGGTCGATGCCGGGTCCGTACGAGAGCGCACTCGCCTCGTCCATGGCCTGCGGGCCGTCCTCTGTCACCGTCATCGCCGCTGTCGTTCCCTGCTCTGCCGTCGCGGCGCGCCGGTCGCGCCCGCTTTCGAAGGGCGAATTTTACGGAGCGTCGGGCCGCACCGCCAAACTCGCCCTGATCACGACCGGCAGGCCTTGGTCAGCGTCGCCACCTCCTGGGAGACGGCCGTGGCGAACAGGTCCAGGTCGGGGACCGCCTCGCCGTCGGCGACGAGGCCGTAGTGGACGCTCCCGCGGTAGGTCGAGACCGCCACGGCCAGGGAGTGCCCCGGGGCCAGCGGGGCGAGGGGGAAGACGGCGGTGAGCGGGTGGCCGCCGAGTTTCAGGCCGAGACTGGGCAGCGGCACGCTGGTCACGAGGATGTCGAACCAGAGCCGGGCCGCCTGGCCGACCAGGGGCCCGCCGAGCCGGTGGGCGAGGGCGGGGACGTGGTCGGCGAGCAGGGCGACGGCGCCCGCGCCCCGGTTGGGGCCGGCATCCTTGTTGCGGTCCATGGCCTCCCGGACCGAGGCGAGGCGGACCAGCGGGTCCGGGTCATCCACCGGAAGCCGTATCAGGTACCCGGACAGCCGGTTGCCCTGGGGGGAGGCGGTGCGCGGACGGCGCTTGGAGACGGGGATCAGGGCGCGGGGCCTGACGCCCTCGCTGCCGTCGCCGCGCTCGTCGAGCCAGCGGCGCAGGGCGCCGGCGACGACCGCGATGAGGACGTCGTTGACGGTGCCGCCGGCGGTCTTGCGGATCCGGTGCACATCGTCGAGGTCGAGCACCACTCCGGCGGTGCGGCGGGTGCCGCTGGGCTCGCAGGCGAGCGCGGGGGTGGAGCGCACGTCCAGGGAGGAGAGGGCGACGGATGCGCCGATGTCCAGGGCGCGGCCGACGTCGGACAGGGCTCCGCGCATCAGGCCGGGCAGGTCGCGCACGTCCGGCAGCAGGCCGCGCGGGGGCTGCGGGGGGCGGGGCCGGGGCGCGGGCATGTCCATCGGGTCCATGACGCCCGCGGCGAGGGTCAGTGCCCGCAGCCCGTCGGCGAGGGCGTGGTGGAACTTGAACAGCACCGCGAAACAGACCCCGTCCTCGCCCGGCAGCACATGGGCCTCCCAGGGTGGGCGGCCGCGCTCCAGCGGACGCCCCATCAGCCGGCCTGCCTCCGTGTGGAAGTCGGCGGTCGGCGCGTGCAGCCGCACATGGTGCAGAGGGTCGAAGTCCGGGTCCGGTTCGCGGGCCGCGCCGCCGAAGGCGTGCGGGCGGCGCAGGGCGGAGGGCAGCGGCTGCCACACGTCGCGGATCCGCATCCGCAGTCCGGGGACACCGGCGGCGCGGGCCGCGAGCAGGTCCGCCGCGTGGGCGCCCGCGGCGGGCGAGCGCGCGGAGAAGACCCCGAGCGCGCCGAGGTGCATCGGGTGGTCGGCGGACTCGAGGTTCCAGAACGCCAGGTCGAGAGGAGCGAGCAGGTCAGCAGTCAAGGGCTTGCCTCGCGTCGACGACGGGTGGGCCAGCAGTCAATCGCCCCGGCCGATTACGGTCAAGCACGATCAGGCTACGTACAGTTAACAGCGGATTAAGTCCCGCCCCGAGGAGAGGGGCGGGACTTATGGTGCATGTGCGGTCAGTCCAGCACAGGTTGCGGGGCCGGGCACCCCGTGGGAGTCACCCGGGAGGCGTCATGGACCAACGCCTCGTGCGCGGCCTTCAGCCGGTCCGTGTCCGGTTGCAGCGCCGCGCGGTCGTAGGGCGCGGGTACTCCAGGGTGAGCGGCTGGTGCGTCGAGCGGTCGCAGAGCGGTTACGAGCGGGCGGGCAGGCGGAACGCCGACTGCGGGACGGCGCTCCTCGCCGCCGCCGGGCTCGGTCCGACGGCGGCGAGGAGGCGGGAGCCGCCGTAGTGCTCGATTGCTCGAGTGGTCGAAGTCGGAGTTCTGTCAGAACGTGGTCGCCTCGAGGGTGTGGGAGTGCGGGCCGGGCCGCCGCCTCAGGTGACCATCTGACCCTTCCCGAGCGCGATGACGCCGCCCTTGGACACCGTGTACAGCTCCGCGTCCCGCTCCGGGTTGACCCCGATGGTCGCGCCCGGCGGCACCTCGACGTTCTTGTCGAGGACGGCGCCGCGCACCACCGCGCCCCGGCCGATGTGCACGTTGTCGTGCAGCACCGAGCCCTGCACCACGGCTCCCGGGTCGACCACCACGCCCGGGGACAGCACCGACCGCGTGACCTGCCCGCGGACCAGGCACCCGGCGCTGATGATGGACTCACTGGCGATGCCGCCGGCGTTGAAGCGGGCCGGCGAGAGCTGGTACGAGTGCGTGTAGATGGGCCAGCTGCGGTTGTACAGGTTGAAGGCGGGGCGCTCGGCGATCAGGTCCATGTGGGCGTCGTAGTAGGCGTCCAGCGTCCCGACGTCCCGCCAGTAGCCCTGGTCGCGGGTGGTCTCGCCGGGCACGTGGTTGGCGCTGAAGTCGTACAGCGCGGCCTCGCCCCGGTCGGTGAGCTGGGGCAGGATCGAGCCGCCCATGTCGTGCACGGAGGCCTCGTCCTCCGCGTCCCGCCGGAGCGCCTCGATGAGGGCCTTGGTGGTGAAGATGTAGTTGCCCATGGAGGCGAACACGCAGCTGGGGTCGTCGGCGAGGCCCGGCGGGTCGGCGGGCTTCTCCAGGAAGCGCTCCACCGTCTGGCCGTCCGAGCCCGGCGTGATCACTCCGAAGGCCGAGGACTCCGTGCGCGGCACCCGGATCCCGGCCACCGTCACGCCCGCACCGCTGTCGATGTGCTGGGCGAGCATCTGGCGCGGGTCCATGCGGTAGACGTGGTCGGCGCCGAAGACTGCGACGTACTCGGGGCGCTCGTCGTAGATCAGGTTCAGCGACTGCAGGATCGCGTCGGCGCTGCCCAGGTACCAGCGGGGGCCCAGGCGCTGCTGGGCGGGCACCGGCGTGACGTAGTTGCCCAGCAGGTTGGACATCCGCCAGGTCATGGTGATGTGCCGGTCCAGCGAGTGCGACTTGTACTGCGTCAGGACGCAGATGCGCAGGACGTCGGCGTTCACGAGGTTGGACAGGACGAAGTCGACCAGGCGGTACGTGCCGCCGAAGGTCACCGCCGGTTTGGCACGGTCCGCGGTCAGGGGCATCAGCCGTTTGCCCTCGCCGCCCGCCAGAACGATCCCCAGGACCGAAGGACCACCACCACGCATGGCCGCTCCCCTCACGCCGATTTCCCGATGCCTGCCCCTGAGCAGCACGCACTAAGCCTGTTTGACGATCTCCTCGTAGAGCCGGACCGTACGGCGGGCCACCGCGCCCCAGCCGAACTCGCCGACCGCGCGCTCCCGCCCGGCCTCGCCCATCCGCCGGGCGGCCTCCTGATCGCTCAGGACGGTGTCCATGGCCCGGGCGAGACCCGCCTCGAAGCCATCGCCGGGCGGGACGAGCAGGCCCGTCCCGCCGTCGTCCACGACTTCCGGGATACCGCCGACCGCCGAGGCCACCACGGGCGTGCCGCAGGCCATCGCCTCCAGGTTCACGATGCCGAGCGGCTCGTACACCGAGGGGCAGACGAACAGCGCGGCATGCGTGAGGAGCTGGATGACCTCCGTGCGCGGCAGCATCTTCGGGATCCAGAACACGCCGTCGCGGACCTCGCTCAGCTCCGCGAACAGTTCCCGGAACTCCCGATCGATCTCCGGCGTGTCGGGGGCGCCCGCGCACAGCACGACCTGCGCGGCCGGGTCGATGTCCCGCACCGCGCGCAGCAGGTGGGGCACGCCCTTCTGCCGGGTGATCCGGCCGACGAACAGCACGTACGGACGGGAGAGGTCGATGCCGATCCGGTCCAGGGCGTCCGTGCCGTGGTCGGGCCGGTACAGGCTTGTGTCGATGCCGTTGTGCACGACATGGACCTTCTCCGGGTCCAGGGCCGGGTAGCAGCCGAGGATGTCCTCGCGCATGGCTCCGGACACGGCGATCACCGCGTCGGCGGCCTCGATCGCGGTGCGCTCGGCCCAGCTCGACAGGTCGTAGCCGCCACCGAGCTGCTCGGCCTTCCAGGGGCGCAGCGGCTCCAGGGAGTGCGCGGTCATCACGTGCGGGATGCCGTACAGCAGTCTGGCGAGGTGACCGCCGAGGTTGGCGTACCAGGTGTGGGAGTGGACCAGCTCGCGGCCTTCGAGGGCGGCGGCCATGGCGAGGTCGACGGAGAAGGTGCGCAGCGCGTCGTTGGTGCCGTCGAGCGCGGACCAGGGCCGGTGGCGCAGCACGCCGTCGGCGCGGCCCTCGCCCCAGCAGTGCACGTCCAGGTCGACGAGCGGTCTGAGCTCCCGGGCGAGGAACTCCACATGGACCCCCGCGCCGCCGTACACATCCGGCGGGTACTCCCGGGTCAGCAGTCCCACTCGCACCCGCAACTCCCTGCTCTCAGCGGCCGTTCCCCTTCATGGTCACCCAGAAGGGGCGCGTGGGGAAGAGCGAGGCGGTCGTGTGAAGCAACAGTCACCGCAGACGCCCCCGCCGGGCACCCGGTAGTACAGGCAGCAGCTGCGGCGCCGGAAGGCCGTTCCGGTGAGGGTTCCGGCGCCGGCGAGCAGGGAGTGGGCGAGAAGTTCCGCGGTGAGGGAACGGGCCCGGACGGCGACGTCCCTGCGGCCGTGCCGGTGCGCCCAGCGGTCCAGCTCGCGGGCGGCGCCCGCCAGGGCGGAGGCGGCGTTGCCCCGCAGCAGGCCCGGGGCGAGGCGGTAGTGGGTGCGCAGGGCCGCCGACAGGGGTTCGAGGTGGCCGTGCAGGACGACGTCCGCGACGGCCGGCGCGTCCCCGGCCAGCGGCCTCACGCCGGCCGTCCACAGGTCGTCGGGGGCACTGCCGTCGGGGTCCCAGTGCAGGCGCCGGGCGTCGAGGTCGGGGACGCGGCCGTACAGCGCGGCGCAGGCCAGCGTGATCGACCAGAGCCGGGCCGCGAGCCCCTGGTGGGCCACGGACGCGGCGACGCGCGGCTCCGGCGCGCGCAGGGCGCTCGCCACCTTCCGCACACGAAAAATCAGGGAATGTGCGGACAGATTGGATGACGTGGCGGCATAGGCCTGTGCGAGAGTGGGAAGTGACCCGGCCGACGCTCCTGCCGTGCGCAGCACGAAGAAGGCGCCGAGCGGGCGGAGCGCGGCAAGGTCGGGGTCGAGGTCCACGAAGAGCAGTAGTACCAAGGCCCCTAAGGGACGCGACCCGGTGGCCCCCAACCGGCGTCGCCCACCCTGGGGATGACGGGGTCCCCCTCGTACTCCATCGGCAGTAGGGCCCAATGAGTGCTCAGGGACGACGACGGGAAGACCTGGACACGGCAGGGTGTTGGTCATGAAAGCCGACCAATCGCCGCGCCGGGCCGAGCGCCCCCGCCTGACGCTGAGGAGCAGCCGATGAGCGCCCTCGCGTTGTCCGTCCTGCTGTCCCTGGTGTCCGCGTTCGCCTACGCGGGCGGGGCGATCGTACAGGAGCGGGTGGCGGAGTCCTCGGGCGAGCAGTACGCCCCGCTGCGCCGGCCGGGCTGGTGGGCGGCGGTCGCGCTGAACGGTCTGGGCGGCGTGCTGCACGTGGTGGCGCTGGCCTACGGCCCGCTGAGCCTGGTGCAGCCGCTGGGCGCGCTGACCATCGTGGTGGCCCTGCCGATGGCGGCGCTGTTCGTCGGCCGCAAGGCCGGTGCCACGGCCTGGCGGGGCGCGATCATGGCGACCGTGGGCCTCGCCGGTCTGCTGTCCCTGGTCGCCGCGTCCGACGCGCAGTCGCTGAGCACGGCGGAGCGGGTCGCCGTCGCCCTCGTGACGGCGGGCGTGGTCGTGACCCTGATGATCGCCGCCCGGGCCGCCCACCGGCATCCAGCGATGCGCAGCATGCTGCTGGCGACCGCGTCGGGTATCGCGTTCGGCATGTCCTCGGTCTTCACCAAGACCGTCGCGGTCGACTGGACCGACGGCGTGTCCATGGCCGACGTGCCGTCCCTCGCGGTGATCGGCGTCCTGGCCACGACCGGCCTGCTGCTCTCGCAGGCCGCCTACCGGGGTGCCGGCCTCGCGGCCCCGCTGGCCACCCTGACGGTCGTGAACCCGGTGGTGGCGGCCGCGGTCGGCATCACGATGTTCGGCGAGACCTTCCGCTACGGCACGACCGGTACGGCGCTCGCCCTCAGCTGTGGAGTGGTGGCGGCTGGCGGCCTGATCCTGCTGACGACGGAGCGGCTCGCGCACGGGCAGCCGGAGAGCGTGCAGGCCGGACCGCGGGCCGCGGATTCCGGACCGGTTCCCATGGACGCGGGTTTCACGGACGCGGGTTTCACGGACGCGGGTTTCACGGACGCGGGTTTCGTGACGGCGCCTGTTCTTCCCGGGCGAGCGGAGGAGACAGCCGTGGGCGGACGGGGTCTGCCGGAGACGGTGGGCGCCGCGAGCGGGGCCGTGGTGAGCCTGTCCGCGGGTGCGGGTGCGAGCGGGGGTGGGGTGCCGAAGAGCGTGGGCGCCCGGATTCCGGAAGTGGGCGCCCGGATTCCGGAAGTGGGCGCCCGGATTCCGGGGCGTGTGGACGCGGCGCCCGGGAGCCGGGGCGGCCTGCCCGAGCCGGCCGAGGCCAGGGCCGGGGCGGACGCGGTGGCCGCGGGTGGGCGGTTGCTCGTCGAGGACGTGCTCGTGCCGGGGCCGACGGTGCCTCCCGCTCCGGACGCGGCGTACGAGAGCGGGGAGCCGTCGGTGCCCTCCGACGACCAACGCCCGCTCTCCTACGTGCCCTTCTACGCGATCCCGTACGTCCCGATGCCCGTGGTGGAGGGGCGCCGTACCCGTATCAGATCCTGACGCCGCCAGCCCTCAGATACGCCACCGGGTCGACGTCCGAACCGAAACCGGGCCCCGTCCGCACCTCGAAGTGCAGATGCGGGCCCGAGCTGTTGCCCGTGGAGCCGGAGCGGCCGATGCGCTGGCCCGCGCTCACCGTCTGCCCGTCCCGTACGGAGATCGCCGACAGGTGGGCGTACTGGCTGTAGCGGCCGTCGGCGTGCCGGACCACGACCTGGTAGCCGAACGAGCCGCCCCACCCCGCGCTGACGACGCTGCCCGCGGCGACCGACTTGACGGACGTGCCGGTGGGCACGGGGAAGTCGATGCCGGTGTGGTAGCCCTGCGACCAGGAGGAGCCCGCCTTGCGGTAGGGCGTCCCCAGGGAAGCGCTGACGGGGGCGACGAGGCCCTGCCGGGTGGCCGTGGACCGTGCGGCGCGTTCCTTGCTCTCGTCCTTGGCCCGGTCCGTGGACCGGTCCTTGGACCTGTCCTTGGCGCGTTCCTTCTGACGGTCCGGGGACGGCTTCTTCGGTGCCGGCCTGACCGTCTCGGCCGACTTGGGCGCGGGACGCGTCTTCGTGGCGCCCTCGGCGCGAAGCGCGAGCCGCTGGCCGGGCACGATCAGGTCGGGGTCGCCCCCTATGGTCGAGCGGTTGGCGGCGTACAGTCCCCGCCAGCCGCCCCGTACCTCCTGGTCCGACGCGATGCCGGAGAGGGTGTCGCCGGTGACCACGGTGTACATCTCGGCGCTGCCCGCCCGGGACTGCGGAGTGGACTGCGGCCGGACGTCCTCGATGGAGGTCTTCTTCGTGTCCTTCTGCTTCGTGTCCTTCTGCTTCGTGCGCTCGGTGGCCGGCCGGATGTCCGGCGCGCCTCCGTCCCGGGTCAGTCCGGCCCGTGCCGAGCACACCGGCCAGGCGCCCGGGCCCTGCCCGTCGAGCACCTTCTCCGCGACGGCGATCTGCTGGTCCTTCGAGGCCAGGTCCGCGCGGGCCGCGTAGGACCGGCCGCCGTAGGCCTCCCAGGTGGACTGGGTGAACTGCAGCCCGCCGAAGAACCCGTTGCCGCTGTTGATGCTCCAGTTGTTGCTGGACTCGCAGGCGGCGACCTTGTTCCAGGTGTCCGTGTCCGCCGCCTGGGCGGCGCCGGTGCCCAGGAACGGCAGCGCCATGCCGGCGCCGCCCGCCGTGACGGTGAGTGAGGCGCGGTTGATCCTGTTCGGCTGATACCGGCGGTGCCGGCCGCGTACGGCCATCGATTGCCCCCCTAGACATGCGTCAGGAGGGGCAAAAGTAAGCGCTGCGAACCGGCCAGAACAAGACGGCTATCGGCCGCCCGGGAGCCCAAGTGGCTGGTATGAGGCCCCTGTTGCGCGACGTGCGCCTCGGCGGTGCCCCGTGTACGCCGCACGGTGCGCGGGTGCGGCGTACGCGGGGGCGCGTACGCCGGCTGAGTCGCACGGGGTCTTCCGTGCGTATCTGCCTGCGCGGCGTCGCACGACCCGCGCGTGCGAGCGGGTGGGCGGCACGTCAGGATGGTCGGACGGACCATGCCGGCGGGTACGCCCGGCGGCACCGATACCGAGGTCTTTAGGAGCGAACCGAATGAGCAGTACAGCGCAGATCGGCGTCACGGGTCTCGCGGTCATGGGCCGCAACCTCGCCCGCAACTTCGCCCGCAACGGCTACACGGTGGCGGTGCACAACCGGACGCCCTCGCGCACCCACGCCTTGGTGGAGGAGTTCGGCGGTGAGGGGGAGTTCGTCGCGTGCGAGTCCGCGAAGGACTTCGTGGCGGCGCTGGAGCGGCCTCGGCGGCTGGTCGTGATGGTGAAGGCCGGTGAGCCGACGGACGCGGTGATCCAGGAGTTCGCGCCGTTGCTGGAGCCCGGCGACATGATCATCGACGGGGGCAACGCGCACTTCGCGGACACCCGGCGCCGGGAGCGGGAGCTGCGCGAGCAGGGCATCCACTTCGTCGGCATGGGCGTCTCCGGCGGCGAGGAGGGCGCGCTGAACGGCCCGAGCATCATGCCGGGCGGCCCGAAGGAGTCCTACGACTCGCTGGGCCCGATGCTGGAGAAGATCTCGGCCAAGGCGGCCGACGGCGCGCCGTGTGTCTCCCACGTCGGTCCGGACGGTGCCGGGCACTTCGTGAAGATGGTGCACAACGGCATCGAGTACGCGGACATGCAGCTCATCGGCGAGGCGTACCAGCTGCTGCGCGACGTCGCCGGGTACTCCCCCGCCGAGATCGCGGAGATCTTCCGCACCTGGAACCAGGGGCGTCTCGACTCGTACCTGATCGAGATCACGGCCGAGGTGCTGTCCCACGTGGACGCGGAGACGGGCAAGCCGTTCGTGGACGTCGTGGTGGACCAGGCCGAGCAGAAGGGCACCGGCCGCTGGACCGTGCAGATCGCACTGGACCTGGGTGTGCCGGTGTCCGGCATCGCGGAGGCGGTCTTCGCGCGCTCGCTGTCGGGTCACGCGGCACTGCGCGAAGCCTCGCGCGGGCTGGCCGGCCCGAAGGCGAAGCCGATGGGCGAGGCCGAGGCCAGGACGTTCGCCGACCGGGTGGAGCAGGCGCTGTACGCGTCGAAGATCGTGTCGTACACGCAGGGCTTCCACGAGATCGACGCGGCGCGCGGTGAGTACGGCTGGGACATCGACCTCGGTGCCGTGTCCGCGCTGTGGCGGGGCGGCTGCATCATCCGCGCGGCGTTCCTGGACCGGATCCGCGCGGCGTACGACACCCGTCCGGATCTGCCGAGCCTGCTGTCGGACGCGACGTTCGCGCAGGAGATCGCGGACGCCCAGGACGACTGGCGCGAGGTGCTGGTCGCCGCGACCCGCCAGGGCGTTCCGACGCCCGGTTTCGCGGCTGCCCTCGCCTACTACGACGCCCTGCGCGCGGAGCGGCTACCGGCGGCGCTGACGCAGGGGCAGCGGGACTACTTCGGCGCGCACACGTACCGGAGGGTGGACCGGGACGGGTCGTTCCACACGCTGTGGGGCGGGGACCGGTCGGAGGTCACCGCGTAGGCACCCTCCGCGCCCAGGACCGGCAAGGGGCCGGTGGACGCGCCCGGCTGGGCTGTCCACCGGCCCCTTCGTCGTGCCCTGCCTCAGGACAGCGGCGGCCCGGGCTCGGGGTTGGGTACGGGTTCCGGTCCCGGGGGGATCGGGGACGGGTCGGGACCCGGCACGGGGTCGGGACCCGGAGGTGCCGGCGGAGTCGGGCCTGGCGGCGTGGGGGCCGGCGGGGTCGGGCCCGGCGGCGGTGTGGGGGCCGGTGGAGGCGGGGTCGGCTCCGGGCCCGGCGGGGGCTGCGGGTTGGGCACCGGATCGGGGCCCGGCGGCTCCGGTTGCTGGGGGTCCGGGCCCGGTGTCGGTGCCGGCGGCACGGGGTCGGGGTACGGATTGGTCATCAGGTCCTCCAGCCAGTCGGTCGACTCCGGCTCTGGACTACTCCCCGCCTACCCGGCACCCGCCTCCACAGTCACTCCCCCGCAGGACGGCGAGGGGACCAGGTGGGGTAGCGGGATGGGGCGGCAGGGCAGGGGTGACGGAAGCGGCCCTCAGAAGCGGCCGGGACGGGCCCTCAGCCACTCCTCCGCCGCCGTCAGCAGGCCCTGTCCCGCCGGCGGCGCCTCGTCGGGGTGACGCTCGGCCCACTTGACGACATAGGGACAGAGCGGGGCGACCGCGCTCTTCTCGCGTCCGGCGATGGCGTAGAGCTCGCGGGCCAGTGAACCCGCGATGCCCTTGCCCTCGTGGGCCGGCTCGACGATCGTGTGAACGGGGACGAGGGCGCCCTCGGGGCTCTCGAGCACGAAGTACTCGATGCGGCCGACGACTTCACCACCGGCCACCGCCTCCAGTCTGCCCGCCGCCCGGTCGTCACGGATCTCCGGCTCGCTCATGGACACGCTCCTTCCGCGAACGTCGGTCAGGCGCTGACGGCCTGCGGGCTGCGCTGCTGGTCCGAGCCCGGCACCGGCTCGGACGGGTCTGCGCCCAGGGCCACTATCCGGTTGTCGTGATCCACGTGCACGACCCTGGGGGTGAGTGCCCGCGCCTCGGCGTCCGTCACCTGGGCGTAGCTGATGATGATCACCAGATCGCCGGGGTGGACGAGATGGGCGGCGGCCCCGTTGATCCCGATCACGCCGGATCCGCGCTCACCCTCGATGACGTACGTCTCCAGCCGGGCACCGTTGGTGATGTCGACGATGTGCACGAGCTCGCCGGGCAGCAGATCCGCGGCGTCGAGCAGGTCGGCGTCGATGGTCACCGATCCCACGTAGTGCAGGTCGGCCTGGGTGACGGTGGCGCGGTGGATCTTGGACTTGAACAGAGTACGCAGCACTTTGGACTCCTGGAAGACGGCTCCCTGCCAGCTTTTTGCAGGTCAAGGGCGGTCTCGACTGTACACCGGGACACGCCGGTCGAGGAAGGTGAGGAACATCGCTCCGCTCGGGCGAGACGGCTTCACGCCTGGGCTTTCGCGCCGCACCGGCGCCTGTTCAGGCAATCCCCCGGGAAAGCCCGGCGACTCGTGCTGACCGGATGCTGACTTACCTGATGAGCCATCAAAGATGCGGGAGACCACTCTGCACACGGACGATGTGCCTCCACGCACCGACCTGTCGGGCACCGGCATCGCTCTGGTTCGTGGAACACGGTCCCTTTGGTCCTCGGCTGGTCGGCGCTCGACCGCCCCGGAAGCCGGCTCGCTGCCTGCCGCCCGCCCAAGGCCCCTCGGCAGCGTGGAACTCACGAGCGAGGCGGGGCCAAGCACCGGCTCCGGCCACGCCACGGCCCGCCACCTGACCGACCGGCAGGGCCGCAAACGCTTCACCGGCCTCGAACACGCGGCCAGCATGAGCATCCAGGACGCCGTCCACACCCTCCTCGGCAACGAGTACGTCGGCACCGACCACGTCTTCCGCCTCAACGGCCCCCGCGTCGAGGCGTTCTCCGGCGTGGACGAGGATTTCTTCCGACTCCTCGCCAGGGGCGACATCGAGGAGTACCGCGCCCTCGTCCACGCGAGCCGCCACGTCCGCCCCAGCCTCACCTTCGACAAGGACTGGGGCGGTCCGGTCTCCGTCCACGCCGACGGCTCTGCCTTCGCCCTGCGACTGTTGCCGGGACAGGGCAAGGAGCCTCGCCCGGGCTCGGGCCGGTGACCCGCCCCCGAGGACAAGTTCTGTCCGGACGACCTCTGGACGGACAGAACCGGCTGACGTCCAGGAGCGCTGGCCTCGCCCCCCCCCCGATCACCGTCCGAAGAGATCTGCGCTCCTGCCCTCCAAGAGCTCCAGTGCCTCCTCCCACTGAAAACACTCCGCTCCCCCGCCGGTCTTCGGCTGGTGCGGTTCATACGACCCCACGAGCACGCCCATCTCCCGCAACTGGTCCAGGCTCCTGCCGTCCTGGGGGGGGGGGGGGGGGGGAGAGGGGGGGGTGGGGGGGGGGGGGGGGGGGGGGGGGGAACGGGGGGGGGGGGCCGGGGGGGGGGGTGGGGGGTTTCAGGCGGAGGGTGAAGAGGGAGGAGAACCCAAGAGGGGAAACC